>JAIOPE010000066.1 GCA_021414065.1 Planctomycetota bacterium
AACGACCGCGGCGGCGACGTGGTTCCGCGCCAAATCGGTCTCCGCGAGATCAGTAAAGCTAGCAGCCTGTCGGGTGACGCCCTCGAGCTTGCAACCGACTACTCCGACAGGCTGCTAGCGGATCGTCGTACCGGCCCCGCCGTCGGTGCCCGTTGCGGAACCGCCTCCGCCGGAGAAACCGCTCCCCGGCGTCTCGCCGGGACGGGTGCCCCCTTCGAACCCGGTTCCGGTCCCGCCGGGCAGAGCACCTCCGGTCGGAGCATCGCCCGAGGGAGTCTGACCCGTGGGCGCGGGCGATGAGCCGTCGCCACGCGGCAGGCCCGTCGATCCGCCACCCGCGCCGGACGCGGCGCCGCCGGAAGCCCCACTGCCTCCAGCTTCCCCGCCGCCGACGTCCGTACCGCTCCCGCCCTGAGGTGCGGAACCGCCGCCCGCGCCACCAGATGTCCCGCTGCCGGCTCCAGCGGGCGGGAGGCTCGGCCCGCCGTTCGGCGGAGTCACCGGGCCGGGCTGCTGCGGGAGCGGACGGTCACCGGGAGGCGTTCCGGAGCCGGGCACCGATGGAGTCCCGGGGACAGGAGCGGCGCCACCCGGCGTCGAACCGCCGGCGCCACCCGGCGCAGAGCCGCCGACGCTACCGGGTGTCGGCGGCGTTCCCGGGTTGCCGCCGCCTGGCGTGGTCGGGCCGCCCGTGTTGCCACCCGGCGTCGTCGGACCGGCGGGATCGACCGATCCGCCGCCGCCCGTCGTCGGCGGGCCTGCGTCCACGACGTACGATGCATCGACGACGTTCAGGATGTCGAACGCGTGGACGTTGGAAGACGTCGGCACGGCCTGCACGTTCGCCTGCGCTTTCACCTCGAGCAACGCGGACGACGCGATGCGCACCGCGCAGGATCGAGCGCGGTACCGCTGCTCCACGGACGTTCCCCACCCGTCGGCGTCGCTGGCGGTCGCCACGGACGTGACGCCCATCGACGACCACGCGCCGTCCACGTCGGACTGACGCTCGTGCGCCTTCGCCCCGAGGTGGAAGCCGTCCTGGCTCTTCCCGGCTTGCGAGCCGGAGTCGTGCTCGTCGGTCTCCTGCGACGACGCGGACGCCGCGTTCGTCACGGTGGGATCCACGTGGACGTGACGGGCCCAGCCGTGCGTCTTCCCCGTGATGTCGAGAAGGCGCGCGTCCATCACGGCGTGGTTGCGGCCGCTGCCCTCGACGGTCCAGCTCGCGTTCACGCCAAGCTCGTTCCGGACGACGATGACCACACGGTCCGCGGCGACGTCTTCGTCGCGGGCGTCCTCGACCGTGAACTGCACTCGATCCTCGCCCCACGCGCGTTGCGCTTCGCGTGACGAGTCGGACGGGTCGTCGCTGATGACGAGGCCGCCCGACGTGATGCACGCCTGGCGCACGATCATCCAGACTGCGTCTGGGTCGTCCGGGTCGGCGTCGAAGATCATGTTGGTGTCGTACTGCGTGCCCGTCGTCCCGAAGTTGTCGTCGCCGTAGCCGACCGGTGCCGACTTCAGCGGCCCGGGGGACGCGGCGGAGCTACGCGGGTAGCCGGGCACCTGCGAGCGAGTCGGCGTGCCGTCGGCGCGCGCGCCCGGTCCGAGGATCGCGAGGAGACCGAGTGCGAGTACGAACGGCGCGTGGCGACGCCGCGGAGACGTGATCGGATTCGTGTGGTTCATGGGTGCGGAACTCCTGTCATGCGTTCGTGGTGAGAGGGATCGCCTGCGTGTGCGTCGCAACGTGCGACGCATGTCTCACGGCGTCCCCGGGTGCGCGGAACCGGCCGCAGGCCGGGTCCGGACCCGCGAGCGTCGGCAGCGCAACGAGCGCGGCACCGACGGTGCGGGTCAGGAACTCGGTCTCAGCGCGAGAGGTGACGGCCGCCCGTGGCGTCGGCGATGTCCATCAGGAAGCCCTTCCAGCGGGCCCCCGTGTTCGCGGCACCGATCTCAATCGTGTGGATGCGCGCGAGTCGGTAGCGGTTCATGTCGCGCACGCCCTCGATGATCGCGTTGCGGCCGGTGCGCTTGCCGGCGCTCGGCGCGCCGTCGGTGAGGAGCACGATCGTGTCGGCCTCGGGGTCGGAAATCGCGAGTTCGAGCGCGTCGTAGATGTTCGTGCGGCCGTCGGCCTGCGTTTTCTGAAGGTGGTGGAGCGTCGCCGCCCGGGCCTGCTGCGTGGCTTCGATCAGCGCGGGGCGCATCGGCTCGGCGATCGTCGCGAACGGAATCAGATTGAGCCACGACGGCTTCGGCATGCGGGCGAGCACCGACTGGAACGCCGCCTCGAGGTCGGCGCGCTTCGTCGTCTTCACGCCGAACCGGACCGGATCGCCCATGGAACTGCTCGCATCGAACACGAAGATCACGTGCTCGGATTCGAGCGGAAGGTCGGCGAGTCCGCCCTGCGTGGACCCCGGCGTGCGTGCCGCGCGGACCGGCCGCTTCGGCGGCGGGTCGAACTTGCCGCCCGACTCCTTCCACCACCGCGCCCAACGCTCGCGGTCGGGCCCGAAGTCGATCCCCGTGAGCGACCAGAGCGCCTCGGCGTACTCGACCCGAACCCGCTCGCGCGCCTCACGCCCGAGTGACTTCACGAGCGCCTCCGCGCCGCGTCGCGCCGATTCCGGGTCGCCGCCGAACGATGCGATGGCGCGGGCTGCGGCCACGCGGAGCGACCATCCTGCGTCGTCAACGCACCGCAACGCAGCGTCGAGCCCTTCCGGCGCCGGATACCGTCCGAGGATCGTCATCGCAGCAACGCGCGGCTCGATCGCGTGATCTCCGAGCGCAACGCCGGCGGCGGTGCCGACCGCGCGGGCGCCGATCAACTCGCCGATCGCGTCGCACGCCACGGCGCGCACGATCGCCTCGTCGCGCAGGAGCATCGAGTGGAGGTCGGCCGAGGACTCGGCGTCGCGGAGTTCCGCGAGGCCGCGCGCGGCCGCGCAACAGACGGCGGGGTCCTTGTCCTTCAGCGCCGATCGCAGCGCGGCCACCCCGGCCGCGCCGGTTTTCGCGATCGCGCGGACCGCGAGGGCTCGGGTCTCCGCAGGGGTCTTCGGTCCGAGCGCCGCCACGAGTGCCGCGATCTCGTCGGAGCGATCGCGCTTGTCCACGAGGATCGCGGCCGCGCGGTCGCGCACGCCGGCGTCTTCGTCACGCGATGCGACGAGCAGTGCGTTGACGACGGCCGCCCCGCGCTGGTCGGCGAGCGCCGCGACGGCCTTGCGCCGGACGTGCGGGTCGTTGTCGTTGATGAAACGCTGGAACACCTCGAGCGGCGTCGGTTCGGCGGCGGTTGCGTGCGACCGGAAGTCGAACGCCGCGACCGCGCAGAGCGTCGCAGACACGGTGACGGCCGCCGCGACAAGCGCGACGGGCCGGATGGACGATCTCAGCATCGGAGTGCCTCCGCGGGCGCTCCTGTCTCCCACACCAAGGACGTCCGGAGGGGGCCGGAAGTTACATCCGGGAATCGCGAGATTCCGCGCGGCCGGCGCCTGGGGGACTGACGACGCCGTCCGCTACGGCTTCGAGATCGCGACGAGCGCCGCCGCCGCGGCAGCGCGGACCGTCTCGTGGTTCGCGGCGTCCTTCGACGCGGCGTCGAGCGCGCGCACGGCCCGCCACACGCGGGCTTCGCCGCCGAGCGCGTGCGGGAGCGGCGGGATCTGCCCCTGGTGCGTTTCGAGACAGAGCACGGCGGCCGCGGTCGAGTAGATGCGGCCCCCGTCGGGGCCCCACGGGTCGGCGGGGTCCCACGACCCGGCGCGCGCCCCGGATGCAGCCGGGGACTGGGACGGGAGCAGTGCGTCACGCAGCGACTTCTTCCACGTCGCCCAAGCGTCGCCGCCCACGAGGTAGAGGGCCTCCGTGCCCGCCATCCACGAGTAGAGGTCGGTCCGCCCGCCTGCCGCGTCCCACGCCGGCGGCATCTTGCGGACGACCTCGAGCCCGTTCGCGAGCGCGGCGTCGGTGCGCACATCGCGGCCGAGGAGCAGACGCTGCACGCAGGCCGACGACGTCATCGCGGTCGTCAGCGCCGGCGGGAACTTCTTCAGCATCTCGTTCGTTCGAGCCGACTCACGCGAGTCGGGCAGATACCCGACCCGGCCCGTGTTGGCGTCGGTCGCGGTGTCGAGGTACGTCAGCACGGCGCGGTATCCCGAACGGTCCACGCGGAAGCCCGACCGCTCGCCCGCGCGCAGCGCCTGGACGACCCAGCCGTTGACGGACGTGTCGGCGTCCTTCGGGCGCACGTCGTAGCGCCACGAGCCCTCGGGATTGCGGCACGCCGCGAGGAAGTCGAGCGCGCGCTGCGCCGACTCACGCCACACCGGGCCGCCGGTGCGACGCGACGCCTCGACCATCGCCAGCGTTCCGATCGCCTGCGTGTAGATCCAGTGCTTGATCCCGCGAGCGCCGTAGCAGCCGGCGGCGTCCTGAATCTCGACGAGACGGACGAGCGCCCGCCGCAGGGCAACGCCGCTCGCATCCGTCTCACCGAACGTCGGCACTGCCCCGCTCCGTGCGAGCGCGAGCGCCGCGAGCGCCGTCAGGCCGTCGTCGAACGCTTCCTTGCCCGCGCCCCCGGAAGGGCCGTCTTTCGGGTCGTGTTTCTCGAATCCGTCGCCATCGAAGCCGCCGCTCCCGTCCTGATGTCGGACGAGCCACGAGATCCCCGCGTCGATCGCCTTCTGCACCTCGGCCGGCGCCCGCGACGGCTTCCAGGAACGCTCCATCTCCGCGAGCAGGATCTGCTTCAGCGCCGCCGCCGCCTCGACCTGTGCACGCGACTCGCGATCCGCGAGGAGCGCAACGAGGGCGTCGATCGCTGTGCCCTTCCCGTCGTCGCCTGTCGCGCCGAGCGCAAGCGCCGCCTCGCGACGAACCCGCGCCGCGAGCTCGCCGGTCGTCGCAGCCGACAGTGCCTCGACCGCCTCCGCGAGAACGGGACGGGCCGCGCCCAGCACTTCGGCGGAGGCGACGGCGATGTCGTCGGCCGCAGCAGCGTCCCCGCCGACGAAACGCATGCCCCGCGCGAGCGCGAATCCACGCAGCGTCCGCCCGGTCGATGCCGCGTCGGCCCGCTCCGTCGCCGCGGCGACGAGCCACGGCCGCGCGCGGCGCGACGCGTCGTCGTCGCGCCCGGGCAAGGCGAGCAACGCCTGCAAACGCTTGCCGTCGTAGCGAGCGATGGCCGCCGACGCCGCCGCCGCGCGAACGGGCACCGAGACGTCGCCCATCGCGCGCGCGAGGATCAGGAGCGACGACGCCGCGAGTTCAGCCGCACGATCGGGCGGCAGCATGCTCACGTCCAACATGCCGAGCGTCTCCACCGCGGCGAGACGCACCGCGGGGTCCGCGTGCGCTGCGAGTTCCTGCAGCAGCGTGGCTGCTGCATCGCGGTCCTCGACGCGCACGAGCGAGAGGCGCCGGACGGCGGCCGGACGCTCGGCCGTCGGCGCCCTCTGGATCGCCGCCGGCACGTCGGCGACGCGCGGCGCACCGGCTTCGATCGCCAGGATCGCCTCGCGTGCGGCGGCGGCCAGGGCGACGTCGGTCGATTCCGCCGACGTCCGGAGCGCGGGGAGCGCGTCGGCCGCAACGGGACCGATCCTGGCGAGAGCGCGCGCGGCCTCGATGCGCGCGCTCGGCGGGCTCCCGTCGGCCACGAGTGCGATCGACAGCCACGGCACAGCCGCCGCCCCGATCTTCGCAAGGCCGTCCCGCGCCTGCTCCCGGACGTGCGCCTCGGACGACGCAAGATCTGCAATCAGATCCTGGACAACGGCACCGGAGTCCTGGTCCGCGCGGGCGCCGGGCCACATCGAACATGCGAGAAGTACCGACGCAAACACGAAACGTCGCATGCGACCGACCTCCGGGCCCGATCCTACACGCAGTTCTCACCTGACGCTTGCGTGGGGCCCCTACCGTTGACATAGACTGGTCCCCGGCGCGCGTGCAAGGCGCGCCGACGCCCCGCGGATGCGGGCGGGGCACGGAAGGACGATGACGGAGCACACGCCCGAGGACGCCCTCGGGACCACGGATCGAATTCTCGTCGAGCGGCCGTTCCTTCGGCGACTCGCGTTGCGCCTCTCCAGGCGCGACGAAGACGCTGACGACCTCGTCCAGGAAACCATCCTGCGCGCCTACAAGGCGCGGGACCGGTTCGAGACCGGCACGTCGATGCGCGCCTGGCTCGCGACGATCCTACGTCGCCTCTTCCTGACCGCCGCCTACACGTCGCAGCGCCGCCGCACCGGCACCGACACGGACCTCGGCGAACCGATCGACACGCTGAGCGAGACGGGCGACACCCCTGACGCCCCCACCACCGAGGCCGCCTACGACCGCGCGCTCGACCGCGTGGACGACCGCGTCCGCGACGCGTTCGTCCGCCTGCCGGAGACCTACCGCGACCCGTTCGTGCTCTTCGCGCTCGACGGGCTCACCTACGCCGAGATCGCGGGTCGCCTGCGCATCCCGATCGGAACGGTGATGAGCCGCATCCACCGCGCCCGCGCCCGCCTGAAGGAGAGCGCCCTGCAGAAGACCACCGGGGAGATCGTCTGAAGTCTCGATCGCGACTCGGCCCTACCTCGTCGGGGACGCCACCACGAGCGCCGGGTCTCCTTCTCCTCGGTCCGGCCCGGCCGCTCTGCTCCGCGAATGCGCGTCGCGGGGGGTAACGCGCGTCGAGCCCCGGCCGGTCTCGATCGCACCTCCGGCCGACCTCGTCGGGGACGTCCCCCCCGCAGCGCCGCTACGCCGCCGGGGCGACGGGCAGCGTCATCAGGCGCTCGAACTCCTCGCGCTCGACGACTTCCTTCTCCATGAGCACGCCGCGGACGCGCTCCAGAAGTTCGCGGTTGCGCGTGACCAGGTCCACCGCTCGCACCTCGCAGCGGGAGACGATCTCGCGGACCTCTTCGTCGATCACGTTCTGCGTGGACTCGCTGTGCGCGCGGTCCGGCTTGACCATCGAGTCGCGGAGGAACTGGGCGCCCTCGTCCTCGAGCGACACGGGGCCCACGCGCTCGCTCATCCCGTAGCGCGTGACCATGTGCCGCGCGATGCGCGACGCGACTTCGAGGTCGTTCGACGCGCCGGTGGAGAGATGCCCGTAGACGACCCGTTCCGCGGCGCGTCCGCCGAGGAGCGCCATGATGCGCGCGACGAGTTCGTCACGCGTGTAGACCATGCGCTCCTCCTCGGGGAGGAACATGGTGCTGCCGCCGGTCGAGACGCCGCGCGGGATCACGCTGATGCGGTGGACGGGGTCGGTGCCGGGCGTGAAGTACCCGACGAGCGCGTGCCCGGTCTCGTGCGTCGCGACGATCTCCTTTTCGCGTGCCGTGATGCCCCGGCGCTGCTTCTTCAGGCCGGTCATCACGCGATCGATCGCCTCTTCGAGGTCGGCCGACATCACGGACTTCTGGTTCTTGCGGGCGGCGAGCAGCGCGGCCTCGTTGACCACGTTCGCGAGGTCCGCGCCGACGAACCCCGGCGTGCGCTTCGCGATCGTCGAGAGATCCACTGTGGGGTCGAGCTTCACCTTGCGCGCGTGGACGTCGAGGATCTTCCGGCGTCCGAAGACGTCGGGGCGGTCCACCACGATCTGACGGTCGAAGCGGCCCGGGCGGAGTAGCGCCGGGTCGAGGATCTCCGGGCGATTCGTGGCCGAGATGATGATCACGCCGCTGTTCGCGTCGAAGCCGTCCATCTCCACGAGCAGCGCGTTCAGGGTCTGTTCGCGCTCGTCGTTGCTGATCGGCGACGAACCACGCGTCTTGCCGAGCGCGTCGAGCTCGTCGATGAAGACGATGCAGGGCGACTGCTGCTCCGCCTGACGGAACAGGTCGCGCACGCGGCTCGCGCCGACGCCGACGAACATCTCCACGAAGTCGGAGCCCGAGAGACTGAAGAACGGCACGCCCGCCTCGCCGGCGATCGCGCGGGCGAGGAGCGTCTTGCCGGTGCCCGGCGCGCCGAGGAGCAGCACGCCCTTGGGGATGCGCGCGCCGAGCGCCTGGAACTTCTTCGGCTCGCGGAGGAACTCGACGATTTCCTTCACTTCCTCGACCGCTTCGTCGGCGCCGGCGACGTCGGCGAACGTGACGTGGACTTCCTTCTCCGCGTAGATCTTCGCCTTGCTCTTGCCGAAGTTCATGACTCCCTGCGGCGGTCCCATGCGCCGCATCAGGAACCAGAACAGCCCGGCCACGAGCACGATCGGCAGGATCCACATGAAGAAGAACGGGCCGAACAGGCCGCCCGAATTGTCGAACGTGACGGACCCGCGCGGTGTGGCGTCTTCGACGGCGGCCTGGAAGCGTTCCTTCGCCTTGTCGCCATTGATCTGAGCGGACCAGCGGGCGGGCTCCTTGTCCTTGCCGTCTTCGCCCTTCTCGGCGCGGAGCACGACTTTGATCTGGTCCGGCGTGATGACCGCCTTCTCGACCTTCCCCTCCGCGGCCATCGTCATGATCTCGGAGATGGGCTTCGCCGGGTACTGCTGTTCCTGGAGGAACTGGCCGACGATCGCCACCATCAGCACGAGCAGGAGGATCAGAGGAAGTCCGATCTTCGGCTTCTTCGGCTCCTCGCCCGGCTTGCCGCGGCGCGCCTTCGGTTCGTCGTTCATGTCGCTCAAGAACTGCTCCGTGGGTCAGTGGTGGACGTTCGTTCCGCGAGCCGCAGCGCGCGGCGCCGCTGCGCTGCCTCGAACCGGCGGACTTCCACCGGCGTGACGGGCAGCACGGCGGGGACGGGGCAGGGCTTGCCGTCGTCTCCAAGCGCGACGAACGTGAAGTAGGCCGACGCCGTGTGACGCCGGCGTCCGGTGCGCGCGTCCTCCGCCATGCAGAGGACGCCGACCTCCATGCTCGTGCGGCCGGCGAAGTTCACCGACGCGAGCAGGACGAGCACCTCGCCGACGTGGGCGGGGCTCTCGAAGTCGATCCGGTCCACCGAAGCCGTCACGCAGACGTGGCCGGCGTGCCGCTGGGCCGCGATGGCGGCCGCGATGTCCATGTGGTGCATGACCACGCCGCCGAGGGCGTTCCCGAGCACGTTGGCGTCGTGCGGGAGCATGAGCTGGACCATCTCGACGTGCGAGGCGGAGACGGGCTTCGGCGGGAGGGTGTCGGACATGTGCCTTGGTTAGGACGGGCCCGGCGGGAGCCGGATGAAACGGGAAACGCTACCGGAGCGTGACGACCTGCGAATGGAATCGACCCGCGCCGGAGCCCGGCAGGCCGTTTCCGCCGCACGCCGTCCTTGCTCGAACGCTCCGGCCCGACCTATGCTTCCTGATCTTCTGCGTCCGACTCTGAAGCGAAGCCCCCGCGCGCCCGTTCCGGGCTCGGCCCCCCCTCTTCGAGGTGACCATGCTCCTCCGCAAACTCGCCCCCGCCGCCCTGGCCGCCATCGTGATGACCTCGGTGCTGTCCTCGATCGCCCTCGCGGGTGACCTCGAATCCGGACGCGCCCTGAAGGAGAAAGGGAAGTTCGACGAGGCCCTGCCGTTCCTTCAGAAGGCTGCGGAGGCGAACCCGACCGACGCCGCCACGGCGTTGGACCTCTCGGCGGTCCTGCTGGGCCTCGGGCAGTTCGACAAGGCGGCGAAGTGCGTGACGCCCGCCATGGAGGCGAACCCGGACAACGTGGAACTGATGGTCGCCAAGGGGCGCGCGTACATCCTCGCCGGCGACAAAATGAGCCGCGACGGCGCGGACCCGAACATGATCCTGGCGTACATCGCCGACGGCGACAAGTGGCTCGGCAAGGCGCTTGAGAAGGACCCGAAGCACAGCGGTGCGCGGGTGTTGAAGGCGAAGGTCTACCAGCACCAGGGCGGCGGCGACACGCCGGAGGCGCTCGTGTTGCTCGAGGACGTCACGAAGGACGATCCGAAGTGCTTCGACGCCTTCTGGGACCTCGGCCAGATCTGGATGCGCAAGGGCCAGCAGGACAACAAGGACAAGTCCCGTTGGGCGGCCGCCGAGAAGTACTTCCGCGGCGCGTTCGCGGCGGACCCGAAGAGCGGCCAGGCGCTCCTCCAGGCGACGTACGCGAAACAGTGGCAGAACACCGCGAAGGCGCCGGAACTCGTCGCCGACTACGCCAAGTGCGCGGCGCTCCTGCCCGGCCAGATGGCACCTCTCTCGCGGATCTGGAGCATGAAGAAGTGGGCCGCGGCCGAGGTCAAGTCGGCGATGCGGTCGCTCGCGTCCGCGAAGGACGGCGACACCCACGTTCAGGGGTACCTCGCACTGCTCGACGGGGAGGACCTGCTCGCTGCCGGGAAGGTGAAGGAAGCCGTGGGTTCGTTCGCCACCGCCCCCGGCGCGTGGGGCAAGACGGAGAACAAGGACATCTACTTCGCCGTCCACCGCGTCGCACGCGACGGCGCCGGTCTGGACGTCGAGCAGCGGGAGACACTCTGGACGTCCGCGTGGAAGAACTGGCCCGGCCGGAGCGAGGTCCCGAACGACGCGGGCCTGTGGTACCGCGACGTCGGCCACGACTACAAGCGCAGCGCAGCTTGGTATCTGCGGGCCGCGGAGGCCGCCCCGAACTCGCCCGGCATCCTGAACGACACCGGGCTCATCTTCCACTACCACCTGAATGACATGGAGAAGGCCGAGTCGTGGTATCGCAAGGCGGTGAAGGCCGCCGAAGACGCGGGCATCGACGTCGCGAACGCAGGCGGGAAGGACATCGAGGCCACCGGCTTCCGCGACGCCCTGAACAACATGTACAAGCTGCTCTCGGCCCAGAACCGCTGGAAGGAACTGAAAGAGTTCACCGAACAGCACGTGCCGGAGGGTTTCCCGGGTCGCGAGTCGTGGCTGGAGGGGGGGAAGTGACCTCCGCCCGATCTGCGTTCTCCGGCCGCGCCGTCGCTCTCGCGTGCACGCTCGCCGCCGGCACGTTCGCACTCTCCGCCTGCACGCACGACGAGCCGTCCGACGGGGGCTTCGGCGCACCCGTGGCACGCCCGGAAGCCAAGGACTTCAAGCTCGTCGTCGAGGCCGCGTCGCCGACCGTGAAGCTCGGCGACGACCTGGTCTTCAAGGTGCGCGTCGAGAATCACGGCGGCGTGAGCACGGCCGTGAACGTGCCCCGTCTCGCGCGGGACTCCGTCATCTTCAAGGTGCGAGGCGGCCCCTTCGACCTGGCGTGGCTCGACCCCGCCCGGGTGAACGAGAAGCCCACGGGCTCCGAGCCGGACCCCGCGGAGACGAAGACCATCGGCAACGGCGAGGCCGCCGAGGGCGAGATCCGCACGACCGCCGCGCTCTGCGGGAAGTTCGTCTTCTCGCCCGTCTACCAGTGCCAAGCCCTCGGTGAGCCGCTCACGTGCGAGCCCGTCGCTGTCGAGGTCGTCCCGGCCGACGCCGGCTCGCAGCTCGGCGTGCGCCTCGAGACGTCGCACGGCACGATCGACGCGAAGCTGCGCGCCGATCTCGCGTTCCAGACTGCGACCGCGTACGCGACGCTCGTGAAACGTGGCTTCTTCGACGGCATCAAGTTCCACCGCGTCATCCAGGGCTTCATGGCCCAGGGCGGCGACCCGAAGGGCGAGGGCTGGGGCGGCCCCGGGTACACGCTCCGCCGCGAACTGCACGGCAAGCTCCCCCACACTCGAGGCGTGTTCTCGATGGCGCGCCAGCAGCGGCCCGACACGGCCGGATCCCAGTTCTTCATCATGTTCCGCAACGCGCCGGAGCTCGACAAGCTCGGGTACACGACGTTCGGCGAGATGGCCGCAGGCGGCGAGACCCTTGCGCGGATCGAGGCCCTCGGCTCGAACGCGCCCGACGGCGGACCGCAGGCCCCGAAGGAACCGATCTCGATCAAGAAGGCGACGCTCATCTTCCTGAAGTAGACGCGCCAGGTTCCCGGCCGAAGCCCGGCCACCGGAGACACCCGATGACAGCCCCAACGCCGCAGTTCCGCCTCGACGGCAAGACCGTCCTCGTCACCGGCGGGTCGTCGGGCATCGGCCGCGACATCGCGCGCACGTTCGCCGCAGCCGGTGCGAAGGTGGCGCTCGTGGCGCGCCGTGCCGACGTGCTCGAGGCCGCAGCGCGCGAGTGCGGGGGCCTCGCCATCTCGGCCGACATCACGATCGACGACGAGGCGCGCCGCGCCGTCGAGACGTGCGTCGCGAAGCTCGGCGGACTCTCCACGCTGGTCAACGCGGCCGGAGTCATCGGCAACGGCACGACCGAGGGCACGCCCGCTTCGGAGTGGCAGCGGATGTTCGCGGTGAACATCGACGGCACGGTGCTGATGACGAAGCACGCGATCCCCCACCTGCGCGCTGCGAGCACAGCCGGCATCGGAGCGTCGGTCGTGAACTTCTCGTCGGTCGCCGGCAACCGTCCCTTCCCCACGCTCACCGCGTACTGCGTGTCGAAGGCGGCGGTCGAGATGCTCACCCGCTGCCAGGCGCTCGAACTCGCGCCGTCGCAGGTGCGCGTCAATTGCATGGCGCCGGGGGTCGTGGTGACGAATCTCCACACAGTGACCAACGCCGTGGCCGACTACCCCGCCTTCCTCGAACGCGGCAAGGCGACGCACCCCCTGGGGTTCGTCGGCGACGTGAAGGACACGTCGGCGCTCGCACTCTTCCTCTGCTCCGACGCCGCGCGATGGCTGACCGGTGCGATCGTCCCGATCGACGGCGGCCGCGCGCAGATGTCCGTGAGGTGAACGCCGTGAGACACCACCGAGTCGCCGTCGTACTCGCGCTGGCCGCCGCGGCGGCCGTAGCAATCTCGCTCCCGGCTGCCGGACCCGTGCGGGCCGGCGGGGATCCGTCGGTCGCGGCGGTCATGGAACTCCGCAAGGCGAAGGACGCGCTGCTCCCGAAGCTCGCCGCGCACGCGAAGTGGTGCCGCGCGAACAAGTGCATCCGCGAGTCCCGCGATGCCTGGTTGCGAGTCGTCTCGCTCGACGGCGAGAACGCCGAGGCGCGCAAGGCGCTCGGCCACGAGAAGAAGAACGGGCGCTGGTACATCCCTGCCGTGCCGAAGATGACCGACACGCCGCCGGAGTTCGTCGAGCAGGCCGAGACGCGCCGGAAGGCGATCATCGACGAGTACGTGGCGAAGGCACTGGCGGTGGCCGCGGAGGCCGAGACGCCCGTCGCGGTGCGCGAGGAGGCGACCGACGGAGCCGTCGCCGCGGACCCGACGAACGACGCGGCACGGAAGGCGCACCACGAGGCGCTCGTGAACGGCCAGTGGGTGCTCGAGGAGACCCCCGCCGCGCACGCGCGCCACGCGGAACTCGTCGCCGTGTTCAAGACGAAGTTCGACGCCACGCCGATCCCTGCGCCGGCGGCCGCCGCTGCGTCCGACACCGACAAAGAGGCGCTCGGCCCCGACGCGGTCGCCGTGGACTCGCACTTCGGCCGCGTCGCCGGCACGCCGCGCAACGACGAGGTCGGCGATGTCGCCCGGCTCCAGCCCGGCCTGGAGGCGCTCTTCCGCAAGGCCGTCGCCGAGCCGCGCTCACTCCGCCGGATGAAAGTGCTGCTGTTCCCCGACCACGCTGCGGGCATGGCCGGAGTGAACCGCGACGCGAGGTTCGACGCGGGCCAGAAGGCGATGGCCGACGCGCTGCTCGGCATGTGGGCGCCCGGCACGCTCGACTACTACTGCTACGGCGAGACGCCCGCCGGCCGCCGCGAGGCGTCGATGCGCGCCGCCGCCGGAACTTGGCTCTTCTGGAAGTACCAGGTGGACGCCAAGAAGGGCTGGGCGCTCGAGGGAATGAACCACTGGCTCTCCGACATCGTGCTCGGCACCCACAAAGTGACGTACTTCCGCCCACAGGAGTACGCGGGCAACCAGGTGATCTCGGCGCTCAGCGACGCGCTCCGCGCCGACGGCGCCGACTGGATGCAACTCGGCGCCGACCTCGCCAACTCCGAGGAGTGGCCCGGTCTCCGCGGCATTCTCGCGAAGGACGTCAACGCGCTCGGGCCCGAGGGGCTCCTCGCGTCGTACGTCTTCACCCGCTACCTGATCGAGTCGCGGCCGACTGCGATCGAAGGCGTGCTCACGTCCGTCGGAGCCATCGAGCCGCCCGACCAGTGGTTCGCGCGCCATCTCCAGTCCACACCGGAGGGCCTCGACCGCCGCGTGCGCCGCTGGGCCGCGGAGGTCGTCGCCACCGCCCCCGCCGCCGCGCCCGCGCCGCAGCCCCCGGTGAAGGCCCCGGACAAGCCGCCGATCGCGCCGCCAGGCACGCCGCCAGCGCCGCCCGCCAAGCCCGGCGACAAGCCGCCGGTTGCGCCGCCAGTTGCGCCGCCGGCGCCTGGGAAGTAGCGAGTTCAACTCGCTTCACGCAGCCCGGGTGGCGCGACGTTGCGCGTCGGTTACTCCGTCCTCTCCCCCCAACGAGGTCCGCACATGCGACGTTTCGCCGCAGCCGTCGTCGCGCTCCCATTCGTCGCACTGCTCGCGGCGCCCGCTCTCCCAGGAGAGGCTGGCGGCGCGGCAGCAGGCGAGGCCGCCTGGCTCCGCTACGCCGCGATCTCGCCCGACGGATCGCGGATCGCGTTCGAGTACCGCGGCGACCTCTGGGTCGTTCCGTCCGGCGGCGGCGAGGCGCGGGCGCTGACGACGCACGTCGCCTACGAACGGTCGCCGGTCTGGTCGCCCGACGGGTCGAAGATCGCCTTCTGTTCAGACCGATTCGGCAACTTCGACGTGTTCGTGATGTCGAGCGCGGGCGGGCAGGCGGAGCGACTGACCTTCCACTCGGCGAACGACGTCCCCTACGCATTCACACCGGACGGGAAGGACGTCGTCTTCGGCTCGACCCGCGTGGACGCGCCGCAGGCGTTCGTCTCGTCCACGTGGCTCGGTGAGTTGTACGCGGTGCCCGTCGGCGGCGGACGCGCACGCATGCTCCTGACGACGCCCGCCGAGCGCGCCCAGTTCTCGCGCGACGGCTCGCGCGTGCTCTACCAGGACCGGAAGGGCTACGAGAACGAGTGGCGGAAGCACCACCGGTCGTCGGTCGCACGCGACGTCTGGATGTGGGACACGCGATCGGGCGAGCACACGAAGATCACGGACTTCAAGGGCGAGGACCGGAACCCGGTCTGGACGGCCGACGGCGCGTCGTTCTGGTACCTGTCCGAGGACGGCGCATCTCCGACCACGTCGTCCAACGTCTGGAGACGCTCACTCGCGGCGGACGTCAAGCCGGAACAGGTGACGAAGCACGCGGGCGGCCCGGTGCGGTTCCTGTCGGCAGCGAACGACGACACGCTCTGCTACGCCTACGACGGCGCCCTCTGGACGCTGAAACCCGGTGCGGAGCCGGTGCGCCTCCACGTGACGGCGCCCGCCGACGACCGCGAGAACGGCGTGCTCGTGGAAGTGAAGAAGGACGGCGCGACCGAGTTCGCACCGTCGCCCGAGGGCGACGAGGTCGCGTTCGTCGTGCGCGGCGACGTTTTCGTGTGCTCGACGAAGCACGGCACGACGCGCCGGATCACGGCAACTCCCGGCATGGAGCGCTCGCTCTCGTGGGCGCCCGACGGCCGCGCAATCCACTACTCCGCGGAGCGGAACGGGTCGTGGGACCTCGTCCGCACCGTGCTCGCGAAGGACGTCGAGGACCGCTTCGTGCAGGCGACCGAGTTGCGCGAGGAGAACGTGCTCGCCACGCCCGCCGAGGAGCAGCAACCGCTCGTCTCGCCCGACGGCAAGCTCGTCGCATTCCTGCGCGATCGCGACACGATCCAGGTCCTTGACCTCGCGACGAAGCAGGCGAAGACCATCGTGCCGGCCGCGCGCGAGTACAGCTATGCCGACGGCGACATCCACTACGCCTGGTCGCCGGATTCGCGGTTCCTCGCGTTCACGTACGTCGCCCGCGCCCGATGGGCGAGCGACGTGGGCGTGGCCGACGTCGCCACGGGGACGATCGAGAACGTCACCGACTCCGGCTACGAAGAGGACGTGCCCACGTGGACGTCCGACGGCCGGGCGCTGCTCTTCTCGAGCGACCGCCTGGGCCGCCGGTCCCACGGTTCGTGGGGCGCCGACGGCGACCTCTTCGCGTTCCAGCTCACGCGGGAGTCCGACGCCCGCGCGCGACTCTCGAAGGAGGACTTCGAACTCCTGAAGAAGGCCGAGGAGAAGGCGAAGAAGGAGAAGGACGAGAAGTCGGCGGCGGACGCGAAGACGCCCGGCGCCCCGACGGTGCCCGCCGCCGACCCGAAGAAGGACGCGCCGCCTGAGCCCGTCCAGATCGAGTGGACGATGCGCGAGCGTCGCACGCGGCGGCTCACGTCCCGCTCGTCGCCGGTCGGGAGCTTCGTCGCGACGCCCGACGGCGAGGTCGTCGTCTACTGGGCGCAGGTGGACGAAACGTGGGACCTGTGGGCCACGCGGCCGCGCACCGGCGACGAGAAGCGAGTCTCGGAGTTCCACGCGGGCGAACCGGGCGACCTGGCGATGTCGAAGGACGGGAAGTCCGTGTTCGTCCGCGGCTCCGACGGCGGCATGGCGAGGGTCACGCTGGGCGGCACCGACGGAACCGGCGACCTCTCCGGGTCGAGCGAGCCGATCGCGTACGCCGCGGAACTCAACGTGGACCTGGCGAAGGAGCGGGCGGCGATCTTCGACCACGCGTGGCGCCAGGCACGGGCGAAGTTTTACGATCCGAAGCTCCACGGTGTGGACTGGGACCTGCAACGGCGCGAGCACGAGCGGTTCCTCCCGCACATCGCGAACGGCTCGGACTTCGCGGAGCTTCTCTCGGAGATGCTCGGGGAACTGAACGCGTCGCACACGGGCTCGAGCTACCGCCCGCACCGTGAGGGCGCCGATGCGACGGCCGCGCTGGGTCTGGTCTTCGACCCGGCGTGGGCGGGCGACGGTCTGCAAGTCGCGGAGGTCCTCGCGGGCGGGCCGTTCGACCGCGCGGTGTCGAAGATCACGAGGGGCGCGATCGTCACCGCGATCGACGGTGAGACGCTCCCTGCGACGATGGACCCCGCGCGCGCTCTGAACCGCAAGGCCGGGAAGTACGTGGTCGTCACGGCGAAGAGTGCGGCGGGCGAGGTCGTCACCGAGCGCGTGAAGGCGATCGACGGCGGCGCCGAGAACGGGCTGCTCTACCGCCGCTGGGTGCAGCGTTGCGAGGACGTCGTCGAGAAGGCATCCGGCGGCCGCGTCGGATACGTACACGTCGCCGGGATGAACGAGGACAGCTTCCGCGTGCTCTTCAAGGACTCCCTCGGTCGCCACTCGGACTGCGAGGCGCTCCTCGTGGACACGCGGTGGAACGGCGGCGGCTGGCTGCACGACGACCTCGTCGGCTTCCTCGGCGCGAAGGACTACCTGTGGTTCGTGCCGCGCGGAAAGGAACTCGGCCAACTCGGCGCCGAGCCCGCGCGGCGCTGGACACGGCCGGTCGCGGTGCTCATCAACGAAGGCGACTACTCGGACGCCCACGTGTTCCCGTACTCGTTCAAGGCGCTCGGACTCGGCAAACTCGTCGGCACTCCGGTCGCAGGCACGGGCACGGCCGTGTGGTGGGAAGGTCAGGTCGATCCGTCGATCGTGTTCGGCATCCCGCAGGTCGGACTGCGGACGAAGGACGGCGCGTACCTCGAGAACCTCGAGCTCGAGCCGGACGTGCCGGTCTACTCGAACCCGGCTGAGTTGGCGCGCGGCGACGACCGCCAACTCACCGAGGCCGTGAAGGTTCTCCTCGCGGAGGCCGATGCGAAGCGCGTGAAGTAGGTCGGACCCGTCGCCGGCGACGTCGTGCCTGCGCGCGCGGCGACGGACCTCGCTACTGAACGAGGATCGGAGGCGCCACGGCGATCGACCCGAGGCGGTCGAGCACGGCAACGGTGTGCGGTCCCGCAGACGAGGGCGGCACCGTGAAGGTGAGGCGCGAGTCGGAGATCCACGCGGTCGCCACGGCCACGCCGTCGAAGAGCACCGTGTCGCTGCGCTCGAAGTTGCCGCCTGCGAGTACGACGGGCGTGATGACTCCCGCGCTGAACGTCGTCGGCGTGTACGGAGCGAACGACACCACCGGAGCGTCTTTGTACTCGTAGCGCACGGCGGCGACGACGTCGTGGATGTACGCGTCGAGTACGCGCACTTCCACCGATCCGGCGTCGTGCGGCGGCGTGACGACCTCGATCAGGTCGTCCGCGAGGATGAGCGGCAGCACGTCCTTGCTCTCTCCGAAACGCAGGAAGATCCCGGTCTGGAAGTTGGCGCCCCGGATGCGAACGGTCCGCCCGCCGACGGTCGATCCGCCCACCACCGGTCCGCCGGCGCGGTCCACGATCGCGTCCGCGCGAGGCGTGGGGACGTAGTAGAAGTAGTCGTCGCGCTGCATCGCCTGCCCGTCGGCGAGGACCACCGCGACGGAGTACGTGCCGCCCTCGGGAAGCGGCGGCGGCGCCACGTCGATGTACGTTCCGTACGGATCGATCAGCACGTCCGTCCCCGGGATGCCGCCGAACTGCACCGTCGGGACGGGCTGCGACGGGAAGTGAAGACCTCGAATGCGGACCGACCGTTCGTGAACGCCGCGGATCGGGCGCGTGAGCGGTTCGATCCAGGGCTCATCCGCGACGAGCCACTTGGTGCCGCGGGGCCGGGCCGGAGGCTCGACGCGGGCCACAGCGGAGAACCCGTCGTGCCCCGCCCCGGCGGTGAACGTCGCCCGGTACGTGCCGTCGCCCACGCCGAGCGAGGGAACGCGAAGCGCGACGACGCCCTTCTTCGCGAACGCCGAGTCCACAGCGGGTCCGCTCTCCCCCGCCACGTCGGCGCCGGACGGATCCACCAGCGCCGAGATGGACACGTTCGTGTGTCGGCCGGCGTTCGCACGGATCTCGACGGACGATCCCGCGACGGCATCGAAGTCGAGATCCGCCGACGCTGCCGACGTGCCCGGTTCATCGGGGCCGACGGCGATCCGAGCCGGCGGGGCGGCTCGGATCGCGAACGTGATCGCGTACTTGCCCTGGGTCTGCAGAATCGATCCGACGCGGACCGTCCAGCGTCCGGTTTCCGGCACCACGAAGCCGTCGAACTCGAGCCGTTTGCCGTAGCCCCGGGAGCGCACGTCCACCGAGCGCACCGTGCCGTCCGGCCCCACGAGTTCGAGCGTCGGGAACAGCGGCGACTGGAACGGCGAGACGATCCGCGCGGAGAGCCGCTCGCCCCGTGCGAGGCGCGACGAGAACTCGTCCGTGTCGTACCCGGCGGGGCCGTACTTCAGCTCGCCGCGGTACTGCACGTTGCCGAGGTCCGGGCCGAACGCGTCCGAAGTTGCAGCGCTCGTTGCGGCGCGGGCCGCCTGCGGCCCGGCCCAGGCGGCCGCAGCGCCGGAGGCCGCCGGATCGAGCGGGCCAAGGAACGGCGCGAGCGACGACGCCGCGGCGTACGCGAGAAGGACGATGGCGGGAACTGCGTGTCGCATGGTGTCGCCGGACCGCCTACCGCTTCCACTCCTGGGCGCGCGACAGCGCACCGGACGGGCTCGTTCCGGGGGCCGTCTCGCTGAGGAGCAGCAGCACGGACTTCCCTGTGCCTCCGAGGTCGCCGACGAAGAGGAGGTCGTCCGCCTCTCCCGTGTCGGTCGCGACGCTCTCACAGAACGCCGTGGCGGTGGTGAAGGCGAGCGCCGTGCTGCTCCCGTTGCCGAGCAGCACGCGCAGTCGCGGCTGATTCGCGCCCGACGCCGTGAGCGCGGCGTGGGTGGAGACGACGAGGTCGAGGTTCCCGTCTCCGTTGACGTCCCGCACCGCGAGCGCTCCGCCGCGCCAGTCGTCGCCGGACGCCGCAACCGGGGCCGGCAGGGTCGTGGACGACACGTCGGTGAACTTCGTTCCGTCGTTCGTGAGCACCCGCAGCGCGCGACGCGTGTGCGTTTCGGTGCCGGTCCAGGCGTCGAGTCCCTTCTGCGTGACGAGTACCAGATCGACGTACCCGTTCTTGTCGAGGTCGGCGGCAAGGATCCGGTCCGCCTGCCACATCTCGGGGATCGACGGGGAAGGCATCCACCGCAACGTGTTGTCCGCCGGGAACGAGCCGGACCGGTTGTTGAGCAGCACGCGGGTGGCGATGTGCGCGCTGTCCGTGCTGGCGCCGGTGCTCTCGAACGAATTGAGGCCCGTGGCGGTGACGGTGGTCGGATCGTTCCACGCCACGATCAGGTCGTCGTAGCCGTCCTTGTCCACGTCGGCGAGCACGAGGTCCGTGCAGTGCAGCGCGGGCGGCTGCGTGCTGGTGTTCTTCGACGTGCCGGCCGTCGGCAGGCGGGAAGCAGAGACGTCCACCAACCGCTTGCTCACGATGTTCCGGTTGTCGTACACGCGCGTCGCCGGCACGTACTGCGCGTAGGCGACGGGGACGAGCGCCGAGATCGCGGGCGGCGACACCGCGAAGCTCACGTAGCGCGGATCCAGATAGACCTGACGGCTCTCGAAGTGGTCGGTCCCGACCACCACGTCGAGGTCGCCGTCCTTGTCCAAGTCGCCGATGGCGATCGCCGCCGGCTTGCCCGCCTGCGCCGTCGGGCCATAGACCGTGTACGCGTAGCTTCCCCCGAACGGGCTGTAGTAGTAGCCGGCGACGTACACGTCGTAGCGCACCGGCGGCGAGTTCGCCGCGTCGAGCGTGAACGTCCCTGCGCCGCCGTTCTTGAACAGGCGCACCTGCGGGTACGGACCGTACGCACCGGTGGCTACCTGCCCGCCGATCAGCACGTCCGGGCCGTTCGACTTGTCGAGATCGCCGATCGCGAGGCACTCCGCGTCCCAGTCATCGACGCCGGCCGCGTCGGTCCGGGACGTCGGCACCGCGGTGGACGTCTTGTCAACGAGCTTGCCCGTCGAGTCGCCGATGAACACGCGCGTCTGTTCGCGCCGCGTACCCGGTGAGTTGCCGCGCGGCGAGACGATCACGACGTCGTCCACCTTGCCGTCGCGATCGAGATCGGCCGCCGCGCCTCGCGCCGTAGACGCGTCGTCCGCGCTGGTCGCAGCCACCGCGCGGACCGACGAAACGTCCACGAGCCCGACGTACCGCAGCGCATTGCTCGCGGTGGCCGACTGACCCGCGCCATCCGTCACGGTGATCGACGTGAGTCCGGGCGTCGTGGTCGCGGGGGCGATGAACTTCTTGGTCGTGGCAGTCTGCGTGAGGAACGACGTGACGGTCGTGCCGCCGATCGTCACTGCGTCGCCCGTCAGGAAGTCGGTGCCCGTCAACTGGATCGTGCTGCCGCCGCGGACCGGGATCTCGTTCGTGCCGAGCAAGGGCCCCGCGACGACCGTCACCGTGGAGATGACCGGCGGCAACTTCACGTTGAACGCCGGTCCGTCCACCGCCGTTCCGATCGCGTCCACGAGTCGCACCGAGTACGCTCCGGCCGGAAGCGCCGGGACCGCGAACGTGCGCGTGTTCGCGTCAACGAACGTGGAACTCACCGTCTGGGTGGCGAACAGCAACTGATCCGACGCGAGGAAGTTCGATCCCCGGATCGTGAGCGTCGTCGGCGTGCCGGTGGCGAGCGCGCCGGGCGTGTAGGGCGACGCGGCGAACGACGGCGGCGTCTTCACGAAGACGGTGAACGACGATGTCCCCACGCGGCCGAACAGGTCGGTGATCGTCACGGTGCGATCGCCATCGGGGACCGGGGGCATCGTGAACCGGAACTCCGTGTCCGACACGAGCGCCGGCGCGGCGACAGCCACGCCCCCGACGCGGATCCGCTGCGTCGTCTCGAAGTTCTCGCCGAGGATCCGAACCACCCGCCCGCCCAGCGCCGACGAACTGCGGACCTGCGTCGTCGTGGTCGCGTCCACGAGGTCGGTGATCTTCGGCGGCGGCACGAACGCGAAGTAGCCGCCGCGCGCGGTGCCCTGACCGTCCGGGTTGATCACGTACACCGCGACCACGGATCCGCCGGTGCGCCGCGGGACGACCACGTCGAGAATCGTGCCATCGCCGCCCACCGTCACGGATGTCGAGACCGAGTCGCCGAACACGACGGTCGGTGCAGGCGTGGCCGAGAAGTTGAGCCCCGTGAACCGGACGGTCTCGCCGGTCCCTGCGATGAACGGAACGTCCGCGGGGTCGAGATACGGTTCGAGGATCGGCAGCGCGACCGGCTTGGCGGCCGACGTCCGCGGGGGAGGCGTGAGGCCGATGCTCAGATCGTAGGTGCCCGCGCCGGTCGGCACGCCGACGTTCAGCGTGTAGTCGCCTGCGCCCTTCGACAGGATCACGCCCGTGAGCTTGACCGTCTGGCCCTTGGCCACCGCACCGTCGGCCGCGTGCGTGCCCGCCGGGGTGAGCACCTCAGCGCCCTTCGCGTCGAACAGGGAGCGCATCTGCACCGGGAGCCCGGACTTCGACCACGTCAGTTGGGCGTCGAGTCGTACGCCGTCGAACCCGGGGAACTTGTGCGCCTTCGCGAACGGCTGCGCGTCGCCGACGTGCTGTTTGCGCAACACCTGGGCCTTGAGGGGCTTGACCTTGAACGAGACGAGGTAGTCACCCGTCGAACCGTCGCGCCCCGACACCCGCGCGGCCCAGAGCCCCGACTTGTTGATCACGTAGTTGCGGAACGTCGCGGTGAGCCCGTTTTTCGACGTGATGAGATCGGCGGACTGGACCCCACCGTCGGGGTCAACGAGAACGAGCAGGGGCTTGAGCGACGGTGGAGTCTTCCCCGCCTTCTGCGCGACGACGCTCACCGTGACGGTCTCGCCTCTGAGGAACCGCCCCGTGTAGTCGTCGGAATCGTCCACGGGCGCGATCGTCGCGCGGTACTTGTTGTTCCCGATCACCGGCCCGACCGGAGTGGCCTGGCCATCGCCGGCCGCCGCGGCCGCAGCCGCGCCAAGCGCCAGGAGAGCGGCGGTCAGCGTCGTCTTCGCGAGAGACGACTTCGACGGCAACCCGGCGGTCAGAGGCGGACGAGTCGGTCTCATGCGGTCCTCGCGAGAAGGTGGTCGGAACGGGACCAGAGTACCCTCTCCTGCCACGTTGGGCTACGGGCCCTGTCGGTTGGCGAAGTCCCGTCGGACTGCCGGGCTTTGCAGAGGGCGCAGACGGCTCATCGAATCCTACGCCAACGCCACCCCTTTGTCACCGCCGCCGCTGGTGCCGTTCGCGGCTCCGGCTCCTCGGTCCGGCCCAGCCGCTCTGCTCCGCGGAAGCGCGTCGCGTAGGATCTCGCTCGTCAACTCCTCCCGGTACCCTTCGCGGCTCGGACCTACCTCGTCGGGAACGCCGCGGCGAGTGCCACGTCTCCGACTCCTCGGTCCGGCCCGGCCGCTCTGCTCCGCGGAAGCGCGTCGCGTAGGATCTCGCTCGTCAACTCCTCCTCACCCCCCGCGGGGCACCGCATCACATCCACCACCCCATGACATCCACCGACGCAACGCCCTACCACCGGATCGAGCGCGCGCACATGCGTCAGTGGGTGCTGCGAGTCGTGCCCCCCCTCGCGGTCCTCGCGACGAACGGAACCGGATGGCTCGACATCGCAGCCCTTCCCCGCTTCGACGGGCCGCTCGCCGCCGCCGGACTGCCGCCGTACGCCCGAGGCGGCGCCGTGGCAGCGATCCGGTGCACCGGGGCGGCGCTCGTGCTGACGGCGGCGGCTCTCCGCATCGGCGCGAAGGGCGTCCTCGTCCGGAAGACCACCGTGACGACCGCCGGCGTGTACGGCCTCGTGCGCCACCCGTTCTACCTTGCGTCGATGGTCGGCGCCGTCGGCGTGTTCGCCGTCGCGGGGCCGCTCGGGGCCGCGCTCGCCATGGCATGGCTGGTCGTGGCGCTCCCGGTCTTCCTCATCACGGTGCGAGGCGAGGAGGCGGGCCTGCGCCGCATCCACGGTCCCGCTTGGGACGCCTACGCCGCGCGCGTGCCGCGGTTGCTTCCGACCGGCGCGCGGGCGAACGACAGATCGAGCGTCGAGCCCGGCCCGCCCTCGCGCGTGACGTGGGCGAACCTCGTCGTCGAAGGTGAACCGCCGCGGGGTCTCCGGTTCCTCGCCGGCGCGCTCGTCGTGGCGGCGTTCGGCGTCGGCGGAACGCTCGGAATCGGACTCGCGGCAGCCGGCGCGCTGTGCTGGGGCGCCTCGCACCTCGTGCCGCGACCGGGGCGCTGATACATTCACGCCATGAGCCGTTCCGCACTCGCGCTGTCCGCCCTCGTCGGGGTTGCTCTCACCGCGTCCGGGTGTGCGTCCGACACACCGATCGTGAAGAACGTGCCGTTCGTGCGGGGCATGCTGCTGGCGCCGCCGTTCCCGCACGGGTGGCGCGTCGCCGACCTGACGCTTCCGCTCGACGCGACGTCGCCGCACGTCTTGCACCCGCGGCAGTTCCCCTTCGAGCGCATGGACCTGCCGCCCTCCGAGCCGGGCGACCCGCACACCGGGGCGTTCACGGCGATGGAGCATTCGGGAACGCACCTGGCCGCTCCCCGTACGCGACGCGAGTCGGGTGACACGCTGGACGCGTTCCACGACGGCGACCTGCTCCTCCCGCTCGTCGTGATCGACGTCCCGAGCGACGCCGCGACCGAGGCGACGATCGGCGACGACGTGATTCGCAGCGAAGAGCGCGAGCACGGAACGATCCCGAAGGACGCGGTCGTCGTGCTGCGCACGCGCGCCGGCCCCCGGTCCGAGATCCACCCCGGGTGGGGTCCGTCGGCCGTCAAGTGGCTGATCAAGGACCGCGGCGTGCGCGTGGTCGGAACCGACGCGACATCCCTCAGTTCGACGTCCGCCGCGCGCGACCCGGCGCAGCAGACCACGGCATCCAACGGCGCCTTCTCGCTCGTCGGTCTGCACGGACTCGACTCCATTCCGGCACGCGGTGCCTGGGTGGTGATCGGCGCGCTTCCGATTCTCGGCGCGGCCGGCGCCCCCGCCCGCGTCGTGGCGCTCGTCCCGCCGGACTCCCCCGAGGTCGATGCACCCGTCACGCCATCCGTCGGACCGCAGGATGCACCGACGGTCGCGCCCGCACGCCCGTGAGCGACGACCCGACGCCGCGCCAGATCGCGAAGGAAGTGACGATCTTCGCGCTCCTCGCGATCGTCGTCGGGGCGGCCTTCGTGGCGGCGCGGTTCGCGCGGGAGGGTTCACGCGTGTTCGCGGTGGACCCACGATCGGGCGAGTTCGAACGGGAAGACCCCTTCGAGATCCACGGCGACAGCGGACGCGGGTCCACGACCAAGTGATGCGCGTCACGCGATCGCGACGCGACGCCGCCGGTGTTGGATCGGCCGCTTCGACGGGCACCGCGGCCGGTAGACTCCCCAGATTGCAGTGAGGCTGGCCCCGGCGCATACCGGCCCGGCCCACGCAGCCCGGAGGCGCGGCATGGAAGCGACGATTCGACGGCTCACCATTGCGACGCTCGCACTCCTCACGGCAGGCGCCGCGGCCGCGGTCGGACTCGGCGGGGCGTCGGCCCAGGACCCGGCGGACGCATGGTCGGCCGACGTGGTGAAAGCGAAGTTCCCCGACCCCGACGCCCAGGCGAAGCCGGAGGACTACTCCGGTTCGATCGAGTGCAAGGACTGTCACGAGGACCGCTGGAAGAGCATCGCGACGTCGTTCCACTCCTCGCTTCGCAACGAAACGAAGAGCAAGACGCACGGGTGCGAAACGTGTCACGGGCCGGGTACCGTCCACGTGGACGGCGCCGGCGAGACGCCGATCCGTCACCCGGTGAAGGCCGACACGAAGACGTCGGTGGGCGCGTGCCTCGCGTGTCACCTCGAAGTGCTCGTCAAGCCCGTGCTCGGACACCGTCAGTGGATCAGCGCGAAGGGTGACGAGACCCGCCGCTGCGTCCAGTGCCACTCGATCCACGTGGACAAGAAGTCGCCCGCGTTCGACGAGAACGTCGGCCCGTTCGCGGACCGCGCGGCGTTGGCCGCGGTCGCGAAGCCCGTGGACGCAAAGGTCTGCGCCGGGTGCCACACGACCTTCCACCCCGACATGAAGCGTTCGGGCCACGCGACGCTCCTCACCGACGGCGAACAGTGCGCTGCGTGCCACGGAAACGCGAGCCTCCACGCGGAGTCCGGCGGCGACCCGAAGAAGATCATCCGCCCCGACCGCCAGACGCCCGCCGCAGCCGACGCAACCTGTCTCTCGTGCCACAAGGACGGCTCCGCGATGATGCGCTGGACCTGCTCCGAGCACGGGAAGGAGAAGGTCTCGTGCATCCAGTGCCACGACCCGAACGCGCCGCGCGGGAAGACGCTCCGCGGGAGTGAGTTCGAACTCTGCGGCGGGTGCCACCTCGACGTGAAGGCGAAGCTTCGCCTGCCGAACCGCCACCGCGTGGAGCAGGGCCGAGTCAACTGCACCGACTGCCACGACCCGCACGGCAACACCACCAAGCTCCGCGACAAGGACCTGAGGGCGCGCGTGTGCGCCGAGTGCCATGTCGAGAAGGCGGGGCCGTTCCTGTTCGATCACGGCGTGAAACGCACCGAAGGGTGCGTCGCCTGCCACGAACCGCACGGCTCCGCGAACCGGCGCATGCTGACCTACACCAACATGAAGGCGATGTGTCTCCAGTGCCACCCGGAGGTCGGCCACGACCTCGCGAGCCGGAAGTACGACAACTGCATCGACTGCCACGTGGAGATCCACGGCAGCGACCTCGATCGGAGGTTCCGCCGATGAACCGCCGCATCCTGGTGCTCGCCGCGGCCCCGGCCGTGCTGCTCGCTTCGTCGTTCTTGCCGACTCCCGCGCGCGCCGACGAGGCGTCCGCGGACCGCGTGTGGGACGATCTGTCCGGCGAGATTCGCGCCGGGTGGCGGTTCCTCCGCGGCGAAGAGGAAGGCCGGTTCTTCCAGGACCGATCGTTGCAGGACGGCCCGCGCATCTTCGACGCCGTGCTCCGGGGCGATGCGTCGAAGGACGACGCGGCGCTCAGTTCGTTCGATCTGAGCGCGCACGGCATCGGCGACGAGGAATCGGACTACCGGCTCCGCGCGTCCCGCCGCGGGATGTGGACCCTCGACAGCGGCTACTCGCGCGACGACTATTCGTACCGCTCGACGGGCGACCCGTTCCCCTACGACACGATCCGCGAGCGGTCGAGCACCCACCTGCGCTACACGCCGTCCACGCGCCTCACCGTGCGGCTCGACTGGGACAGGAGTCTGCGCCGCGGCGATTCGTACGTGGGCCAGGACACCGACATTCGAGAACTGCCCGCGCCGCCCGGCGTGGACGCCGACATCGTGCAGTCGCACCGCCCGCTCCGTCAGCAGTCCGACCGCGTGACGCTCGGCGTGGACGCTGCGTTCGACGGCGGTCTGCGTTTCTCCCTCGCCGAGACACTCCACCTCGCGCAGGTGGACGACACGCGTCTCTACGACATCCCCGCTGCGAATCGCACTGCGATCCCCGTGCGCGAAGCGCTGCGACGCGAGGTCCGGTCCCCCGCGTGGACGACCGTCGCCAAGGGCGCGTGGTCCGCGCCCGGCGGTGCATTCGACATGACCGGCATCTTCTCGTGGACGACCCAGCCGACGGACTCCCGCGTCGCGGGAACGTCGCACGGATACGACGGCTCGTACGATCCAGCCGGTGTTTCGCCGCGGGGCGAGTACTCCGAGACGACCGGCGGCGGCAACGAGGTCGATCGCAAGGCGATCAACGCTCGCGGCGAGGCCGTGTGGCGCCCCCATCGCGACTGGGAGATCACCGGCGCGCTCGAAGACGAGACGATCGTGGACGACGCCTCGCTCCGGCTCACGCAGACGCGCGACTGGGTCCGCCCCGACCTCACGCCCGAGACGACGCGACGGGCGTACGACGCGCGGATCACCGACCGCCTCTGGCGGGCGTCCGTGGACGGCGAGTGGCAGGCCACCGAGACCGTGCGCCTGCGCCTCGGCGAGGAGTTCCTCCGCGAGTCGCTCGCCGTCCCGACCGACACGCGCCAGGCCGATTTCGGCCCCACCGCGTTCGACTCGAATTCGTGGCGCACGACCGTCGGCGCGGACTGGGACCCGTCGAAGGTCTATTCGTTCTCACTCCTCGTACGGCGCGGCACGAACGACGAACCGCACGCGGCCACGTCGTCCGACACCGCCGACGAGGTCTCGTACCGCGGCCGGTGGAAGGCGTCCGACACGTTCTCCCTCTCGACCGTGTGGCGCCACAAGGGCTACCAGCACGACAGCGTGCTCGACTCGGCATCCCGTTCCGACTCGTTCTCCGTCGGCGGCGCGTGGACCAGCGGCGCGTTCACTTTCACGCCGAGCGTCACCTGGCAGATCGTGGACACCCGCACCGACACGACCTTCTTCGAGTTGAACAGCACGGGCTTCCAGAAGATCCGCGACCAGGTCGCATTCTCATCGCGGAACCTGATCGTCAACCTCGACGCGCGCTACGACTTCGCGAAGAACCTGCGCGGCTTCGCCACGCTCTCGTTCATCGACTCCGGCGGCGACTATTCCGCTCGCTGGGACGAATTGACCATCGGCGCCGAGCACGACATCCGCAAGGACCTGTCCGTCGGCGCGTCGCTCAAGTCCTGGCGCCTCGACGAGAGCGGCAGCAGTGCCGACGACTACACGACCCAGGGCGCGGAGGTGTGGCTGACGTACCGCTTCTGAAACGCTGAGAAGGAAGCGCGAAGCGCTTCCTTCTCAGCGTTTCAGGTGTTGAGGACAGCCAGTAGACGCGCTCGTGAGTCCCCCGGGGACGGGGTGAAGTTACGAGCTTCCCATGGTCCTTCGATGCGCTCGGTCCCAGCCAGGCGACCGACCGCGCGTCGAGAAGTTCGCAACTTCACCCCGTCCCCGGCTCGCCCCGCGGCCCTGGGCGGGATCAACGTCGTCCTGGCGCGCGTGGGGGCCGCTGCGGGCATCGCGGGGCTCCACCCGCACGGGCTGAGGCACACGGCGATCACGACGGCGCTCGACGCGACCAGCGGCGACGTGCGGCGCGTGCAGCGGTTCTCGCGACACCGTGACGCGCGGGTGCTCCAGCGGTACGATGACGCTCGCGACGACGGGGCCGTGGCGGCGCTAGTCGCCGAAATGGCGAAGTGATGAAACGCGCCGATCGGGCCGAGGGCTTTCATCTCGAGCCCTACGCCTCATCGGGCACGCCGGCCGCGGGATCGCGAACGCACCAGCGTGCGAACGAGTCTGGGCTGGCAGCCTGGCGAAGCCGTGACCCTCTGAGCCCACTCGCCAGTTGCTTTCGCCTTGTGCCGGCTCCGAAGGGGTAGCGCCGCGATTCCCCGCACGGGCTCCCCGGCGAAGCGACCATCTGCGCTTGCGTCGGATCGGCGATTGGGCCCGAGACGCACGCAGGCGGCACCTCATGTTCGCATCGCCGGGCCGCTCCCGTCCGAGCGATTTCGCTGCGGCGAGGGGATTGGGTTCGGCGCCGAGGTTCGGCGTGCGCCGCTCCCGACGACCGCCCCTACGATCGTGCACCCTGGGAGTGCCGACCACGCCGACATACTGCCGGCGCGAACTGCAAACTCGAACTGCCGCGACCCTCGACATGCCGTGAGCGGCGGCGGCCCACGAGCTCAATGTTGCGCGCGGGTCCGCGCACCCTGGGGGAGTTGCGGCGTACCAACGGCGATGCCGCGAGCACGGTCGCCGACAGCCTCTCCACGCTGGCCACACTCTGGCGGGGCACAGTCGACAATGCAGGGGAGGTTGACGGGACTGTCGTCGGCGGCGCGGTCTCGCGTGCGCCCAGTTGGCTTGAGGACACTTGCGAACAAGCGTGTGCAGCTTCGACGGCTCATGGAATGCACGACAAAGTTCGTGGAATCCGGTTGACAACTCCAATGACCGTGTACCAGCTTCACGTCTGGATGCGATCGGTCGGTTGTGAGGCAGGGGCCTCACGACCGAGGGTCCGGTCGCACCGTGATTAGGGTCACGAGGTGACTCAGGAGTGGGGCCTCATGAGTAGTGGAAGGTGGATTCGCGGCGCTTGCGCCGCACTCGCGCTCACAGTGATCGCGGGAATCGCGTTCGCCGGACGCGACGTTCATATCCCGAACGGCGCGCCGACCGGCGGCACGGGCCAGGGTGCGCGGAGTGCCACGACGGACAACGCGGGGGGCAACCTGGTGATCAAGGCGGCGACGCCGACCGACAAGGACACCAGCATCCATATCTGGTGGTACATCTACACGCCGGGCGCGAACGGTGCCATCCCGCCGGAGGGTGGGGAGAACGGGAGCAAGAAGGAGAAGGCCAAGGACCACGACAAGAAGACGGAGTGCGAAGCGACGGTCTACGTCCCTCCCGGGAAATCGGTTCATTGGGTGGTGGCCTACGACCGATGGAACAAGGTGACCGCCGAGGACGACTGGACGTGGGGCACCGAAGGCACCGCGAACTTCTAGCGTCGAGTACACGACCAGACAACACGTATGACACACACACTCACACATGAAGGGAGAACGACCATGAAGAGAACGCTGCTGTGGGGCGCAACGGGGGCACTCGCCCTTGCGGCCGTCGCGATGACGGCCTGGGTCGCGACGGCTGACCCGGTGGACCCGAGGACTCAGACCGTGTCCTGGACTAACAACCCGGACTTCGCTCAGTTCGCGATGCACCTGTCCGTCACGAGCAACGCGCCCATGGACAAGCGCATCAACACGACGATCACCCGGGCAGCGGACGGCTTGGTCGTGTGCGCGTCGAAGACCAAGTCGGTGTTCGACCCCACTGACATGGGCGAGCCAGGGTCGCCGCTGACCACCGACGAAACGGACCTCACGCTCGACAGCCATGCGTCCGGGACGACGTTCGTGATCCAGTCGCAGTTCTACGACGCGCTGGACAACCTCACGGCAGCCAAGACGTCAACCTGGACCAAGCCGTAGGCCGGTCGCGCCGCCGCTCGGCCTTCCTCCCTACGCGGCGCGGTGACTCCGGGCCGTCGCCCCCTGCGGGCGACGGCCCTCTAGCATTGGAGGGTTGTGCGCATGCAGTGTGGCGCCGCCGCGATGCACGACCGCCGCCGCGGCGGTCGTGCACGATCGGTTCGGCGCTGATTGCGCACTGCGACGCGGACTGGCTTCGACGCATCGCAGCAGTAATCGCATGGACGGTGCTTCCCCCCAGGCCTCTTGCATCCGCGGCTCCCTTGGCCGCGCCCCCCTCCCGCGCGCACGCTCGCGGGCATGGATACGCCGAATCCCGCCGCCCCGCGGCGCGAGCCGACTGAGGACTCAGAGGACCGCCCGCCGTCCGCGGCGATGCTCAAGGCGTACCACGACGTCCTCGCGCTGACGCAAACGCTCGGCCGCGAGCCGACGCCCGCCGAGGTCTTCCCGCTCGTCCAGCACATCTCCGGCGCACTCCGTGGACGCACCGGCGTCGGCTGCACCGGCAACGTCGCCGCCGACCGCACGCTCGCGCGGAACCACCACGTCACGCGCGTGGTGCGGAAGCTGGCGATGCGTTGCGGCAAGTACTACGCCGACGCGCAGCGCGCCGAGGGGCTGAAGGCGCAGATCGGCGACCTGGCGATCCGGACGGCGCGTGACCTGCTCACGCCGCAGGGTCCGTACGACCACGACCCGAAGCTCCACCGCTCGAAGGTCCAGGCGACGGTCGATCTGCTGCGGATCGTCGGCCTCTCGTCGGAGCGCGGCGCCGGCCGCGAGGAGCCCGTCAACGCGTCGCTCGGCGCGCACCTCTCCCAGGCGGAGCAGGAGCTGCTCGACGCGGCGAAGCGGCTGCATCGCTCCCGCCGGTGCCGCGCCACGCGGTCGCATCGCACCTTGAAAACTCGGCGAGCGTCGCCGAGACTTCAAGGTCGCGGCCCGCATCTACCGTCGGCTCCACGAGTCCCGAGTCCGCTGTCGCTTCCGATTCCACCCGATCGTCACGCATCGTCCGCCGCCCGCAGTCGCCGCCCGATCTCCAGCGCGTCGAGGAACGCGCGGACCTGCCGCCACGCATCCGTCTGGATCTGGTCGCCGGTCAAGTCGTCGGCTCCGGCCGAGTCCGCGAGGAACAGCCGGACCGTCGCGGGGCCAAAGTCGTCGCGATCGCTCCACTTCCCGACGATGTGTTCGAAGCCGCGAAGTGCGCTGGGATCGGCGAGCAGCGGCCGACAGGCCGCCGCGACCGCGGCCGGACCACCCGGGTAGTTGCGTATGCAGAACCAGATGTCGTACGCGTCCTTCGGTTTGTCGCGGCCGGCAAGCGCATAGCCCTTCATGGCAAGGAGCGCGGGAATCGAGGCGACGCGGAGTTCGACGGTGTTCTTCCGGCCGTCCGGCATCGCGCCCGCGATCTCAATGCAGGTCGCGTGGCGAAGGGCGACGTCGGCACCGTCACAGCGCTGCACGCGGAGCTGCTCCACGAGCGGCGGCCGGTGCTTCGGCGGTGCAGCGTCTCGCGGCATGAGGAGATCGACGAGAACCAGCACCGGATCCCCGTCGTCCAGGGCGACCCGCCTCCGCAACTGGAATGGCCTCAGGTCGTCGGCGGTCCGCTTAAGCTCGTACTCCGACGCCTCGAGCAGCTCGACCAGTTCCTTGTATCGCGGTGCCTCGAGCAGGTCCGGGTCGAGGTCGAGATCGATGTCGAGCGTGCCGATGTGGGCCGGGCTCGCATGCGGCAGGCGCAGCCGCGGCACGCCGCCACCCACGACGACGAAAGCGTCGCGGTACGCCCCGAGGATCTGGCCGAGTTCCACCAGCACGCGCAGGGTCGCATCCGTTCCACGCCGGCCGTAGTCCGACGCAACTCGGGGATCGCCCTTCATGCGCGGGGCCACCGCGGCGCAATGAACGTGTCGAGAAGGTGCTGCGCCGCCTCTTCGCCGCGCCCTCCCTCCTGCATGAGGTCGAGCCACGTCTGCACGGCACTCGTGCGCGAGACGCCAGGCACGCCGCCGGGGTCCCCGGGCGACCGGATGCGCCCGGTCGGTACGGCGTCGCGAAGTGCTCCGTCGTCGCGCAGAACGGTGACGATCACGTTCGGCCCGCGCGCGGACGGCTCCAGCCCGAGCCCGCTTCGCAGCGCGTCCACGCCCGCGGCGGTCGTGCTGACGTACAGCCCCTGCGGCGGGACGTATGGCGCGATGTCGTCGGCCGCGGAGAACGACGAGAGCACGAACGGCGGATGCGGCGTGTCGGCGGCGTCGCCCGTCGCGGGGGCGGCGGAGACGCGCGATGCCGCTCCGAGCGCCGTCATGAGCTCCGTCCCGTGCAGCAGCGTGTGGAACCGCTGCCGCTTCGGCCGTCGGAGGCGATGGACGTGCCCCCATGCCTCGAGGAGCGCGCGGGGTCGCGCCAAACGGATGCGCCCGCCTTCGAGGCACCCCCACTCGCGGTCCAGCAGTGCCGTGCGCACGTTGCTCGCGTGACCCAGACTGATCCCCGCCTGCCGGGCCATCTCCGTGACGAGCCAGGGGAGCCCGGGGTTTGCGAGCATGAGCCGGAGCACCCGGGCGGACTTCGGCGCGAACAGCGAGACCATCTCCCGCGGTGCCCGGCGCGGTCGCCGTCCGGCACGTCGGTCGATCACGAGGAGGACCGCGCCGAGATCCAGCGCGGCGTTGCCCTCGAAGTCCGCGCTGCCAACCCCGGCGTCCCGGCAGATGGCAGCGGCCTCCGCCGAGATGAAGGGCGCCAGGATCACCAGTCCCGCGGCGTCCGCCGCGCGCTGCCGCATCCCAGCCAGTTCGCGGTCGATGGTCTGACGCACGATCCTGGGCTCGGCTGTGCGAAGCGCGATGCAGCGCAGGTGCTTCGACGCTCCCGCTACCGTGGCGCGGGCGTGGATCGCGTCGTCAACGCCTTCGCCATACACCACGTCGAGGGATGTCACGCGAGGGCAATCACGAAGCAGCGCCCGGAGGGCGGTCGTCGCACGGGCGCGCAGGCCGGTCAGGTCGGTTGTCGTCGCGGTCATTTCATCCGGCGGTGAAAGTAGCGCGCACAGCGAAACTCCTCCAATATTTTCACTTTAGTACGCGTTTTCACCGCGCGGTGAAAGTAGTCCGCAGCGTGGAACAGGCGCCCCGGGGACGGGGCGAGCTTCCGAACTTCCCAGCGTCCGGCGTCTGTTCTGCTGAGTGCGAGCCGCCGCGGCGGCCAGCTTGCCGTTCGACGCGGTGCGGCGCGGCGCCTCCGTGAGTTTGTGCGGACCGTCGCACGCGGTGGTCGATGATCGTCCCGCTGGCCGCGCGCGACGCGCTGCCCGCGTCCTGTTCCCACGCCACATCCCCGAACAAGGAGCCCGCCATGCCCCACCCCGGTCCGAAGGTCATCCAGTTGCAGGCCGGCCGCCACGCGATCTGCGCGTGCGGCAAGACGGGCAACGCCCCGTTCTGCGACGGCACCCACAAGGGCAGCGGCCTCGCCCCGAAGCTCATCGACGTCGGCGCAGCCGGTCAGAAGTGCGCGTGGTGCACCTGCGGCACGTCGAAGAACGCCCCCTTCTGCGACGGCAGCCACAAGAGTCTCTGAGCTCGGTCGGCGGTGGCGCGCCGGACGGGACATGACGGGCAGCTTGCGCGCGGCCGCGATCGTCCGCCCCGCGTTCTGGTAGCGTGAAGGTGTCGCACCCGCCGGTCGCAGCCGGCGCCAACACCCGAGGCCCCCATGACGCTGATCCGGACTCTCCTCTTCGCCGTGGCTGCGATCGCCGCGCTCGGCCTCGCGCCGCACGGGGCCGCCGCTGACGGGCTGCCGCTGACCGACCATCTCGCACAGGTGCACGCGGCGGCGAACACCGCCGCCGCGCAACTGCTCGCGGGGAACCGCGCCGCCGCCGTCGGAACCATGCAACTCGGCTCGGACGGAGCGGAGGCCCTCGACCCGACGGAGATCCTCGACCCCGCCACGCGCAAGCGGTTCCAGAAGCAGGTGACGACGCTGCGGAAGAAGTTCCGCGACGGTCTGAGCAAACTGAACGATGCGGCGGTGCCGGCGCTGACCGCGCAGCGTGCGATCGGGTCCGCCGCGGACGCGTCGCTCGACGCGGACCGCATCCTGCAACGCACCGACGGCGGCGTGCTGCTGGAAGAACTCGGCGCGAAGAGCGCGGGGTTCCACGACGCGGCGAAGTCGGTCCTCTTCCGCATCCAACTCGCGAAGACGTGCCCCGACGAGCCGGTGATCCGCGTGGTGGACGAGTCGGGCGGCGCCGTCGCCACGACGTTCGAAGAGGTGCGGCGCGACGCGTCCGGCGGAAGGGTGATCCGCGTGACGATGGGCGCGGCGGGCGGCGCCGGCCGGGTCGAGGTGACGTCATGCGGCGTCACGCGCCGGTGGCTCCTGTTCAACTACGGGCCGAAGGGCGGATACCCGACCGCGCCGAAACCAGAGGCGTCGCGCTTCAACGGGACGTGGACGGGGACGTTCACCGGGACCGCGAGCGAGAAGGGCGGCACGCGGCAGGTGTTCGGCCCGGTGGAGTTCACGGTGACGAACGGGCAGATCCGCATCTCGGAACCGGGCGACGGCGTCGGGTCGATCTCGGGCACGGGCCGCAGTCGGTTCTCCGGCGGCTCGGGCGGGATCGCGAGCGCGACGTACCGGTTCCAGGGGCTGTTCGTGCAGTTCGTGGTCGGCGGGATGAGCGCGAGCGGCAACTGGACGGCGACCTACCGCGGCGGCAGCGCGCGCGGCCGGTGGAGTGCGTCTCGCGCCGGGATGTGACGGCCGACGTTCACAACAGTTCGTCGAGCAACAAATGCCACGCGCGGCGTTCGGCCGCACCGGGGGCGGTCGCCTCGGGACCGTAGGCGGCGAACAGGTCGTCCTCGAACCCGCGGCCGTGGTTCCACGTGAGGCTCCACGCCGCGAGGGCCAGGTCGCGCATCGGATCGCCGGCGCCGGCGAGGCCCCAATCGACGGCGCCCCACTGCGGCCGATCCGGCCCCGCGAGGCCGACGAACAGGAGGTTCGGAAGGCACGCGTCGCCGTGGACGAACGCCTCTCGACGCGGCGGCGCGAGGCGCGACAGCGCGGAGATCGCATCGTCGAGCACGTCTGCCGGCGTGCGACCCGGGTGTTCGCGCTCCCAGTGATCGATGTCCACAGTGCCCGCGGCCACGTTGCGACGCGCTTCGGCGATCCACGCGTCGGCGCGCGCGTCGAACGGGCAACCAGCGACGGGCAGTTCGTGGACGCGACGGAGCGACTCGCCGACGGCGCGAGCGAGTCGGCGGACGTCGTGCGGTTCGATCGGGTCGGACGCCGGCCGCCCCGGGACCTCCGACATCAGCAGGAACTCGCAGACGTGATCGTCGGCCCACGCGACGACCTCGGGGACCGGTAGACGACCGGCGACCCACAGCAATCGGTCGCGCTCCGCAGCGAGCGACGGCCCCGCGCCGGAGACGCGGCGCACCTTCAGGTAGAGCGTCGCACCGCGCTTCGCCTTGAACCGGAACACGCGCGCCGACGACATCCCGAGGCCGATCGGTTCCGCGGAACGTCCCGCCACCGCGCGCGCCACGGGCGGCGGAAGATCGTCGGGAGAACGGAGCGCGGCCACGGCTCCGAGGATAACGACGGGCTGGCTACAGGTTCGTGATGTCGATCAGTTCGACGGCGCCGGCGTCAGTGCTGCCGCCGAGTTCGGCGGCGCCGACGATGACGTCCTTCCCGTCGATCGCGATGCTCGTGCCGTACCCGGCGAGTCCGCTCGTCGAAGACGGCGCGCGGCGGTAACGCAGCGCCCACGTGAATGGCGTGAGGTACTCGTGGAACTCGGCCACCGCATCCCCATTCGCACCGATGGCGAGGAACCCGCCGGACAGCCCGACCGCCGAGCCGAATCCGCTGCCAACGCGTGGACCGGGGAAGGTGCTGTCGATCCCCCAGGTGCCGGCGCCGTCGCTCCGGTAGACGTACGCCCGTCCAACGGAAGCGGAACCATTGACCGTGGCGAGCGGGTTCCCGACCGCCACGAAGTCGCCGTCGAGCGCGATCGACGTCGCGTACCCGCCGCTGGCCACGGGTTGAACGTCCTGGAACGTCGCCACGTGGTTCCAGGTCGAGACGGTGCGGTCATAGACGTAGGCGCCGCCGGTGTTCGCGACGGAAGGCGATCCGTACGGGTCGCCGACCGCGAGGCGGTTGCCCTGGAGCGCGAGCGACGTCCCGAACGAACCGAACGCGTGCGGGGTGTCCACCGCGTCGATCCGCTGCTCAAGGCCCCAGACGCCGCCGCTGTAGCGGTAGACGAACACCGCGCCGTAGTCGTTGGTCGCCCGCTGACGGAACGTGGCGCCCACCGCGATCGTGTCGCCGGAGACCGCGACGGAACTCCCGTACCCCTCGAGGTTGACCGCCCCGGCGTCCACGAGTGTCTGCTCGAACAGCCACGTGCCCGCGTTCCGGCGGAAGACGTGGACGCGCCCGTCGCGGAACGCGGAGCCGTTCTCGCCGCGCGCGCCGATCACGATCACGCCGGACGCATCGTCCACCGCGAGCGAGAGCCCGAACAGCCCGCTCGCGGCGACGCCGGGCGACGTGAGGATCTGCGACTCGCTCCAGACACCCGCTGTCTTCGTCAGCACGTACGCGGCACCGGCGCTCGTGTTCCCATTCACCGTGCGGAACCTGGACGCCGTGACAGCCGTGCTGCCGGAGATCGCGGTCGCGAGTCCGAAGTGATCCCCGACCGTGGTGTCGGACGCGACGATGCGCTGCCGCGTGATCGGCAGGCGCAGGAACACCTGATAGACGCTGAAGTGCGACGCGGGGAACGACACGCGCCCGTTCACCGAGTCCACGGTGAAGCCGACGATCTCGTCCACGGTGCCGTTCGCGTTGCGACGGTACACCCGGAGTTGCGACGTGTCCGCGACCGACGCCACCGAGTACGGGAGCGTGATCGTCACGGGCGACGAGAACGTCGTCCCCTCTGGGCCGAAGAACACCGCGGGTCCGACCGGTTCGAGCGTGTCGAGCGAGGTGGGCACGACCGTCGCGGCGGCCCCCAACAGGATGGCGACTGGATAGCCGAGCGACCCCGGCGGGACCGAGAGCGACGTGCCGGCGAGCGGCCCCGACAGGTCCCCGACGATGTCGTCCCCGGCGGGCCCGACGACCGTCGCACCGACGCCCGAGACGCCGTCCTGCACCTGCGCCGTGCGCAGGTCCAGCTTGCGCTTCCCGGCCTTCGGCGCACGCACGGTCGCCTTGAACGCGAGGTCTCCGCCGGTCGAACCGGCGTCTGCCAGTTCAACGGAGTACTCGCCCGCCAGAGAGAGCGCCGCCGAGCCCTTCGGCGCGCCGGTCGCAGTCTGGGTGACCGCCACCGGCAGGGCGTCCGGCCCAGTGACGCCCACGATCGAAGGCACAGCGGCCGATCCCTTCCGTGCGGAAGCGGCCAGTTTCACGCTCGCCCCGGCGTCCGCGGCGAAGGCCGCGTAGTCGGAGCCGCCCGCCGTCAGAGTGACCGTCTGCAGGAACACCGTCTGGGACTTCCACGCGATTGCGAGCGAGTACGGGAGCGGCGCGCCGGGCACCGCCGCGGCGACGGTCACGACGTACTCGCCCGTCTCCGCGACGGCCCGCGCGAGCTTCACCTTCTTGGCCGACTTCTCCTGATCGTCGCCCGCGCCGTCGATCCGGACGCGCACCGCGCCACCGCCCTTGCCGGGCTTCACCTGCACGAGCAGTTTCGCGCCGCGCGGGCACGTCACCCGGAAGGTCTCCGACTCCGTGCCGGGGTCGAGCACGCCCGTGACGCGGTCGCCGTTCGCGAGCACCGCATCGAGGTCGGCGCGCGCGAGCGGAGACGCCATCGAAGACAGGGCCAGCGCTGCGAGCGTCGCGGCGCAACCGGTGCTGAACTGCATGGGCACGGCTCCTTCGGAATGCGTTGAATCGGGGCGACGGAAACGAGCGCGCACGGCGGAGATGCGGCGCGCGCTACTCCATCCCGAGCACGCGCACGAGGAACGCCCAGCGGTCGGCGGCCTCGTCGATCACCTTCGACGTCGGCTTGCCCGCGCCGTGGCCCGCGCGGGTCTCGATGCGGATGAGGCACGGATTGCGTCCCGGCGGCACGGACGTCGCCTCGGCGTGCTGCAACGCGGCCGCGAACTTGAAGCTGTGCGCGGGCACGACGCGGTCGTCGTGGTCGCCCGTGGTGACGAGCACCGCGGGGTAGTTCGCGCCTGAGCGCAGGTTCTGGAGCGGCGAGTACGCGAGCAGAGTCTTGAACTCGGCCGCGTCGTCCACCGTGCCGTAGTCGCTCGCCCACGCCCAGCCGATCGTGAACTTGTGGTAGCGGAGCATGTCGAGCACGCCCACCGCAGGGAGCACCGCGCCGAACAGGTCCGGGCGCTGCACCATGCACGCGCCGACGAGCAGTCCACCGTTGCTCCCGCCCGAGATCGCGAGCCGCGGGGACGACGTCCAGCGCTCGCGGACGAGCCACTCGGCGCACGCGATGAAGTCGTCGAACACGTTCTGCTTGCGGAGCTTCGTGCCGGCGAGGTGCCACTCGCGGCCGTACTCGCCGCCGCCGCGCAGGTTCGCCGACGCGAAGACTCCGCCCATCTCCATCCACACGAGCGCCGACACCGAGAAGCCGGGGGTGGTCGAGACGTTGAACCCGCCGTAGCCCGTGAGCAGGCAGGGCGCCGTGCCGTCCTTCGGCGTGCCCTTCTTCCAGGTGAGGAACATCGGCACGCGCGTGCCGTCCTTGCTCGCGCAGAAGACCTGCGCCGTCTCGTAGTCCTCCGGACGGAAGTCCACCGTCGGGCGTCGGAAGACCGACGACGCGCCGGTCACCACGTCGTACTTCCAGATCTCGGTCGGCGTGGTGAACCCCGTGAACGCGAAGTACGTCGATGCACGGTCCACGTGACCGCCGAACCCGACGACTGTGCCGACTCCCGGCAGGGCGACGTCCCGCTCGAGGGCGCCCGTCGGAGAGAAGACGCGGACGCGACCGTGCGCGTCGTGCAGGTACCGGCAGACGATCCGGCCTCCGACGAGACTCACGCCCTCGAGCGTGTCCTCCGACTCTGGGACGACCGTGCGCCATGCGTCCGGCGACGGGTGCGAGACATCGATCGCAAGGACGCGCCCGCGGGCCGCGGCGAGGTCGGAGCGGAAGAAGAAGGTCGTGCCGAGGTTGCCGATGAAGTCGTACGCGGCGTCCCACGTCGAGAGCAGTTCGACGACCGGCGCGCCCGGCGCGGCGAGATCGCGGTAGAAGAACGCGTTCCGCTGCTCGGTACCGCGCCAGACCTGGATGCCGAGGTACCGGCCGTCGTCGGTGACGGTCGCGCCGAACCCCCACTCCTTCTGATCGCCGCGCTCGTAGACGAGCGTGTCGTCGGCCTGGGCCGTACCGGTGCGGTGGAAGTACAGCTTCTGGAACTTCAGCTCGCCCTGGAGCTCCGCCCCCTTCACCGGCTCCGCATAGCGCGAGTAGTAGAAGCCGCTGCCGTCGGGCAGCCAGGCCGCGCCGGAGAACTTCACCCAGCGGACCTCGTCGGGCAGGTCGCGGCCGGTGGCGACGTCGCGGATGCGCCAGACGTTCCAGTCGGATCCGGCCTCGGCGAGCGCGTAGGCGTAGAAGCGGCCGTCGGGGCTCGGCGCCGTGCCGGCGAGGGCGACGGTGCCGTCGTTCGCAAGCGTGTTCGGGTCGAGGAGTACGCGCGGTTCGGCCCCTGCGCCGGCGTCCTGCACCCACATCACGGCCTGCTGCTGGAGACCGTCGTTCCGTGCCCAGTAGGTGCGACCGCCCTCGTCTTCGGGGATGCCGAACCGCTCGAAGTTCCAGAGCGACCTGAGTCGATCGCGGATGCGCGCCCGGGCCGGGATCGACGCGAGGAATCCGTCGGTGAGGGCGTTCTCGGCCTCGATCCAGGCGCGTGACGCCGGCGCGTCGGGGTCCTCGAGCCATCGGTAGGGGTCCGGCACGCTGACGCCGTGGTGGACGTCCGCCACGTCGCCGCGGGGCGCCTGCGGGTAAGCGAGAGGAGCGAATGTCGGGCGGTCGGGGGTTCGGGTCACGGGGTACTCCGCGCAGGTGGCCGGAAGGAGGCAGGTAGCGAGTGCGAGCCACGACCACGCCAAGATGGACGCGCGCTGCCGCCCGACGATGGACGGCTCTCGAGCGTCGCACAGCGTTGGCGGCGGGTCAGACATCGAACACGCCCCCTTGCGTCCGGGTCAGGGCAGGTGCGGCGCGGGCCGAGTGTCGGCGCCGCCCCCCGGGTCGCGCGAGAGCTTACCGGGGATGCCGCGGCGCGGACGGTGTATCCTCTGCCGCTTCGTTTCGTCGGTCGGTTCGATGGTCTCGCGTCCGTACTACTTGGTGCCCCGCGGTCCGATCCGACGGGCGTCATTCTCAAGTGGAGTCCCCGATGTCCACGATCTCTTGCCCCCGCTGCGGAAGCGCCTTCCCCCTGGCGCAGGTAGCCCAGTTCGACCAGTTCACGTGCGGCGCCTGCGGGGCGATCGTGCCTGTGCCGATCGCGAGCCCCGCCGCACTGCCGCCGGTGCAGCCCCGCGCGGTCGCGCCCGCTCCGCGTCCCGCAGCGGCACCGATCCCCCAACCGCGTCCCGCGGCGCAGTCGACGTCAACGCCGCGTCCCGCGGCGCAACCGACGCGCCCCGCCTCCGGCCCCGTGCCTCAGGCGCCCCGTCCGGCCGCAGCTCCGACTGCCCGTCCGTCGGTTCCGACCGCGCGCCCCGCCGCCCGCCCCGAGGGTCCCCCGCCGACGATCGCGCTGCCGCCGTCCGCGCTCCGCGCGCAGCACGCCAAGCCTGCGGCTGCCGCGCCGACGCGCACGCCCGCCCCGATCCGAGTCGCCGAACCGATCGTCGAAGAAGACGACGAGAACGACGCGCCGCGCGGACGCCGCGGCAAGCGCGGTGCGGACGATCGCGATGAGCCGAAGAAGAAGAGCCCCATGCCGCTCGTCCTCGCGGGCGTCGGCGTCCTCGTGCTCGTCATCGGCGGAATCGTCGTGGTGAAGGGCCGTTCGAAGGGCGGCGATCCGGCCGTCGCGTCGGCGGGCGCAGCCGCCGACCAGCCGAAGGTCGCAGCCGACCCCGAGAAGGACCCCGCCGCGTGGAAGGCGCTCACGCCCGAAGACCGCAAGTCGCGCGCGCAGATGAAGGCCGTCAACGTCGATGCCAAGCAGGAGTCGCAGGCGAAGGTCGTCTTCGACTTCCTCATGGCGCGCGACGAGAAGGACATCGCGCTCAACATCGCGCGCGACGTCACGAAGGCCCGCCCCGACGTCGAGTGGCCGCACCTCGCGCTCGGCCACCAGGACCTGCGCGATCTCTACGAGAAGACGGTCAAGGAGAACCCCTGGGCCGACGGACTCTCGACCGATCCGATGGTCGAGTTGCAGCGCCTGAAGAAGGCGAACGCGCCGAAGACCGGCCCTTGGTGGGGCGACGAGGAGACGCAGAAGCGCGTCAGCGAGCTCGTGGCGCAGATCGTGAATGAGGAGAAGACGCTCTCGACTCCGTTCGGCCAGGGCGTCGCGAAGTGGGTCAACTATCACAAGTCGATCGAGGTGATGAAGGACTTCCCCTCGATCTACGCCACGACCGGACCCTACCTCATCTTCGTCTCGCTGCCGGTGGCGGCCGACAAGCTCGGGAAGGCCACGCTCGCCGACGTCTCGCCCGAGAACATGGCCCGCGGGAAGGAGGTCCTGGAGCGCACGACGAAGCTCTACGAGACCTTCTACGACGTGTGGCACTCGACGTTCGACGGCCCGATGGGGCTGACGCGCTTCGGCCCGGAGAACACCGACCAGGAGAAGATCCTGCTCATCCAGGTGTTCCTGAGCGGCGACGACTACGCTCGATACAACGCGCTCACCGGCGGCCCGGGCGGCGGCGTGCGCGCCTACTACAGTTCGCAGGAACCCCGGTTCGTCGTCACGTACGACGGCACGAAGACGAAGTCGAAGGACGCGCCGGCGCCCGGCGCCCACGAGATCTCCGAAGACCCCTTCGAGGACCCCGAGCACGTCCAGTGCCACGAGGGCACGCACCAACTCGTCCACTTCCACACGTGGGACACCACGCGCAAAGCGCTCGGACGCTCGCCCGAGTGGCTCCAGTGCAACAACCGGAAGCTCTGGTTCAACGAGGGCTTCGCCGAGTTCTGCAGCACGTACAAGAAGGAAGGCGACAAGTACGTCTTCTTCCAGCCGCTCGAGAGCCGCATGTTCGAGATCTGGTGCATCGGCGAGATCGTGAAGGAGCGCGGCTGGGAAGACTGGAAGCTGAAGGAACTCCTCGACCCGAACCACTCCGGTCAGCTCGCGAGCTACGGACAGGCGCGCACGCGCCGCCCCGGCGAAGAGGGTCTCGCGCAGAACGCGATGGCGAACCTCTACTACGGCAAGGTCTGGAGCCTCGTCTACTACCTCTGGAACTTCGAAGAGGGCGGCAAGCCGAAGTTCCGCGACCGCTTCGTGAAGTTCACGAAGGACCAGTTCACGGTGAAGCTCATGAAGGCGTCGAACGGGATCGAGTACCCGAAGTACGTCGATGCGAAGGACTTCCGCACGACCTTCGGACTCGAGTCCGACGCCGCGTTCACCGCCTTCGAGAAGGACTGGAAGGCGTGGGAGGCGGACTACGTCGCCAAGGCGAAGACCCCGAAGTGGGACGTCGCCCGTCTGCGCCTGCGGAACGAGATCTGGGGCCTCGACAAGAACCCCGTCAAGCCGGTTCCGCCGAAGGACCCGCCGAAGAAGAAGTAGCCCGCCGCACGTCACCGCCCCGCGCCCCCCGAGCGGGACCGATCCGCCCACGGACGTTCGCGACCTGCGTGCGTCGTTGCCCCGAGCCGTTCCGGCGCGAGCCGCGTCGTACCACCGCCTCTCGGATGATTCCCCGTGTCCGCCACAGTTGCAACCGACCCCGCTCCGCCACGTCCGCCGCTCCAGTCCTGGCCGCTGCTCCGCCGTCTCCTCGCCCGCTTCGGTCCGTACCGCGCCGCCGCGGCCGGCGTGTTCGTACTCGTCCTTCTCAGGACCGCTCTTGAGATCGCCGCGCCGTTCTTCGTGCAGCGCGCGGTGGACGCGTTCGCCGACGGCACCGCCGTCGCCGCGCATCGCCTGCCCGAGGGCTACGCGACGATCCTCGCCGCGTTCGCCGCGGTGCTCGTCGCGCGTGCGGTCGTCGCATACGGCTCAGCGGTCGGTGCGGCGTCGCTCGCACAGGCGATCGAGAATCGCTTCCGTTCCGACCTCTTCCGCCGCGTCACGAAACTCCGCTTTCGCTGGCACGACAGGAACCGCAGCGGGAAGACGATCGCCCGCAGCCTGCGCGACATGGAGCGTGCTCGGCTCTTCTTCCGTGAGGTCGCGTTCGGGTACCTCGAACTGATCCTGCTCCTCGTGCTCGGCGTGGCCGGCTGCGCGGTGCTGCACCCGCTCTTCGGCGCACTCGTCGCGCTCACGTCGGTGACGGGGTTCCTGCTCACGCTGCGCGTCGCGTCGCGCATCGCGAAGATGGACCTGGCCGCCGACGACGAGTACGACCACGTCTCGACGGTCCTGCAGGAGAACGTGGCCGGAGCGCGCGTCATCCGGGCCTTCGGACGCGAACCGGAGGAGTCTTCGAAGTTCGGCGGGCGCCTCACGACGTTCACCGGAAGCTGGCACAACGTCGTCCTGTTCTGGACGGGGCGGATGACCTGGATCGGCAGCATCCACCACGGCGGGCTCGTGCTCAACGTGATCGCAGGCGCGTGGCTCGTGGGGCGCGGGTCCGTCACGCCGGGTGCCGTTGCGGCGGTGTTCCTGATCGTCCGCGCGCTCACGCAGCGGCTCCGCAACATGACGCGCCTCGTGATCATGGGACAGCAGGCCGTGGCGAGCGCCGCGCGCGTGTTCGAGGTGCTCGAGAACGACGACGTCATCGCGTTCCCCGCCGATCCGAAGACGCTCCCCGGCGACGGCGCCGCGCGCGGCGCCCTGCGCATCGACGACGTGACGTTCTCCTACGTTGCCGGCACGCCGGTGCTCCGCGGCGTCACGCTGCACGTCCCCGCCGGCCAGTCGCTCGGCATCCTCGGCCCGACGGCCGCGGGCAAGACGACGCTCGTCCAGCTCCTCCCTCGCTTCTACGACCCCGACAGCGGCTCGATCACGCTCGACGGCGTGGACCTCCGCAACCTCGACCCGGCCGCGCTCACCGCGGCCGTCGGCATCGTCTTCCAAGAGCCGTTCCTCTTCTCAGCGACCGTCGCAGACAACATCTCGTACGGCAACCCCGGCGTGCCGCGCGAGCGGGTCGTCGCGTGCGCGAAGCTCGCGGCGGCGCACGAGTTCATCGAGAAGCTGCCGAAGGGCTACGAGACGGTCGTCGGTGAGCGCGGCGTATCGCTCTCGGGCGGGCAGCGCCAGCGGTTGACGATCGCCCGCGCACTCGCGATGGACCCGCGCGTCCTCGTGTTCGACGACGCGACTGCCAGCGTGGACGCCGTCACGGAGAAGGAACTGTTCCAGGGCATCCGCGCGGCCGCGCGCGGCCGCACGACGCTCGTGATCAGTCAGCGGATCACGTCGATCCGCTGGTGCGATCGCGTCGCCGTGCTCGACCGCGGTACCGTCACGGCGATCGGCACGCACGACGAACTGCTCGCCGCGTCGCCCCTCTACCGCGAGGTGTTCGAACACCAGCGGATTCAGGGGATTGCTCTTTGAGCGTCACCGACGAGATGGCGCTCGAGGAGGAACTGGCCCGCGTGCCGCTGCGGCGCGCGACGTGGGCCCGCGTCTTCGCGTATCTCAAGCCCTACAAAGTGCAGATCGCCGCCGCGCTCGGCGTCGAGGCGCTCTGGGTGCTGTGCATGCTCGTCGATTCCGAGCTGATCAAGCGCGCCCTCGACGGACCGATCGCCCGCGGCGACTGGGTCGGCGCGCTCCTGCCCGCCGGACTGCTCGTCCTGAACATCCTCTTCCGCGCGGCGATCACGGTGTGGGAGTTGCGCATCACGAACCGCGTCGGGATCGAGGTCCTGTATGCGATTCGGAAGGACGTGTTCGACCACGTCCAGCGCCTCTCGATGCGCTACTTCGACCGCACGAAGCAGGGCCGCATCATCTCGCGCTGCGACCGCGACGTGGACTCGCTCGAGCACCTCATCCTGTGGGGGCCGGTCGTGCTCGTGTCGCTCGGCTTCTCGATGGTCGTGGGCCTCGTGTGGCTCGCGTTCGTGGAACCTCGACTCGCGTTGGCGTGCTTGCTCGCGCTGCCGGTAATGTTCGCGTTCACGCGCATCTTCGAGCGCTACGGCTACCCGGCCTACCGCCGGGTCCGCGAGACGCACTCGGCGATCTCTGCGCACGTCGCCGAGACGATCACCGGCGTGCGCGTCGTGAAGGCGTTCGCCGCCGAGGACCGCGAGCTCGCGCGACTGGCCGACCTGCAGACGAACTATCGCTCGGCCGTGATGCGCTCGTGGCAGTTGATGGGCGCCTACATTCCGGCACTCACGCTCGTCTTCCACGCGCTGCTGGTCGTGACGTTGTGGATCGGCGGGACGTCCGTCGCCGCGGGCACGCTCACCGCGGCCGGCCTCGTGCAACTCGTGTGGCTCCTCGGTTTCGTGCTCGGCCCCGTCGAAGGTCTCGGCGGCCTCTACAACGAAGCGCTGACCTCGGGCGCCGCGGCCGAGCGCATCTTCCTCCTCCTCGACACCGACCCCGAGGTGAAGGATGCCGACGGCGCCGTCGATCCCGGGCGTCTCCGCGGCGAGGTCGAGTTCGAGCACGTCTCGTTCAGCTATGAGCCCGACGGCCGCCACGGACGCCAGCTTCACGACGTCAGCTTCCGCGTCGCGCCCGGCGAGACGGTCGCGCTCGTCGGCCCCACCGGCGCGGGGAAGACGTCGGTCGTCAACCTGCTCACGCGCTTCTACGACTGCCAGGAGGGATCGATCCGGATCGATGGACGCGACGTCCGCGCGATGCCCGTCGCGGCGCTCCACCGGCAACTGGGGATCGTTCTGCAGGAGAGCTTCCTCTTCGCCGGCACGGTGCTCGACAACCTGCGCTTCGTGCGCCCCGCGCTTTCGGACGACGACGCCCGCCGCGGCTTCGCCGAACTCGGCTGCGCCGATGTCCTGGCCGCACTCCCCCGCGGTCTCGACACCGACGTCGGCGAGCGCGGCGCGAACCTCTCCGAGGGCGAGCGCCAGATCGTGTGCTTCGTCCGCGCCCTGCTCGCCGAGCCCGCCATCCTGATCCTCGACGAAGCGACGAGCGCCGTGGACACCCGCACCGAGACGCTCATCCTCCGCGCGCTCCGCGCCCTGACCGCCCGCCAGACCACGTTCGTCATCGCCCACCGCCTCTCCACGATCCGCGAGGCCGACCGCATCCTCGTCCTCGAGAACGGCCGCGTCGCAGAGCAGGGCACACACGCCGAGCTGCTGACGAAAGACGGCGCGTATGTGCGCCTCTACGCGGAGTACGTGAGATGACGCATGCCCTCCCCCGCCGCAGGTTCCACCGAGCGGTGTTCCTCGCCGCCGGGCTCTACAACGTCGTCTGGGGCCTCTGGTCGGCGGCGGATCCGCAGTGGTTCTTCCGATTCACCGGGCTCGCGCCGCTGAACCACCCGGAGATCTTCGCCTGCCTCGCGATGGTCGTCGGCGTCTACGGCATCCTCTATCTCGAGATCGCGCGCTCGCCGGAGCGGGGCTGGCTCCTCGCCGCCGTGGGACTCCTCGGCAAAGTGCTCGGACCGATCGGGCTCGCCGCGCTCGTCGCCACCGGCACCTGGCCGCCGTCGGCGGTGGTGCTCTGCGTGACGAACGACCTGATCTGGTGGCTGCCGTTCGGACTTTACCTGCGGGACGCCTGGCCCGCCTTCCGGGAGTCGCTGCGCGCCTGATCCGCTCGATCGGCGGCGCGCGTCTGCGCAGGTGTCCCGGGAACCCGGGGGGCGGTAGAATCGCAGGTGTCGGCGGGCTGCGAGCGTGCGGCCGCGACTGGAAAGGCAGCCATGCGAACTCCCCGTGTCTGGATCGCCGCGGTTCTCGGCTTGGCCGTCGCCGTCGCCTCGTCGCCTGCAGCTCGCGCCGATGGGAACGTCTCCGTTGCCTCATCCGGCGGCGTTCTCAGGATCGTCGGCGACGCGGCGGACAACTCGGTCGTCGTGACGTCGGGCGGCACCGAAGGTGCGTTCACCGTGACCGGGACAGGCGGGACGACCGTGAACAGCGGTGCGTCTGCCACGGTGACGGGCGTCCGCGGAGTGTCCGCCGACATGGGCGACGGAGCCGATCGCCTGGAGCTGACCGGGATGCGCATCCGCACCGACGTGCGCGTCAAGCTCGGCGGCGGGCCCGACGTCCTGGTGATGTCGAAGCTCCGCGTGCGCGGGATCGTGGTGGTGCGGTGCGGCCTCGGCGACGACCGCGTCTCCGCCGAAGACGATAGCATCTTCGCCCGCGACTTCACGGTGCTCGGAAGCGACGGGAACGACGTCGTCGATTTCCTCGACTCACAGTGCAAGGGCCGACTCCGCGTGGACTCCGGGAACAACTCCGACACGATTCGTCTCGAGAACAGCCACTTCTTCGGGAACGTCAGCGTCGAGGCGCGCGGCGGCGACGACGACCTGGAACTCGACGACTCCGACTTCGACCGTCACGTGGACGCCGACATGGGCGGCGGCGAAGACTCGGTGACCATCCGCGGGTCCGACTTCGACGACACGGTCGAGCTCGACGGCGGAGGTGGCCCCCGCGACGAGTTCGACCTCCGATCGGACAATCACTTCCGCGAGCGGCCCTACGCCTGGGACTTCGAACGGTAGCGGGACTCCCGTCACGTTCAAACCCAGGTAGTTCCATCGTTTCACGGGATTCGGGACTCGCGTCTCCAGAGAAGATCCGGCACGCAGGTCGGCGCGGATGCGACACTCGTCGGGCCTGCGAGCCCGGTTGTTCGGTGCCGCAGGCGACGATGATCGATTCACCCCTCCCGCCCTTCACACTCGCAGGTCGCACCCTCCTACCCGTCATCCAGGGCGGCATGGGCATCGGGATCTCTGCGCACAGTCTCGCGGGTGCCGTCGCACGCGAGGGGGCCGTCGGCACGATCTCGAGCATCGACCTCCGGCGGCACCACCCGGACCTGATGGAACGCACGGGGAAGTCCCGTGACCCGGGTCCGATGGACGTCGCCAACCTCGAGGCGCTGGATCGTGAGGTCCGGGCCGCGCGCGCCATCGCCGGGCCCCGCGGCTTCATCGCCGTGAACGTGATGAAGGCCGTGCGACAGCACGCGGCGCTCGTCCGCCAGGCGTGCGAGAGCGGCGCCGACGCGATCGTCGTCGGGGCCGGCCTGCCGCTCGACCTGCCGGAGATGGTGGCGGACCACCCGAACGTGGCGCTCATCCCGATCCTGTCGGAGGAACGGGGCGTCCGCGCCGTCGTGCGGAAGTGGATGCGCGCCGGGCGACTCCCGGCGGCGATCGTCATCGAGCAGCCGAAGTTTGCCGGCGGCCACCTCGGCAGTCCGAAGATCGCCGACGTCGCCGACGCGCGGTTCGAGTTCGAGCGGGTCCACGCGGGCATCCGCGGCGTGCTGGATGACCTCGGGACCGGCCCGATCCCGCTCGTCGCCGCAGGCGGAATCCACACCCACGAGCGCATCGTGGAACTCATCGCCGCCGGATGGTCGGCCGTGCAGGTGGGAACGCCCTTCGCCGTCACGAGGGAGGGCGACGCGCACGAGCGCTTCAAGCACGTGCTTGCCGACGCGCGCCCCGAGGACATCGTCACCTTCCTGAGCGCCGCCGGCCTTCCCGCGCGGGCCGTCCGCACGCCGTGGCTCGCCAGCTACCTCGAACGCGAGGACGACCTCCGCGCCGCCGCCTGCCCCGAGAAGGCCGCGTGCGTCGTCGGGATGCAGTGCCTCAACTACTGCGGGCTCCGCGACGGCGACCCCGCCGCCGGCCAGTTCTGCATCGACCTGCGCCTCGCCGCGGCGCTGCGTGGCGACGTCGAAGAGGGCCTCTTCTTCCGCGGCTCCGAACCGCTCCCCTTCGGCCGCGAGATTCGCTCGGTGCACGATCTGCTGACGTATCTTCTGACCGGCCGCGACGCCGTTGCGGAAGCCGTCGCTCGTAACTGAGCTCTGCAGCGAGCCCGGATCAGTCACCCCCAGGTTTCTCGACGGCCGGAGGCCCCTCTGACGCGCAGTCCGCGGCTTCCCTGGCCCGCTCGCTTCGCCCCGGCGGCGGCCGTCGCTGCGCTGCTCGCAGGGGCATCGTGCGGCAGGGATGACGCTCCGCAGTCGCCGGCGCCCCCGCCGCCTCGCGTCGCCCCGTTCGAGGAGATGGAGCCGTTCTTCACCCACGCGAACGGCGCGGCGGGCGAGTGGTACTTCTGCGAGACGGTCGGCGCGGGCGTGGCCCTCTTCGACTACGACGGCGACGGCGACCTGGACCTGTTCGCGGTGCAGGGCGGATCGCTCGGCGGGAAGCCGCCGACCGAGCCGTGGACGCGTTCCGAGCCGCCGCGCGGGCGCCTCTTCCGGAACGACCCGGTGCGCGGCGCGGACGGCGTCCGGCGCCCGCGGTTCACCGACGTCACCGCGGCGTCCGGCATCGACGCGCGGGCCTACGGCATGGGCGCCGCCGCAGGCGACTTCGACGGCGACGGCCACGTGGACCTCTTCCTCGCGAACTTCGGTCCGGACCAGCTCTGGCGCAACCGCGGCGACGGCACGTTCGAAGACGTCACGGCCCGCGCCGGCGTCGGCGACGCCCGCTGGAACACGAGCGCCGCGTTCCTCGACTTCGACCGCGACGGGCGGCTCGACTTGTTCGTGTGCGCCTACGAGAACTTCACGCTCGAGACGAACAAGCCCTGCTTCGCGACGAACGGACGCCGCGACTACTGCGGCCCGCTCAGCTACCGGCCGATCCCCGACCGCCTCTACCGCAACCGCGGCGACGGCACATTCGAAGACGTGTCGGCGACCTCCGGGATCGCGTCGGCCGAGGCGCCGGGCCTCGGCGTGCTCTCGGCCGACTTCGACGGCGACGGCTGGGCCGACCTCTTCGTCGCGAACGACGGCCGCGAGAACCACCTCTGGATGAGCCGGGGCGACGGCACGTTCCGGAACGACGCCCTCGCCCGCGGCTGCGCCGTGAACGCGTCGGGCCAGACGTGCGCCGGGATGGGCACCGACGCCGGCGACGTGGACGGCGACGGCGACCTCGACATCGTCGTCGCGAACCTGACCGGCGAGGCGAACACGCTCTTCCTCGGCGACGGGCGCGGCCGCTTCTCGGACCGTGCGCTCGCCGCCGGGATCGTCGGGCCGAGCCTTCCGATGACCGGGTTCGGCGCCGCGTTCCTCGACTACGACGCGGACGGGCACCTCGACCTCGTCGTGGCGAACGGCGGCGTGCGGCACGGCGAGGCGGCGGACCTCGGGCAACCGAACCACCTCCTGCGCAACCGGGGCGGAGGCAAGTTCGAGGACGTCTCGGCGGCGTCCGGCGCGCCCTTCGCGCGGCGCGAGACGTCGCGGGGCCTCGCGGTGGGCGACCTCGACGACGACGGCGACCCGGACGTCGTCGTGTCGAACAACGGCGGCCCGCTCCGCGTGCTCCTGAACGTCGCTCGGCCCGCGGGGACGTGGGTCGGTCTGCGGCTCGTGCAGCCCGGCGCGGGCGCGGCGCCGGTGGAAGCTCTCGGGGCGCGCGTGGACCTCGTCCTGGCCGACGGGCGACGCCTCGTGCGCCGCGCCCACGCCGACGGGAGCTACTGCTCGTCGAGCGACCCGCGCGTGCTCCTCGCCCTCGGCCCGGCCGACCGGCCCGCGTCGCTCCGCGTGACGTGGCCCGACGGCTCCGCCGAGTCGTTCGACACGCCCGCGGCCGGCGCGTACGCGACGCTGGTCCGGGGGACGGGCCGCCGCGCGACTGCGGAGACGACGCGCAAGTGACCGGACACGTCGGCCGGGGACGGCGCGTGGCGCCCTGCGTCGCGCTCTGTGTCGCGCTGTCCCTCGCGCTCGCCTCCGGCTGCGGCGACCCGCCGCCCCCGCTCCCGTCGCCGGACGTGAGCGGCCTGGAACCGGGCGTCGCCGCGCAGATCGAGGAGGCGCGCACCGCGGCCGGCGGCGCCACGGCCAACGCCGTCGGGGCGCTCGGCATGACGTACGAGGCGTACGACTTCGTGGTCGCGGCCGAGGATTGCTACCGGCGCGCCGCGGAGACGGCGCCGCGCGACGCGCGGTGGACGTACCTCCTCGCGCGGCGGCTCCAGGCGGCCGCCCGGAGCGCCGACGCCGCGGCAGCCTTCGCGCGAGCCGCCGACGCCGCGACGACCGACGTCGAACGCGTGGCGGCGCACGTCGCCGCCGCCGAGGCGCACCTGCAAGCGGGCGACGTCGCCGCCGCCGAAGCCGCGATCGCCGCGGCCCGCCGCATCGCGCCGCGCGACGCCGCGGTGCTCCTCGTGGTCGCCCGGCTGCGGCGCGCCGCGGGCGCCGCGGCCGAAGCGAAGGCGCTGCTCCTCCGCATCGTCGCGGCCGCGCCCGACGCGCCGAACGCGCACTACGAACTGTCGCAGGTGCTGGCCGACGAGGGCGACGCCGCGGGCGCCGCGCGGCACGCGGAGCGGGCCCGGGCCGCCGCGTCGCCGCCGCTCGTCCCCGCCGACCCGTGGCTCGCCGAGGTCCGGTCGCTCAACCGGTCCGCCGCCGCGCTGCGCGACGCCGGGAACAACCTCTTCACGCACGGACGTTTCGACGAGGCGGTGGCGCTCTACCGCCGCGCGCTCGAGCGCTCCCCCGCCGACGCCACAATCCACGCAAACCTCGCCGCAGCGCTCGTCCGCACGGGAGACGCCGCCGCGGCGGGCGAGTCGTACCACGCCGCGCTTCGGATCGATCCGCGCCATCCCGCGGCCCTCTGCGGCCTCGCGATCCTCGTCGCCCGCGACGGACGCGACGACGAGGCGGTCGCGCTCTACCTCCGCGCGATCGAGGCGAGTCCGGAAGACGTCACCGCGACCTTCAACCTGGCGAACGCACTGGTCCGGCTCGGACGGTTCGACGAGGCCGCCGCACGGATCGAGCGGGCGGTCGAGCTGTCGCCCCGCGAGTCGCCGGCCCGGCGGGTCCTTGCGCGCCTCCTCGTGCGTTCCGGACGCCCAGGCCGCGCCCGCGCCGTGCTCGAGGACGGCCTCACGCTCCGGCCGTCGGATCCGGACCTGCTCCTCGACCTCGCGCGCGTCCTGTCGTCGGCCGACGAACCCGCCGTGCGCGACGGGCGGCGCGCGCTCGGAATCGTGCGGCGGTTCGACGGCGGCGACGCCGCCGCGCGGGAAGTGCTGGCGATGGCGGAGGCAGAGACGGGCGACCCCGCGGCGGCGGCCGGAACGCAGCGTGCCTTGGTCGTCGCCGCGATGACCGCGGGGCGCGAAGCCGAAGCGGCCCGCCTGCGGGTGCGGCTCGCGTCGTACGACGCCGGCAAGCCTTGCCGCGTCGCGTGGACCGACGACGAGATCCGCGCGTCGGTCGCGCCGGCCGCGCGCTGAGTGGCCCGCGGCGCGAGTCGGACTGCGCCGCGGGCTCTCGAGATGCGGCGGGAGGCTACGCCTTCGCGGCGGCGGCCTTCGCCCGGCGGCGGCGCGCGCCGGCGCCGAGCCCCATCGCACCGAGGCCGAAGAGCGCCCACGTGCCCGGCTCGGGCGTCGCAATGCCGGTGAGCTGGAACGAGACGATCGAGTGCGGGCCGTCGTTGACCGGGTTCACGGCGGTCAGGGTCCAGGTGCCGGTGAGGTTCTGGTTGTCGAACGCGCTGAGCAGTCCCTCGGGGCGGTACGACGCCGGACCGAACGGGGCGCTCCCGGCGGAGATGGGCTGCGCGGCCTCGTCGTCGAACGTCACGTTCGTCATGTCGGCACCGGCGCCGCCTCGGTTCTGCGCGAGCGTGACCGTCGTTCCCGTGTTCACGTGCGTCAGCGTGAGGACGAGGTCGCCGATGAAGTTCGCCGTATAGCTGACGAACACGTTCATGTCCTGGATCGAGCCGCCCGAGGCGATGACGATCGACGACGAGATCGTGGTCGGCTGCGGCGCCGTGACCGGCGTGTCGGTCGCCGTGAAGGTGAACGGGTCGGCGAAGGCCGCGGCCGGCAGGGCGACGACGGCGACGAGGGCGAGGGCGAGACGGTTCATCTTGGGGGGGACCTCCGTGCGGTCGCGAGCGGTGACGTTTCGTCACAGGATGGCGGGTTTATCGGTCTGCGGGCCCGCCGAACCCAAGCAATTCGGGACGGAACGCGGCAATCCGAATCCCCCAACGTCCCGCTAGCGTCCGGCACACCGAATCGCCACCCAATGTCCGGATTCTCAGCCGTCCGAGTGACGCCCGCCGCGCCGGGCTGTATGCTTCCCGCGTGCCCCGACTCCGCACCGTCTCCCTCCTCGCCTTGGCGCTCGGCTTCGCCGCCGTGGTCGGGGTCGCCCGCCCGGCCCCCGCCGGCGACGGTCCGCCCGACGCGGAAGCCGTCTACCAGGCGGCGCTCGAGCGCACGCTCGGCGTCGAGAAGCAGCTCGTGGACACCCTGGCGAAGGTGCGGCCGGCGTCGGTGAGCGTGCTCATCATGGTGGACGCTCCGGTGCCGAAGGGGTCCACCGAGAAACCGGCGAGGCGCCTCGGCGGATGCGGTTCGGGCGTGGTCGTCACTTGGTCGTCGAAGACGTGGATCATCACGAACTTTCACGTCGCGGGCGAAGCGGCCGGACTGGAAGTCGTCACACTCGACGGGAAGCACCACAGCGCGAAGCTCGTGGACAGCGTGAAGCACTACGACATCGCGCTGCTCCAGTTCACCGATAAGACCTCGGCCTACGTGAAGGGCGTGCCGGTCGTGCCCCGCGCGTCGAAGGAGCTGATGGAAGGGCAGTGGGTTCTCGCCACGGGGAACCCGTTCTTCCTCGCGACCGACGGGCGGAGCGTGTCCACGCTCGGCGTCGTCTCGGGACTCGGGCGCGTGCTCGGCAGCGGCGAACTCCTCTACGGCAACGCGATCCAGCACGACGCTGCCGTGAACCCGGGCAACTCGGGCGGCCCGCTCTGGAACCTGAAGGGCGAGCTGATCGGGATCAACGGCATGATCTCGTCGCGCGGCGGAGGCGGCGTCGGTGCGTCGAACACCGGCGCGAGCTTCTCGATCCCGATCGACCAGATCCAGCCGTACCTGAGCAAACTCGCCGACGCCAAGCAGGATGCCCAAGCCGGTTTCCTCGGCTTGGCCACCGAGACCTCGACCGACCAGAAGGGCACCCCGAACGGCGCGCGCGTGACGGCGGTCGATCCGCGCAGCCCCGCACGCGGCCCCGCCGACGGCGGGCTCGTCGCCGGGGACGTGATCGTGTCGATCTCGATCGCCGGGAAGCCGGTCACCGTCGCCACCTCGACGGACATCGTGAACGCACTCACGTCGTGCCCGGCCGCAACGGCCATCCGCATCAGCTACAAGCGCGGCAACAAGTCGGCCACCTGGTCCGGGAAGCTCGGCGCCGAGCAATGACCTCGCTGCGTCGGCGCTCCGCAGCGGCGGTCTGCCTCGCCGTCCTGGGCCTCGTGCTCGCCGTCCCGGCCGCCGCGCCGGCCCGCGCCGACCTCCAGCACCTCGAGGCCGAGTTCAAGGAGGCCATCGAGCGGGTCGAGACGGCGACGGTCGTGCTCGCGCCTTCGACGTCTCCGCGCGGCAGCGTCGAGACGTCCGGCGTGATCATCTCGAAGGCCGGACTGGTGCTGACGCACTGCGACGTCGGCCTGATCGAAGAGCGCAGCCGGGACGGCAGCGTCTCGAAGCGGTTCGCGGACGTCGTGGACGTGAAGGTGCAGGACACGAAGAAGGGCACCTTCACCAACTACCACGGTCGCGTGATCGCCCGCCTTCCGGACTTCGCGTCCGCGCTGGTGCGCATCGACGACGCCCCGAAGTCGGGCCTGGCCGCCTATCTCGTGCCCGCTGCGTCGGCCGACCTCCGCGTCGGCTCGTTCGCGTTCGCCATGGGGAACTCCTTCGGGTTCTCGACGGAGTCCACGCCGAGCCTCACGGCAGGGATCATCGCCTCGCTCCCCCGCCGGACCGGGTCCACGGACCAGGGCCTGTTCGACATGATCTACACCACCGCCGCGATCAACCCGGGGGTGAACGGCGGCCCGCTCGTGGACGTCCACGGGCGACTCGTCGGCGTGATCGTCGGTTTCGTGGATGCGCGCGCCGAGCCCACTTCGCCCTACCAGTTCATCGGACGCGTGATGCCGATCGACCGCCTTCGCACGGCGTGGGCCGGCGACGCCGAAGCGAAGAGCGCATTCTCGGCCGCCCCGCCGCGGGCACTCGTCTCGCCGGACGCCGACGCGCTGGAACTCGTCGTCAGTCGGGCGGTCGCGACGGCTCATCCCGCGGCGCTCAGTCTCGAAGTCCAGCGCAAGTCCCCGCTCTCGTCGGTGGCGATCGCGGACAACGGGAAGCCCGTCGAACTGCCGCGATACCGCGGGCCCGTCAGCGCGTTCGCCGCCACACCCGACGGGATCGTGGTGACGGCCCTCTACAACGTGACGAACACCGCCACGCTCATCTTCCCCGGGCTCGCCCAGATGCTGCCGAAGGACGCGACCACGAAGGCCGGCCTCGACGCGATCGAGGGCGCGACGCTCCACCTCCCCGACGGCACGAGTTGCCCGGCGAAGCTCCTGGCAGTTCACGAGGGCCTGGGGATCGCGGCCTTCCGCGCGGAGTTACCCGCCGGGCGCACGCTGCCGACGCTCGCTCCCGCTCCCGCCGACGCCTACGCGGAGGGACGCTTCGCAATCGGCCTCGGCAACCCGTTCGGCGCCGCGCGCTCGCCCGAGCCGTTCACCACGTTCGGCATCCTGTCGAAACTCCACGCCGACGACGCGGCCGAAATCTGGCGCGGACACTGGCAGGTCGATGCCCGCGCGACCGACGGCAACTGCGGCGGACCGGCGGTGGACCTGCGCGGGCGACTGCTCGGCATGCTCACCCTCTGGGACCCTGCGCACCAGGGCCGAGCATCGGGCATCGGCTTCGTGCTGCCGTGGCAGAAGATCGCGGGCGTGCTCCCCGACCTCGCAGCGGGGAAGACGTTCCGCCGCCCCTTCCTCGGCGTCTCGTGGGACCAGACCGTGACTGCCGGCGCTCGCATCCAGGCCGTCGTGGACGGCTCCGCCGCGAAGGCAGCCGGCCTCCAGGGCGGCGACGAGATCGTCGAGATCGACGGCAAGCCCATCGCGAGCATCGGCGACTGCAGCGCGATCCTCTCCCGCAAGTGGGCCGGCGACCCGATCAAGCTGAAGATCCGCCGCGGCCCCGACATCGTCGCCCTCGACGCGACGCTGGGCACGCGAGACTGATTGGCTGGCCGAGCGCGCCGGGCGCCGCCGCGTCCTCGAACTGGCCGACCCCCGCGCCGCGGAGGTGCTCCTCGTCGCCGAGCTCTCCCGGATCGGCCGGTCTCTCTCCGGGCTGGCGAACGTCGTCGAGCGGCTGTCGGCGCGCGGCGTCGGGATCGTGTCGCTGCGGGAGTCGTTCGACCGGACGAGCCCGATGGGACGCATGATCGTCGGCATCCTCGCCGTGCTCGCGCAGTTCGAAGCCGATGTGCTGACGGAGCGCACGATCGCCGGACTCGTCGCGTGGCGGTGCTGCGGAATGCGTGGCCATTCACGTGGACCGAGATCAACGACATCCGACCCCGGGGACATTCGGGCATCATTAGACGGCCACCCACGGCGTGCTGCTTGACGGCGGGCGCTACACGGCCATCGCCGCACGAGGGCGAGCGCACACCGCCCGAACAACCTCGCTCGCAAGGCGAGCGTCCTACTTGCCGAGCGCCGCAGATGTTCTCGGATAAAGCACCGTGCCCCCGGCAGCGGCCAACTCCCTCACGACTACTGCGGCGGCTGGGACGCCGGTACGCAAGCAAGCGCTCAGGTCGGCGTCGGTGGGAATGTCCTCGAACGTCGCGCCCGAGTAGCGGAAGAAGACATCGAGGCCAAGGGTGCCAGCCGCGACGCGTTCACGCACGCCTCGAACCCGCTCCACAACCGCATCGACGTCCTCTGGGACGAAGCTCCCTTCCCCGACGACCAGCGCGAGAACGGAGACGTTGTCTCCTGGATACGACTCGCCCACGGAACTGTCCCACTCGAACAGACACAGTCCAGAAGACCTCACGAGGGTCACGCGATCACTGTCGAGTCGGTACATCACGAATGCCTCCGTCGCTGGCCAATTCACAGGTCGGATCAGCGGCAGCACCGGCCACGGCGAGTCCAGGTTCACGAGCACTGGCGCATTCGAATCCGAAGCTCCACTCGCATCCGCGATCGGGACCATTTCAAACACCCACGCTTCCGGGCGATCTGGGAACCTCTTCCTGATGACTATGTTCGGATCACGCACGAGTCGCCCATCTCGGAAAGTCGGAACATCGACACTCCGTGGGACGCGAACCGCGGAGTCAATGAGGTACGCCACCACGAACGCGACACCAATCAGCAGGATCAGCGCGGCGACACGGAGCAGCGGTGGCACGCAGTCGTCCGGATCCGGGAGCTTGAACCTAGACGACATTGGTCCTTCGAGAGCGCGACCGGCCGCCGGTGGCGACTGTCGGATGCATCGACTTGGCCAGGCGGCATGTTCGACCAGGCGCGCTAGGCCGTGAAACGGCGCGGATTCCGCCGACGTACTCAGCAAACGTCCGTCCCCGCGCCGCCCCTCCCTGGAGCGGCCAACGCGGCGCGTCCGTCCCGCGACTCACCGGAACCCCTCGTATCACCGCGGCGCTCCAATGCTCCGCGTGCTCGGAGGATTGAACTCGTTTACTTCGGAGTTCGACGGGTTTGACCAGGCGGGCGCTAGATCTGAGCCCTCGTCGGAGTCCATTGCCACGCCCGTCCAACGAGCGCGCTCCGGTCTGCGACGTTCCCACTCGACGACAATCGTCGGCATCCGCGCCAGCAGGTTGAATGCTCTGGCCATCCGCATGCCGTGGAGCGCCCTGATGTCGGGGAACTCGATGCCGTCGAATGCGGCCCTCTCAGCCCAGTTACCACCGAGGACGCCAGCGAATGCGTTTATGTCGAACCGATCCGCAGCCCACAGGACAATCTCCATCCGATCTTCCGGAATTGGGCTCGGAATCGACGTCGGACCACCCCGTCGTCCGGTTCCTGGTATCACGAAGGCGCGGAATCCAAGCGTGAAGTGTCCGAGCACTAGATACCAGATACTGCGCCCGTACACGTTGTTCTCGATCTGCAGCGCCCCATTCAATTCGAAGCACGTGCGCCCGCCGTTGCGGAGAATCTCCTCGGCCGCGCGAAACGTAGCCCAACGCAGCATGCCTCCAATAGTGTCCAGCAGAGCGGGAACCTGCGAGACAAGACGCGGAAGAGAGAACACGCGATGGCGTCCGGAGTTGTCGAGGTACGCCAGCATCGAATCGATGAACGGCTCCCAAGGACCAGCGCGAATGACCTCCGCAACGAGTGGTGCGAGCAGCTTGAAGCCCCACGCCGTGGTCATCAGGTTCAGCAGGTGGTCGTGCACGGATCGCGAGCGCTGTACTTGGTCGCTGGTCGCCTTTCCGCGATCGGCGCCCCATGCCGCATCCGGCGAGTTCTGCAAACGCGCATCCGCGGCAGTCCCCGCGCTGGATCTCAATATCTCTTGCGTCGATCGGGGAACTACGAATGCCGCCCCCTGGTCAATCCAGCCCGGGCGCGGCGCGCAGTTCATCTCGAGCGCTACGGTCGAGCGCGTGAGCTGGGCGATATGGGCGTCCCCGAGGCGGGCTCCCCTTTCGTAATCGCCGTCCCACTGGGTCACACTCATTGGGCGATGGACGAGTGGGGGCAGTGAGAAGGGCGGAAGTGGCACGTCATCCGGGCCGGTTGGAATCGGCGCGACGGGAGCCTGCTGCGCTTGCCGCGCTACGAGCTTCGCGGTATCAACGTACTGAAACGTGAAGCTCCGGACCTCGTCGTCTAAGCGACTGAACATGTCCATCGTCGGCGCGGGCGGCGGGAGCATGAAGGTGAACGTGTAGCCGACCGGCGCCTCGGGGATGAACGGCGGCGCCCGGCTCGTGCGCGGGTTCGGATTCCCGATCGAGATGTAGAGGTAGTCCGGCGATCCGGGCCAAGGTGTTCCGGGGTTCACCAGCGGGTACTTCGACTTCACGAAGTTCGCCGAGTGGCCGATGATGAACATCGGTTCCCAGGTTCCCGGCGGCGACAACGTGCCTTCGATGTACCCGGGCGGCCGCGTCGGCGGCTGCCACGCCGGTCCGGCGATCGCGAACGGTCGCGCCGAGTCCGGCGGTGCCACGGGCTGAATGCTGCCACCCGCGGCGAGTCCGGCCCCGCCCACCCCTGCAAACGGCTGCCACCCCGCCGGCGGCGCCGCGCCGCACGGCGCGTTCTCGAAACCCGGTGCGTACTGGAACCCGTCCGGTAGCGGGCACGGCAGCGGGTAGCAACCGCTCACGGGGTTCCCGTTGATGTAGCCGAGGTTCGCGATGTACTGCGTGCCCGGTGGGCATCCTCGGGTCAGGAACTCAGTCGTCTGCTGCGACTGAGGCGTCCATCCCGCCGGCGCGCGCGTGTCCGGCGGAATCTCGCCCGCTGGCCCCTCCGCCCACGTCGGTTGCGACTGCTCGGTGGTGATGCCGCTCGACACGGGGTAGTTCCAGTGCCCGTCCGCTCTCCGGGCGGGCGCCGTCCTCGGATCAGCGGGCGCGGCGTCGCGTGGCAGGTCGTCGCAGGTGCAGCACGACGAGCAGCAGCAGCCGCAATCCCTCTCGGGTGCAGGTGGCTCGTCGCGATCGTCGCAGCCGCAGCCCCCCGCCGAGACGGGCTCCGGCGCGGCCGGACGGGGCGCCGAGCTCGCGCGAGGATTCGGCGACCGCGCACTGGCGAGCGCCGACATGGGCGCGCGCGCATCGAGCATCGGCGAGCCCGACGACGTTAGGACGTCGTCGCCATCGGGCCGGAACGGCTGCCTTGACATCGCGGAGGCGAACACGCCGGGGCCGGAGTTGTCCAGCCCGGGCTGCGTCGGCGACGGCGGCCAGTGCTGCGGCGGAGTTATCGGCAGATCCCACGACTTGGGAGTCGGCGGCGGCGGATCGCGCGGCGGGTCCGGCCACGGAGGGTCCACTGGGTCCGGCGCGCGACGTCCGCCGCACTCGCACGGACACACACAGCAACAGCAGCAGTCGCAGCGCGTGCCAGGCTCGGCGTCGTCGGCCTTGCAGCGGCAGCGACCGCCGACGCTCGGACAGCGCGCCCGGAAGCTGCACGAAGTCCGGTCGGCCGGCGGCGACGATGTCGCCACCGGCCCTGTCACGAGCGACTCCGAGACGCCGCCGCATCCGCATCCGCTCATGTGATGGACTCCTGGGGGTCGAGAGACAGATTCAGCGGCTCAGGCGACGCGAAGCTCGAG
>JAIOPE010000069.1 GCA_021414065.1 Planctomycetota bacterium
GGGCCGGGTCCAGATCTCGCCGCCGGAGAGGTTGATCCACGAGAAGCGAGGGTTGCGCTCGAAGAACCGGGCGACTTCCTCGACGGTCATCACCCCCTTCTTGTCGCGTTTCCAGATGTTGCACATCCGGCAGCGCGTGTCGCATGTCCAGGTCACGATGAGCGTCAGCTTGAACGGCAGGGCGTTCCGCCCGACGTTCGAGCGAATGATCCGCGCTCCGAGTTTCGCGAGCGCCTTCATGGTCGCGCACCGAACTCTCGGACGCGCGCGGCGAGCGCGGCTTGGCCGTCGCGATCCAGACGCGCCGCAAACTGTGCGAGCCGAGCGTTCAACGCACGGCGCGTTTCCGCGCCGACGACGGGAATCGGCAGCGACAACAGGGCCTCCGCTTCGGCGCGCGAATGGTCCGACTCGCCGAGAACGAGGAGCAGATCCGCCACCGCCCACTGCGCCTGCGGGAGAAGGTCGGCTGCGCCCTCCGCACGAGCGTCGCCGATCGCGCGAGCCGAGCCGAAAGCAGCGATCGCGTCTCGGTAGGCCTGCAACGCACCGATGATCCGAACGATGTCCTGCCGCTGCTTGCCGACCACTTCGCGCGCCTGTGCGAGGCGGCACGTCGTCCTGGCGTCGCCCGGCGCCGACAGCGAAGCGAGCATGAAGTGCGACTCGGCGTCCTCGAACCGATTCTCGCGGATCGCCGCCTCGCCGAGCCACGCGTGAGCCCGGAAGTGCGCCGGAACCAGGCGGGCCGTGCGTCCCCAAAGCGCGGCGTCGTCTCGCCAGATCGGCTGCAGCGCGAGCGACGTCGCGCCGAGCGCGACTGCCGCCAACGCGCCGGGAAACTCAAGTCGCGGGAGGCGCGCCACCGACGTCGCGACAGCGAACGCGAGCGCGGGCAGCGCGAACAGCAGGAAGCGATCCGCGACGAGGATGTTCAGCGGGACGAAGGGCTGCAGGAGCAACGTCGGACCCACTGCGACCAAGAACCACGCCGCCGGAATGCGCGAGGGGCGCCATGCGACGCCCGCGAACAGACCTACACCCGCAAGCGTCGTCCCGAGCGGGTGCAGGCCGGGTGGCATCTGCCAGTCGAAGAGCGACCCCACACCCGTCAGCGTGAAGAGTCCCTGATGCCCCAACATCGTGACCACTTGTGCGGCGCCGACCGGCACGCCGAGTCCTCCCTGCTGCGTCGGCTCCAGGAGGAGCGACTGGCGAACGCCCACGAACACGAGCACCACTATGGCCGGAGCGACGGCAGAGCGCAACGCGCGACGCAGTTCATTCCCGGCCGCGACATGCGACAGCACTGCGAGCGCCGGCCACACAACCGCCTGCTCCTTCGACAGGAGTGCGGCGATCCCTGCGAGTAGTGCAGCACGCGGCCGGCCGCGGAGGTCCGCGAGCAGCGAGGCCCAAACGAAGGCGGCCGCGAGGAGATCCCCACGCGACGAAATCCACGCGACGCACTCGACCTGCGCGGGATGGAACGCGTACACCGCGCCACCGATCGCCGCGGCGAGCGCCGGCAGACGCCAGGCGAGCAGAAGGAGCGTCACGAGCGCGGCGCCGACTGCGTGGAGTCCCACGCTCACCAGGTGCGGTCCGAATGCCCACGATCCGAACAGGGCGTGATCAAACGCCAGCGACAGCGTGCGGAGCGGACGCCAGAGCCCCGCGTGCGTGCCGTCGGCCGTCTGGGCGACCGGGTCGGTGAATGCACGCCAGAGGATCGCGACCGAACGCAGGTGCTCGTTGCCCTCGTAGAACCGGTGGTCGTCGTAGACGAATCCCCCGCCGAGCGACGGGAGGAAGGCGACGGCAGCCGCGATGCCGACCGCGGCGACGGCGACGCGAGCGGTGATGAACTCGCCCGGACGGCCCATGTCCGCCTTGGGGCACGCTGGGGCGGCGATCACGCGCGCCCGCCGTCGCCTGTGGCTTCGACCTGCCGTCGCTCGGTCCCCGGCGAAAGCGAAAGCCCGTCGGCGCTCGCCACGTCAGCGCCGCGAAGCGCCGCCACCCGGGTCGCGACTCGCTGGTGAACTTCCGCGACGGTGATCTCGGAGATGCAGACCGGCATGCGGCAGTGAGACGTCTTGTAATTCATGTTCGTGAGGCAGGGGCTGCACGGGAGCCCTCGGTAGAACGCGTGGCTGCCCGCGGAGAGCGGTCCGTACAGGACTGGAGTGTTCGGCCCGAAGAGTGCGAAGACGGCCGTCCCAAGGGCGGAACCGATGTGCACCGGCGCTGTGTCGTTCGTGACGAGCGCCGCAGACCGAGCCAGCAGCGCCGCGAGGCCGAGCACACTGAGCCGGCCCGAAGCATCGATCGCGCGCCCTTTCTCCTCCATGAAACCGATCACTTCGCCGACCAGCGCCGCCTCACCGGGCGACCCGGTCACGACGATTCGCGCGCCGGACCCCCGGATCAATCGATCCGCCAACTGCGCGAACGACCGCGCGGGCCAGCGACGCCCCTGGAAGTTGTCGCCGGATCCGGGATGCAGCACGACCAACGGGCCGGAGCCGCCGCCGGTCGCGAGAAGCGAATCGGCCGCGCGCCGCGCGGCGTCGCCGGGATCAAAGGGCTCCGGCCGGTAAGCGCAGTCGGCGACTCCCGCGGCGCGCGCCAGATCGAGGAACGTCTGCCCCATGTGCTGACGGTCGTCGTATCGCACGATCTTGTGGTAGAGCGCCGACCGCCCGCGTTCGGACGTCGAGAGTCCCACGACCTGCTTCGACCGCGCGAGCACCGCGAGAATCACCGACGACCTCGCGAACTGCTCGAAGTCGATCGCAACATCGGGCGACTCCCGGAGCGCACGGAACACGGCGAGCAGGTACGTCGCCACCAGTCGAGCAGCGCCGCGATCGTCCACGTAGATCGCGCGATCGATCGACGGGCAGGCACCGAGCAGTTCCTCATTCCGGCGGAGCGTGACGAACAGTATCCGAGCGCCGGGGTGCCGCTCGCGCAGGCGGCGGAGCACCGGAAGGAGCAGGACGATGTTCCCGAGGCCCCAGAACTTGATGCAGAGGATCGTCCGGGCCTCGACCACGTCGGTGCGCGGCGAGACGAGTTCCCGCAGGAACCTCAGTCCGGAGAGCATCGCGCACACGGCGCGGCCGACGTGTCGGTCGATCGCCTTGGCGAAGGAGAGGTTCACGGAGCCTTCCCCGCGCCCGGCCAGAGCAGGTTCATCTCGGTATGGCAGTTCCAATAGCACGCGCGGCAGGACGCCAACGAGCGGCGCGACGCGGCGTAGGTCTCCGACTTCCAGAACGAGGCGAGCCCCGTGCCGGTGACCCGGCCGATCGGCGTGTCCACCTCGGAGAGCGGCACGCAGGGGAACACGCGGCCGTAGCAGTCGATGGCGAGCGACGTCTCGGGTGCGCGGCAACGAATCGGCAGGGGCCGCCCGGCGAAGCACGAAGGGAACATCCCGATGTAGCTCTCGCTGTTCTCGATGATCGCGCGCTCGTGCTTGAGTCGCAGGAGCGTCTCCGACGCTCGCACCATCGTCTCGGCCCACGGACGGGCCGGAGCCACGCCGCCGAGCGCTGTGCCCGCTGCGTACTCGTGCATCGGAATGAACCCAAGCGAGTCCGCTCCGAGTCGCTCCGCGAGGTCGGCGAGCGCCTCGACCTGCGAGGCGTTGTCCGGCGTGAGTACGGACGTGATCGCCACGCGCGTGCGCTTCGACGCGGGGGATGTCGCGTGCCGATCCCGAGCGCGCGCAAGTGCGGCGATGCGGTCGGTGACGCGATCGAACGACCCCGGATGTCCACGAAGGCGGTCGTGCGTGGCGGCATCTGCACCGTCGAGCGAGACGTTGACTGAATCGAGCCCCATCGCGACGAGGCGTTCCACGAGCGCATCGTCGAGCAGGTGACTGTTCGTGTTGACGTGCGTCACCATGCCGAGCGAGAGCGAGTGCTCGAGCAACTCTGCGCAGTCCTTCCGCAGGAACGGCTCGCCGCCGGTGAAGCCGACGCCGACCGTGCGGAGCGCCGCGAACCCGTCGAGGACTTCCTTCCATCCGGCCGTGTCGAACTCGGTCCAACCTTCGCGGCGGCGGCGGATCGAGCGCTGGGGCAGTTCGCAGAACCCGCACCGGTAGTTGCATGCGTACGAGAGGATCACCGTGCCGAGAATCGGCCCCGTCTCCGCGTGGCCATTGCGCAGGGGCACGAGCGGCCCGAGCACCTTCACGCCGGCATCCACCACGCGCGCGAGCCCGCCCGCACGCAACCGCGACCGGATCAGGTCGCCGTACTGCCGCCTCACCGGAACCTCTTCGAAACGTCTTGGTGCTCGTACTCGCCGCAGTTCGCGCAGAGCGAGGGGAAGTCCCCTCCGGTGTGACGCGCACGGATGCCACGCATCGCGTCGCCGTTCCAAACGGCGAGCAGGCGCTCCGTTCGCGCGTCTCCCACCTGAAGAGTGCCCTCGCTGTCCACGCAGCACACGGTCACGCGCCCGTCCCACAGCACGACGAGCGTGCCCCGCCAGAGCTCGCGGCAGGGCGCAACGCGCCGCTCCGCGACGAGGCGAGGAATCGCCTGCACGCGATCGGCGACTCCTGTCCACTCACGGATGAACGTGGGCAGCGCTGCCTCCGTGGACCGGTCCACCACCATCGATACGTCGATCTTGAGTCGCGCGCCGGCGGCATCGCGATCGCGCTTCAGCGAGAGCACGTCCTCGCGCAGGCGTGCCAGATCCCAGTTCCGGATGGCGAAGTGAGTCGCGTGATCCCCATCCACGGAGAACGTGATGCGCTCCAGCCCGCAGTCGAGCAGTTTCCTGCGGTTCTCGGGGCCGAGGTGCGTGCCGTTCGATGTGATCATCGTGCGGACCCCGCGATCCGCCGCGTATCGCACGAGCTCGAAGAACTGCGGGTGCAGCAGCGGCTCACCCCACTGGAACGCGAGCACGAAACCGAGCTGCGGATTGTCGTCGATCACACGGCGGAAGATCGCCGGGTCCATGAACCCCTTGGGACGCCGCATCGTGGTGTTCACCGGGCAGATCGTGCAGCGGAGGTTGCAGTGGTTCGTCAACTCCAGATTCACGCTCGAAAGCGCGTAGGCGCGATCCGAGCCGACGCGAAACGCGAGCTCGTTCCGAACTGCGCCCGCCACTGCGTCCAGAGTCGGGAACTTCACCTCGAGCAACTCGCGGACGTCCGGCTTTCCGAGATAGAAACGGGCCCCAGCCGAGGCGATCAGCCCGGCGATTCGTCGCTCTACGGTTCCGGGTTTCCTGGCCATGGTTGGGTCGGTGTGCGCGTTCGACGCCCGCCGCGCTCGCATCCTAAGTGGCCGTGTCTAAACCAGTGGCACATTCGGCTGGGTTCGAGCGAGCGGACTGCACACGACGGGCGACGTGCGCCAACCCAACGCGGCGAGTCGCATGGGCCGCACAACGGAGCAGTCGGATGCTCGAACCAAGCGGCGAAGTCGGCCCGCTGTCTGAGCATCGCAGCGCCGCTTGCGGTCGATACCCCCGCAGTGAGTGGCCGTCCGAAAGTAACTGGCACACTTGGTCACGCGGCTTGCAGCCGTAGAGTCGCGAACGCGCGATGCATGAGAGTGCAAGCCGCGCGCCGGCTTCGCCGCTGCTACTCCAGTCCGCGTCGAGACTGGCCTGCCGCTGCGTTGGGCTCGGCGCGCAACTCGCTCCGTGGAGTTTGCCCGCCTCGCCCGCATTGCAGCCGGCTCGCTGGAGCGCAGCCAAGTGAGCCACTTGCGCTCGGACGGCCACTAACCACCGCGCCGAGCAGGTCAGTTGATTCCAAACTGCCACCGGGGAGCGCGCGCACGACCGCGCCTCCAACCGCCCGGCACACGCGGTGAAGCCGGACGACCTGCCGGGCCTCGAATCGGACAGGGGCGTCCCGAGGACGCCCCTGTGAAAGCTCATGAAAGATCGAGGACGAGCTAGTTCGTCTCGATGTTGATCTGCAGGAAGTCCACGTAGGGGAGCGGATTCGCGAACGAGTACGTCAGCGGAAGAGTGAACGTGATCCGGAACTGCAGGAAGCGACGGTCGCTGATGTTGCCGACCTGATCGAGCGGCACCCACGAGCTGACCTGGAACAGGTTCGGGTGTCCGCTGTTCGCCGGATCGTCCGCTGCTGCACGCGCCTCAATCAGCACGTTGCCGCCCGATTGCGCCGCGAAGTCCTGCACCAACGTGCCCTCGATCGGATCGTCGAAGGTTCCGAAGATCCCGTCCGCACCGACCGTCGTCGGATCGTCGTACGCAGCCCGATACGTCGGCGTGTCGAGCTTGCTGTCGAACCAACGCGAGTACGCGTACGACGCATCGACCGTCATCGGGATGCCCGGAATGGCCGGAATGGCAGCAGGCACGCCGCCGGGGCCTGCGGCAACGCCAGGGATCGTCGCGCGCCCAGGGTAGGACCCGTCGGAAAGCGGACGGAACTGCGTGAGCGTGATCGCCGCCGTGTCGTACTGCCCGACCAGGTTCGGGAAGATGCCGTCCTTGTCCTCAAGTCGAATGAAGCCCTCGCCGCCCGTGCCGCCCTTGCCCTTGATGGGCGAAGGCACCGTCGCCGTGTCATTGCGGCTGGTAGTGATCTCACCGGTGGAAGCGCTCGGATCGCCGCCAGCTGCGTACAGCTTCGCGCCGTTCTTAACGTCTACGTCGCCTTCGTACGCCTGCAGCCAGATCGAGCCGCCCGAGCCGCATCCGCCCGGCGCACCCTGACCTTCAGAGGATCGAGTGGCGTTGTACGTGCGACCGCCGGCGCCGCCGCGAGCATCGATCGTGGTGCCCTCGACGGTGAGAGTGCCGCGTGCGCAGATCTGGATCGCCCCACCACCGCCACCGCCACCACCGCCGCCCGCGTCCTCCGGTCCAACGACGCCCAGAGGAACGTCGTCCTCCATGCCGCCGCCACCGCCGCCCGCACCGCCAAAGCCGGCGCCAAGCGTGGGGACGCCCTGCGCGTTGATCGGCGCGGTGGAGAAGTTCGCGTCGCCATAGACCACGCCACCGAGGCCGCCCTTGTAGGGCGTACCGGCGGAGGAATGACTCTTGCCTGAACCTGTGGCGCCAGCGCCACTGCCGCCAGCGGTCGCGTGTCCGGCACCGCCCCCCGCTTCACGGAAACGCGCAGGCGTGAGTGGGTAGTCATCCGAGTTGATGGTGCCGTTGCCGTCACCGTCAACTGCCGCGGCCTCGCGGTCACCGCTGAAGCCACCCGAGCCGCCGCCCGCCGTAGTACCGGCTGCCACGTATCCGGGCAAGCCATCGAGGGCGTCGAACTTCGTCTGGTCGAACTGAAGCAGGCCAGCGCCGTCGGTCACGATCTGGTGGTTGGCGTCCGTGAGCGCCGCGCCGGCACCGTCGCCACCGCGGAAGCCGCCGGGACCTGCGTCACCACCGAGTCCACCCGTGGGCGGCCCGGTGAGGGTGTCGGTGTTCATCCCACCGTCGGAGCCCTTGCGGCCGCCGATGAGCACGTTCGTCGCCTTCAGCAGAACATCGGTCTGCGAGCGGATCACGAGCGGGAAACGCCCGATCGTCGTAACCGTCGCGCTGGTGATCGACACGTCCTGGTAGTGGTACTCGATCTGCTTGCCGAAGTTCGTCGAACCCGGATCGAGATCCTCGGTGAGGAAGACGATCGACTCGCCAGCGGCGACCACCAGGTTCTTGACGTTCGGGCTGCTCGCGTCCGCGGGCACGGCCGGGGCGCCGACGCCGGTTCCGGAGAAGGGCATGAACTTCGCGACCGCGCGCCCCGTGCTGACCGCCGGATCGTAGATCACAGGGGCCGGCCAATAGGCAGTCGTCCGGTTGTTGAGTGTGTCGGCGTTCAGCGGATCCGCCTGATTTCCGGCCGAACGGAAGTCCTCGCGAATGGCGTCCAGCGGGGGCTCCGCCTGGCCGGTGATGAACGAGACCTTGTAGTCCGTGTTGAGCAGCTCACCGCCGAGCGACTTCACGAGCCCCTTGACCACGACTTCGTACTGGCCGCTGCCCTCGAGGTCCAGCGCAGGCGTCACCTCGACCTCCACGGTTCCGAGGCGGTGCTGGTTGAGGAAGGTGCCGGCCGGCTTGGGGATGCTGACGATCGACTCGCTGGATGTTCCGACGCCCTGCCTGACCTGCCGAATGGTGAAGTTGCTGGGCGTGACCGTGCGCGGGTCCAGGGGCTGCGAGAAGCGCAGTCGGACGCTGAAGGTCTTGAGCGCGGCGTCGTTGTCGATGGCCTTGTCGTGCGGGTCCTCCCAGTCAGTCGCCGGATCCACGTACGTCTCACCGTTCGGCGGAGTCACGCAGATCACGCGCGGCTTCTGGAGCGTCGCCAGTCCGGTGCGGGCTTCGTTGTCGAGGAACAGTCCCGAGGACGCAACCGTCCCGGGGATGGTCGTGAAGTACGTGCTGTAGTCACGGCCGCCGGCCTGCAGCAGACCACGGTGTCCCTTCAGCGTCTGAACAGTGTTGTAGACGCCGGGCTGCAACGAGGGGACCACGACCGAGTACGCCGAACCGGTCTTGTAGCCGGTGTCCGTGAGATCCGGCCGAATGGGGACCTCGGGAACGAACATCACGCGATTGGCCGAGCGGCGGTCGATCATGACCTGGCGGTACTTGCGTTCGCGCAGGACCGAGTCGTCGCTCCGATCCCCGGTCGCGGCGTTCTCGGTGTGGAAGAACCGCTCGTACTCGGAGTTCTCGCGGAGGCTGTTGAACTTCGCGAAGTCGCCGAGATTCTTGTAGTCCTGGTAATCCTGGTCGTTTCCGGCGACCCGCGTGCGGTACGGGAGAAGCGGGTCACCTGCGTTCAGGACAGGGGGGAAGTTCCCGAACACCGTCTCATCGTCGAGGCGCGAGCCTGCTCCGTACGAGGCTCCGAAGAACTTCACCAGCGCCTGGTCCACCTTGTTGAGCGTTCCGGTGCGCCCGGTGGACTCGATGTTGCGGATGAACCGAGTCGCGGCGTTCTCGGCGTCCACGCGCGAGAACCCCTTGGAGATCTGGTAGTACTCGCGGATCGCCTCGGGGCGAATGACGACGCGCCGCTGCGCACTGCGGTCGTACATGAAGCGCCCTACCACGTACGAACCGCTCGCCTGCTCGCCGCGTGTCGCCCCGGTGCGAAGCAGGATCGTGTCCGGTCCAACGCTCGGCGCCCACAGCGCCGAGTTGAAGAGGATCGAAACCTCCTCGTCCAGACGCACGTTCGAGATCGCCTCGTGGCTGGCGCTCCGGACGTAGTTGTGCTCGCCGGCGCTCGCTGACGGGGCGCTCGGCAGGCTCAGGAGCAAGCCGAAGGCCGCGCCCGCCGCCACGAGTCCACCGCCGACCACGACGCGGCCGAGCACGGTTCCGGCCACCCGACGGCGACTGCCGATCATCGATCCCGTAGACTCCCCGCCCGACTCGCGCGTCTTCGACGTGGTCGGGGCAGCGGGCTTGGTTGCTTCGTTGTTCATGGGGTCTCCCGGCTCGATGGAGGAAGGACTGTGCGCTCTCGGTGACTTCACTGGAAGCAGGTCGTTCGACGGCGTGCGGTGTGGATCAGAAGCGTGCGACGACTAGAATTGGTAAGGGACCTGAAGGCTCGTCACGCGCGACGTCTGGTTCGTGTTCAGGTTCGAAATCATGAGAAGGCGGAACCGGAAGAACCGGTGACCGTCGATCTGCGTGACGTCCGTGGTGAAGCCCGTCGCCGTCGATGTGTTGGGGATGAAACCGCCCGGCTTCAGCGGGTCCGGCTTGCCGTGCGCACCCTCGACCTCGACCGTGACGAAGACGCCGCCGGACTGGCCGATCGGCGACACAATCGGCGCCGCAAACTGAGGCGTGTCCGACGCCAACTCGTACCAGAGAGACGTGGCCTTGGTCGTGCGGCGACGCTTCTGGAAGCGCGTGTCGAGAATGACCGTGTCCACCGTGAAATCGGCGGTGGCTCCCTGGTAGTTCGTGGCGATCGCGCGGCGGTTCGGGAACGGCACACCCGCAGGCACGAAGCCCCCGCGCTGGATCTGGCAGATCGAAGCCGACTGACACGCAGCGTCGAAGATCAGGTTGTTCACACCGTTCCACTCGAACGGCGTCGTGAACGAAGGCCACGGCCAGTAGCCCTTCGGAACGCCCCCGACCGGGTCCTTCGTGACCCCGTTCGCATCCACACCATCGGAGGGCTGGATGTTCTTCGCCTGCGGGATCAGATAGCCGCCCTGGTAGACCTGAACCGCGGCACCCACGTTCACGTTCGTGTCAAAGTCAGCGGTGAGCGCCGAAGCGGACGTGTGGCCCAGCTTCAGCGTGATCTCCGGGTGACTTGCGCCGAACAGCGCGTTGGACGACGGCCCCCACCCCATCGAGACGATGGCAGCAGACTCCGCCACGTCGGCGGGATTGAAGAGGAACTGCCCGCGGGAGCCCAGAGGGCGGATCTGGCAGGACGATCCGTTCGTCTGGTCGGTCACGAGAGGGTCGTTCTGGCGCGTGAACGCGACCGTGACGCCCGCTGGGGGAGCGCGCCAGTAGCTGACATCCTGGTTGGGGAACGTGGTCGCCGCGCCGCCCCGAGCGGCGCCCTTCTCGACCGTGTTCCACTCGCCGCCATCGACGATCGTCGAGGGGTCCATCTTCGTCTGGTTGGCGAACGTCTCACTGATGATCGACGCGGAACGCTTTCCAGCCACGTAGCGCGTGCGGAAGAGCGGTGCTGTGTACGGGCGCTTCAGGGGGTTTCCGGCAAGATCGCGGATGCCCTCGTTGAGGACGACCTGAATGTCCCAGCCGGCGAGGTTCACCTCATCCGAGCCGAAGCCCAGCGACGGGACAAACTGGAATTTGCGCCCGGAGCGATCGTTCGGATTGAGGCGGATGTAGCCCGGCACCGCCTCGCTCACTCGCACGCGCGTCACCAACACGGACGACGAGGGGTCCAAGGTGTCGATGTCAACCGGCTCGCTGAACTCAAGCTCGATGAGCGCATCTTCGTCAACCAGCCCGGTCGAACCGCTGCGCGGCGGGTCAAATCCCAGATTGCCGGTTCCCCCTTCACCGATGAAGTAGGGCTGACCGGCGACGAGATCGCTGTAGGTGCTGCTCGTCCGGAACGACCCGCTGAACCCCTGGATGATCCGGTTGCCGCGAGCGTTCTGGAGCGTGTGGAGCTCCGGCGGGCCGGGGATCTGAACGAGGTAGTCGGTGAAGGACGCGAAACCGCTCGCGTTGTCGCCGGTGGTCACCACCGAGTCGGGGCGCTGGGAGTCGTCGTAGTTCCGCTGCGTTCGCGTCGGGTCGAACTTCACCACGTTGGACGTGACGATCAGGGCTCCGATGGACAACTTGGTGCCGCTACCGGTCTGCTGCAGAACGCGGAGCGATCGCGAGTCGAGACTCCCCTTCTTCACTACGGCCGAGAACTTGAACGTGAGCGGCTCGTTGCGCTTGACGTCCACGCGGTTGTTCTGCACGAACGACGTGAGCACGAGGGGCGCACGCAGGAGCGCGGGATCGACCTTGGGTCGCTTCGCTTCTGCGACACCGGCCGTCGAGGCGACGACGGCACCGATCGACAACCCGCCGACCGCGACTCCGAGCGCGAGACGCTTCGCCTTCGCCGTCGTTGCGCGGGGGGCCACCGCGCTTGCGCGCGGGGTTGCCGTCTGTTCGCCGTTCAGGACCGTGGTGCTTCTGGCCATTTCGAGCTCCTCCTCGGAGATCCGCATCCAAGCCGCGCCGTCGTGGACGGCGCCGCCTCTCAACGGTGCTCACCGGGCCGGCCTGCGCAGGGCCGGTCCGGAGTTCGGGCGAATGTTAGGGTCGCGTCATCGGTGCGTCCATAGCTTTCCGCCTCGCGACGTCAGGCTGCGAACCGGTTCTCCAGCCTTCGCTTGCGCAAAGTGCGGGCCAGAGCCTCCGAGGCTGGCGCCCCGACGTCTTCCGGCACACCTCGGTTTCCCGAGCGGAAGCGAACCTCCGGGGTTCGTGCGGTTTCGCACATCAGACTGCCGATACGGATGATTTCGCGCGGTTGCGCCGGTCGGTCAGACGCCGCCGGGGGCGGTGGAACTCGTCCACGATCCCCCGAGCAGGGTGCCGACGACCCGCCCCTGGCCCGTCCACCCCTCGAACGGGCAGTTTCGGCTCTTGGAGCGGAAGTTCTCTGCGCGCACTTCGAACCGAGCGTTCGGATCGATCACCGTGAGCGCCGCCGCGCCCTCGAAGAGCCGACCGCCGGAGATCCCTGCCACGCGCGCCGGGCCCAATGTCATCCGCTCGACGAGAACCGGCAACGGCCACCCGGCACGCAGGACCAGGCTCTCGTGGAGCACGGCGAACGCCGACTCCATCCCGATGGCACCGAAAGGCGCGTCGGCGAGGCCTCTCGCCTTCAGGTGCGGGGCGTGCGGTGCGTGATCCGTCCCCACGGCCTCGACGATCCCGGCGAGCGTCGCCTCGCGGAGGGCGTCGCGGTCTGCCGCAGGACGGAGCGGCGGGTTCATCTTCAGGCTGGTGTCCGGCCCGCGGCGGAGGAACTCGTCGTCGGTCAGAAGCAAGTGGTGCGGAGTGGCTTCTGCGGAGCAGCGCACCCCCCGTTCGCGCGCGGCACGGAGGGCGGCGATCGATGCCGTCGTTGAGACGTGGCAGATGTGAATTCGGGCGCCCATCTCCTCCGCGAGGGCGATCTCCGCCTGCACGCAGTCGCTCTCGCACGTCGTGGGGATGCCCTGCACACCCAGGCGACGTGCGGCCTCGCCGTCGTGGATCGGACCGTGGAAGAGCTGCGGGCACTCGGCGTGCGAAAGGTAGGCGACGCCGAGGTCTCGGGCAGCCGCGAGGACCTCGCGAAGAATCCGCCGGTCGTGAACCGGTTTCCCGTCGTCGGAGATCGCGACGCAGCCGGCTTCCACCTGTTCCCGCCAGGCCGCCGGTTCGCGGCCGGCGAGCCCCTTCGTGGCCGCGGAGACGGGGAGCATCCGGACGCCGGTGGCGGCCGCCTCCGCGGCGGCGAGCATGCGCCGCGTGACGGACGGCTCGTCGTTCGCCGGCGTCGTGTTCGCCATCACCAGCACGGTGCCGTAGCCCCCTGCGCGCGCGGCTGCGAGTCCCGACGCGATCGTCTCGGAGACTTCGCCCCCCGGTTCCCGCAAGTGGGCGTGGATCTCGACGAACGCGGGGACGACGACCTTCCCGGCGAGTTCCGTCACGACTGTTCCCGGCGGGATCGGACTCCCCCGGAAGCGGCGGACACCCGCTGACGGCCCGCCGACCGTGACCTCGAGATCCATGACGTCGTCCGTGGCGGTGGCCGGGTCGATCACGCGCCCGCCGCGCAGAAGCCAGGTCGTCGGGGTCGGGTCGATCACGCGGAGTCCTCCTCTGTCGGCGCGCGGCGCCTGCCCGGCTGAAATGCTGCCGCGAGCGCCTCGCCGCGAGCGTGGAAGAGCACCAGGTTCGCATCGAAGATCTTCGATGCGTCCGCGCTCCCGAGGCCGTGAAACCTGCGCTCGACCTTGCTGGCGGCAAACCGCGCTTCGGTGCGCGCGCCGCAGTACAGACACTCGAGGATGCACGGCACCCGAGACACGATCGCGAAGTCGGGGAGAACGGAGTCGCGGTGCTTCGCGGCGAAGCAACGGTCGCCGTGGCACGTGAGGCCCATCCCGCTCCGGTAGCGCTGAACCTCCGCAGGAGGAACCGCTGGCGGCGCGCCGGGAGTCGCGACACCGCCGCCCGGCGGCGGAGCCGAGCCGGCGAACTCGAGCACGACCTCGAATGCGCGCAGCGGCGTCGTATGCTCGTCGCCGTGGGAGAGGCGCGCCGATGACCCGCGGAACGGCTCGCGCACGACGCGGCCCGTGCCGCCGTCGGACGAGGCGACGAAGAGCACGTCGAGGTCCTCGACATCGCGCCGCGCGCGGCGCGCGGCTTCGTCCGGCGGCACGCCGACCTCGCGGAACAGTGGGAGTTGCGCAGACGCATCGTGCCCGAGGAGCACTGTGTCCACCATGTCCAGGAGCGAGGCCATCGCGTGGGCCTCGAACCGGAGGGGGCTTCGTCCGAGGCGTCGAGCGAAGCGCTGGACGTCGTCCTCCGACAGTTCCCGGCCGCGCGCAGGAACCAGGAGCACGGTGGCGTCCACGGCGGCGAGTGCGGCGAGGAACCCGCGGGCGGCCCTGCTCTCCGAGAGGTCGCCGCAGACCGCGGCGCGCAGGCGGCGACCGAAGATCGGCGGCCCGGCGTGCCACGCCGACGCAAGCAACGCGATGCCGTCGGCAGGAGACTCGCCGCCGCTTTCGCCAGCGTTGACCACCGGCTTACCCGTGAGATCCGCGACGGCGCGGGCGAACCCGGCGAGCGGGTGGGACGTCACGAGCACGTCCGCCCACCGCGCGGCGTCTGCGGCGACCGCGAGCGGTTCCGCCGAGGACTCCCCGGGCCCGGCGAGGTCGCTCTCGCGGATCACCGTCGCGCCGAGTCGTCCCGCGGCGGCGACCCACGCGGCCCGCGGCGGATCGGACACACCGAACGGAAGCACTGCCACGACTTTGCGCGCGAGCGGCGGCACGATGGGCGTTGGCGCAGTCACCGACGACGCAAGCGCTCGGACCTCGTCGCCGGTCAGGTGGATCAACGACGTGACGGAGCGTCCCAGCGGTCCCTCGCTCATCGACACACCGTGGTGTGGAGGATGCGAATGCCGTGCAGCACGAGGTGCGGCTCGACACGGTGAACGGTGCGCAGGTGTTGCGCAACCACCTGGGCGTCGCCCCCCGTCAGAATCACGACGCCAGGGCCGCCGGCGGCTCCAGCCGCCTCGTCCAGCAGGCGGTCCACGAGCCCCGCGAGTCCGAGCACATGACCGTTGCGCAAGGAGTCAGCCGACCCGCGCGCCGGAACACGTGTCGCTCCCGGCTCGATCGACGGATAAGGCAGGTGCGGGGCTGCGGCGTGAAGGCCGTCGGCGGCCGAGCGCAGGCCGGGCGCGATGGCCACGGCCAGGAACCGCCCGTCCCGATCGAGGATGTCCACCGTGACGGCCGTCCCGACGCTCACCACGGCAACCGCGCCGCCGCCAGTCAGTTCGCGCGCCGCCGCCATCGCTGCGATGCGGTCCAGTCCGAGCTCCGACGGCCGGTCGTACGACGTCCGGAAGGCCGCGCGGACTTCGTCGCCGAGGACACGAATCGGACGGGGAGACCACGCCGCAAGCTCGGCCGCCCGCGCGGGAGACGACGCCAGGGCGACCGCGTCGGCAGCGCCGGACAGCATCGACGGCGGGATGACGTCCTCGGCGAGCGAGCGGCGGGAATCGACGCGTTCCGACGCAACGAGGCGCGCGCCGTCGAACGCGCCGAACTTGATCGCAGAGTTGCCGAGATCGACCGCCACGAGCATCGTGTGATGCTACTCCGCAGTGGGACCGGCGGCGGCGTTAGGGACGGGGGACGAAGGCGGGCTCGCCGCGGTCCCACCGTTCACGGCTGGGGCCCGCTTCGTCGTGGACGCCCCTGCGAGCGTCGCGACGTCTTCTCGCCAACCCGGCCGCTCGGCTCAGCGACGCTGGATCGTCGCGTCGCTCGCGGAACTCGCCGGCGCGCGCGACACCATGGTGCGTCTACGCACGACGTTGTACGTCTGCGTCCGGCGCGCCCCGTCGCGTTCGATCACGACGACGAAACGCGTCTGCGTCTTTCCCTCGCCGCGGAAGTAGGCGAACAGTTCGTCGAGCGACTTCACGGCGACGTCGTTGATCGAGACGATCATGTCTCCGGTCGTGACGCCGCGCGTGTTGGAGAGCGGTCCCCGCGGCGGGAGCGACGCGACCTCCAAGCCGCCGGGACGGGAGACGAACTTCGTCTTCTCCAGGATCTCGCCGGTGCCGTTGACCTCCCACCAAGTGGTCTCGCGCTCAGGAACGTCCCACTCTCCGGTGGCGGGGTTCAAGAACGCCTGCGGGTCATCGGGACGGAGCGCGGCCTCGCCCGACGAGACCGGACCTCCGAACTCCTTCACGAGCGGCGTCGCGCCCGGTGTGGCAGGGTCCTTCAGCTCCGCGATCACCTGCTCGATGTACAGCAGTCCCTGGTCGTAGTTCGGGTTCGCGAAGCCCGCCCGCACCTGCGACTTCGACTTGTCGATCTCCACGCTCATCAACTGCCAGTTGTCGAGGATCTGGCCGAGCGCCAGCACGGTGTCCTGGCCGCCGTCCTGGATCTTCAGAATGGTCGCGACTGCGTTCGTGGCCACCACGGCGTTCACGATCTTGATCCGGTTGCGGAACCGCTGCTCGATGCTCTCGACGGTCGGCTTCGACGTGTCCGCAGCCTTCGGAGGCGGCGGAACGAGCCCGTCGAGGGGCGTCTTCCAGACCACCTGGAAAGCCTCCACCGGGCCGGGCCAGCGGTCCATCGGCGGAAGGACGTCGCCGGAGTCCGGCCACTCGGTCTGGGGAACCTCTCGGGATGCCTTCTTCTGCTCCCAGAACTTCCACCCGACCCAGCCGGTGCCGCCGAGGAGGGCCAGGTTTCCGGCCCAGACGAGAGTGATGACCTGATCGACGCGCATGTGTGCCTCCGAGCCTACCCGTGAGACGCACGACGCCGAGAAGTCTTGCGGCCTGAGCCCGGTTCAGTAGCCGGGCGCCCCGGACTCGAACGTGCCGACGCGGGCGCCGCGCACGATGCCCCGGAGCTCGAGTTTGAGCCCGTCTGCGTTGTCGGATGCGCCGAGCGCGTCCTCGACGTTCACCTTCCCCGCCTTGACGAGCTTCGCGAGGGACTGGTTGAAGCTCTGCGATCCGTAGTGCTCGTGGCCCTCGGTGATCGCCTTCGTGAGGTCGCGGGTGCGGCCCTCGGAGAGCATCTCCCGCACGCTCGGCGTGGCAAGCAGGATCTCAGCGGCTGGCGCGCGGCCCACGCCGTCGCGCTTCGGCAGGAGCCGCTGACTCACGACGCCCTCGAGCAGCATCGCGAGCTGCATCCGGATCAGGTTGTGGTGGTGGGGAGGGAAGAACGAGAGGATGCGCTCGACGGTCTGGACTGCGTTCGTTGTGTGCAGAGTGGAGAACACCAAGTGCCCGGTCTCGGCCGCCTGCAGCACTGCGGCGACGGTCTCCTCGTCGCGCATCTCCCCCACCATGATCACGTCGGGGGCCTGGCGGACGACGCTCTTCAGCGCTGCCGCGAAACTCGTCGTGTCCACGCCCACTTCGCGCTGGTTGAAGGTGGACTTGATGTCCTCGAACTGGAACTCGACCGGGTCCTCGAGGGTGATGATGTGACGCTGCTCGTTCTTGTTGATCCAGTCGAGCATCGCAGCGAGCGTGGTCGACTTGCCGCTGCCCGCCGTGCCCGTCACCAGCACGAGACCGCGCGAGAGCCGACAGAGCTTCGTCAACGGCTCGAGAGGGAGGCAGGTCTCCTGCAGAACCGGGATCGCCGACTTCACGTGGCGAAAGACGAAACCGAGTTTCCCCCGCTGGCGGAAAACGTTCACTCGGAACCGTCCGAGCCCTTGCACTTCGTAGGCCGCGTCCGCCTCGCCCTGCCGGAAGAAGAGCTCCTGCTGACGGGTGTCGAGAATCCGGTCGAAGAACTCCTGCGCCAGCGAAGGCGACACCGGGATGTCCGACACGAAGCGGACCTTGCCGTCGATTCGCACCGACGGTCGGGCGTTCGTACGGATGATCAGGTCCGAGCCCTGGGCCTGCACGAGGTGGCGGATCAGGTCTTCGGGGCGCATGCTCCTCCGGTGCCCGCACGGGAGCTGCCACGGAGTTCGGCGACCGGGCGAGACTGCGCACGAAGGCGTGCGCGGCTCGACTAGTCGCCGGACAGGGACCGGGCGAGCAGGGAGAGCAACTCCTTGAGGCCGCGGCCCGTGACCGCCGATACGGGGACCACTTCCGAATCGGTCGCCCGGGCGAGCCGCTTGAGCGATTCCTCCCAGCCGGGCAGATCGCACTTCGTGAGGACCACGATCTCGCGCTTGCCTGCCAGCTCCTTCGAGTAGGCCTTCAGCTCCTTGCGAACCGTCTTCCACGCCTTCTCGGGAGGGATCGCTCCCTCAAGGGGGTCGTGCGCCACCAGGTGGACGAGCAGACGCGTCCGTTCCACGTGCCGGAGGAAGCGGATGCCGAGCCCTTTGCCTTCGTGAGCGCCTTCGATGAGTCCCGGAAGGTCGGCGACCGTGATCCGCGTGGTCGCCGACATCTCGACCACGCCGAGGTGAGGCGCGAGGGTCGTGAACTGGTACCCGCCGATGCGGCTCTTCGTGCGGGAGAGCGAGCGGAGCAGCGTGGACTTCCCCGCGTTCGGGAGGCCGACGAGCCCGGCATCTGCGATCAGTTTGAGCGAGAGGATGATCTCGCGGCGCTCGCCGTCTGTGCCCTTCTCGGCGAACCGCGGCGTCTGGCGCGTGCTGCGCGCGAACCGCGCGTTGCCGCGGCCGCCGAGCCCCCCTTTGGCGATCACGACGCTTGCGTCGTGCGCGGCGAGGTCCTTCAACTGCACGCCCGTCACGGCGTCGATGACCTGCGTTCCGACCGGAACGCAGATGACCAGGTCGTCGCCGCCCTTGCCGAAGCAGTTCTTCGCGCCGCCGGCTTCGCCCGACTTGGCCCGCACGGTGCGCCGCCCGCGAAGATCGAAGAAGCCGTGGACGTCGTCGGATGCTCGCAGAATGACTGCGCCGCCATCGCCGCCGTCGCCGCCGGAGGGACCGCCCTTCAGGACGGACTTCTCACGGTGCAACGAGACCGCACCGTCTCCGCCGCGGCCCGCTTGGACCGTCAGCCGCACCTCATCCTGAAACACGTACGTCTCCGATCGCGCGAACGCCCGCGCAGGCAACCGCGCGACAGTCCGCGCAAACGACCCTCAAGACTCCCACGATGGTCGGAGTCGAGAAGTCGGGCTCGCGCGGGCGGCCAGCTACGAAGCTAGTTCGCGGCGTCGGCGGCAACGGCGTCGGCGGCGACGCTCGGTTCGACGTGGATACGCCGACCGGTCCCGAACTTCACCGTGCCGTCGCAGGTCGCGAAGATCGTCCAATTCTTCGCCACCCGCGTGTTGCGGCCGGAGAAGAACTTCGATCCGACCTGGTGCACGATGGCCGACCCGGCGGTCACGAACTGCCCGCCGGACGCCTTCAACCCGCGGTACTGCGGATTGCTGTCGCGGCCGTTCTTGGTGGAGCCTGTGCCCTTCTTGTGAGCCATGGCGCGTCTCCTACTTCGAACCGGCCGAGATGGTCTCGACCACGACGTCCGTGAACTTCTCGCGGTGACCGCGCTTCTTGTCCGAGTTCTTGCGACGGCGGTAGCGGTAGACGATGAGCTTCGGGCCCTTCGTCATTCCGGCCACGCGGGCCGTCACTGTCGCGCCCTTCACGGTCGGCGTGCCGACCGTGAACTCGCCACCGTCGCCGACCAGGAGAACCTGATCGAGGGTGAGCGTGGCGCCCGGCTCCGCGTCCTTGCGGTACGCGAGCCGGATGGTCGCGCCCTTCTCGGCGCGGAACTGCATCGAACCGTCGCGAACGATGGCGAACATCGAGAACTCCTGAGCAGGGTCAAAAGGGAAGCCGAGGAGGATAGGCCGCTCGGAGCCGGTGTGCCAGTTTCCTCGCGGCGCGAAGTCCGGACGGCCCCGAATCAGCGGGAGGTCGTCCGTGGGGAGTCCGCCTACTTCCGTCGAACTTCGAACCGGTCGCCGTCGAACTGAGGCGAGCGGTGCACGTGCACCCTGGAACTGTGGCGCTGCTCGAGCAGGACGATCTCGGGTCGTCGCCGGTCGAGCTCGGCGGCGACAGCAGGAGCCGCCGTCACGTCCACGCCGCGCGGGGCGCCGTCGGCCAGGAGCGCGCGCACGTCACGGATGGCGGCGAGTCCGGCCGACCGCGCGGACCGGATGCGCCCCCGCCCGCCGCACGACGGGCAGACGTGCGCTCCGCTGCGGGCAGCGCCGCTGCGCAGCCGGCGACGTGTGATCTCGCAGACCATGAACTCGGAGAGAGGCGCCACGCGCATCTTGGCCGGGTCCTTCGCGAGCTCGGCGCGGACTGCGGCCTCCACCTTTTGGCGATTCGCCTCGTCGCGGCAGTCGATGAAGTCGATGACGATCAGGCCCGAGAGATCGCGCAGTCGGATCTGCCGTGCGACCTCCTTCGCGGCGAGCAGATCCGTCGCCAGCGCCGTCTCCTCAAGCGAGTCGGCCGTGCGCAGGCGGCCCGAGTTGACGTCGATCGTCCACATCGCCTCGGTCTCGTGGATCACGATCGTGGCCCCGCCGACAAGAGCGACGCGCGGCTCGTCGAGCGCGCGCAACTCGCGCTCCACGCCGAACGCGTGGAAGAGCGGCGGGCCCTCGGCGTGCAGGACGATCTCCGGCCCGGGCGACATCCGCGCCGTGAGCGCGATCGCGCGCGCTTCGGCGTCCGCGGAGTTCACGACGATGCGAAGCGGCCCCGCCGCGCCCTCCGGGGCGCGCACCGAGAGTTCGCGGACCGCGCGGGTGATGAAGTCGTCCTCTTCGTGCAAGAGCGCGGGTGCGCGGGCCGACGCACGGGCCGTCTCCACGCATCGGTGCGCCGCGAGCAGGCGTGCAGCGTCGTCGGCCATTTCCTCGTCGGTGGCTTCAGCGCAGGCGGTCCGCGCGACCACGCCGAGCCCCGGCGGTAGCCCCAGTCGGCCGATCCGCTCCTCGATGGACGATCGCACCGCCGGGTCGTCGAGCTTCCGGCTGACAGCAATCCTGCCGAGCCCCGGCAGGACGACGATCGTCCTGCCCGCGTACGAGATGAACGTCGTGAGTGTCGGCCCCTTCCGGGCGACGGCGTCGCGCGCCACCTGCACGATGATGGAATCGCCCGTGCGCAGCATGTCCACGATCCGGCGCGGGTCGGCGACGCCGACGGCGCCCACGTCCGATGTCGCATCACCCGGCGCGATTGCATCGACCTCAGCCGGCGCGGCGGTCGCATCCGCGCCGCCCTCCGGCACGGCCGCCGCCACCTCGTCGCGTACCTCGCGAAACGCTGCGTCGTCGGCGGGCAGGAAGCCGGGACGGTCCAGCCCGAGGTCCACGAACGCGGCCCCGATCGACGGTTCGACGCGCACGACGCGGCCGAGGTACACGTTCCCGACGAGGCTCCGCTCGTCGTCGCGCTCCACCCAGAAGAGCGACGGAGCGCCGTTCTCGAGGAGCGCCGCTCGGCGCTCCTCGGCATCGGCTACGTCGAGGAGAAGGACTCGTGACAAGGGGAGGAGGTTCCCTTCGATATGGGGCCTGGAGCCCGGCGCTTGTAGCGCGTCCGGTCCGACGACACCGCCGGAATGCGCACGCCGTCACGCGGATGCACCCCGAAGCGAGGCGACGAACCGGTGCCGCGCACGCAGCGCTGCGCCTCGCCCGGCGGCGGGCCTCGCGCAACGACCGCGGGGCGGGCGCATCGCGCCCGCCCCGGGTGAGAGACCTGTGGACTTCTCGAGGCTACTTCGGGGGAGCGAGGCCGGGCTTGCCGCCCGACGCGGGCTCGGCGGCCGGCGAGTTCGGCACCGCCGTGCTGGCGCCGCCGTACATCTCCATGAGTTCCGCCTCGACCCGGTCGGTGCGCTCGTTCAGCTCACGCACGACGATGTCCTGCATCTGCCGCTGGTCGCGAACGATCCGCGGGGTGAGGAAGATGATCAGATTGCCGCGCGTCTTGTTGGTCGTCTCGCCCTTGAACAGGTACCCGATCAGCGGGATGTCGCCGAGGAACGGGACCTTGTTCGAGGACTTCGTCTCCTGATCCTGGAGCAGGCCGCCGAGCACGGCTGTGTGACCGTTGTCGAGCTTCAGGTTCGTGACCACCGTGCTCGACTTCTCCTGCGGCAGGAGGATCTCCTGGGCGCCGGACGTCGAACCCGTGGAGGTGACGAAGCGGCGGAAGCCGTCGTCGGGCCCCGACAGCGAGCGCTGCTGCGGGATCACGGTCATCATGATCTGATCCTTGTCGGGGATCACGTGCGGGATCATGAGGAGCTGGAAGCCGGTCTGGACCGGGCTGTGCTCGGCTTCCTCGATCGAGAACTCGAGGCCGCCCGACTGGTTCGACGCCGCCTTCGACTGCGCGTACCGGATCGTGTCGCCGACGAAGATCGTCGCCTCCTGGTTGTCCAGCGCGATCAGCTTCGGCGCCTGCACGATGCGGCTTGACGAGTCGCGCTTGATCAGGTTCAGCGCGAGCTGCGTCTGCGAGAAGTCGAGCGTGCCGAACGTGAACGCCGACGCGGAGTCGGTGATCGGGAGCGGACCGTACTTGTCCGGACCGCCGCGGAACGGCGAGAGGTGGTCTTCGAAACCGCCCTTGCCGAGCTGGAACGGCAGGTCGTGCGTCATCTTGCCGAACGACATCTTGAAGCCCGGGCCCTTCTCGCCGGGGTTCAGGCCCACGTCGAGGAAGTCGGTGTTCGATGTCGTGATGAACTTCAGGTCCACGTAGACCTGGGCGGGCTCGACGTCCACGCGGGCGATGAGCTTCTCGAGCATCTCGAGCTTCGGGGTGGTCCCCGTCGCCACGAGCATGTTGGTGTCCTTGATGTACGTCACGCTGCCCTCGGGGGCGAGCGTCTGCTGGAACGCGCTGAGGAGCTTGAAGTTCTTCTCGACCGATTCCGAGGTGTCGTCGGGCGCGGTGACGGCCTTGACGCTGACCTGCGTCTCGATGATCGGACGGTAGCTCGGCTGCGGGCGCACGAAGCGGAGGCGGAATACGCGCGTCTCGAGCTGCTGGCGGAGGCTCGCCGGGTCCACGATGCGCAGGATGCCGCGCTCCTCCTGGACGACCGCGTAGCCAAGCGTCTTGACGATCGTGTCGAGCGCGACGCGCCAGGGGATGTCGGTCAGCGTCAGCGACACCGAGCCCTCGACCTCGCGGCCGATCACGATGTTCGCGTTCGCCGTGTCGGCGATCGCCTTGATCACCACGCGCGCGGGCGAGTTCTCGAATTCGAAGGTCACGCGCGGAGGCTTCTCGATGCGGATCAGGTTGCCGCTCCGCTCGTCGATCTGCGCGCCGGCGCGCTCGACGACGACCGCCAGGGCTTCACGCCACGGCAGGTTCTTCAGCTTCACGGTGACGGGGATCTCCTCGGCCTCACGGGCGAGGATGATGTTCACGTCGGTCCGCTCGGTGATGTAGCCGATCACATCGCGGAGCGGGCGCTCCACCACGTCGATCGAAACCTCGCCGGGTCCCTTGCCCTGGTCGGGGCGGTCCTGGGCGAAGGCGGGTGCGCCGAGCGCGAGCACGGGCAGGGCAGCCAGCCAAAGGGCGGTGCTCCGGACCTGTTTGCCATTCATGACGTTGTCTCCTCCGGTTTCCTGAGCCGACGTCCACGGAACCCCCTCGGGCCCGTGCACGGCAGTCCGACTCGGTCTCACTTCTTGTTGTTGTCCAGTTCGTGCTCGATCTCATACCCGTCGAACTCGAACACGAGCGTCGTGTCCTTGATTGCGGTGAGCTTGCAGCGGCCGGCGTCGTCGATGACGTCCCCGACCTTCCGCGAGCGATTGTTGAGGATCACGATCGAGCCGTCGGCCTTGCGGATGAGTCCGCTGACCTTCAGGTTCATCGCCAGGAACTCGAGCATCACGCCCGCCTGGCGACCGGTCTCCTTCAGCTCCGCCACGAACGGGGCGGCGTCTTCGGCGAGCTTCCGGTTGCCCTGCGCCATGAAGGTGTCGAACTCCTTCTGGACCTGGGCGGCGCGCTCGTACTGGTGCTCTTCGATCGCCTTCGCCTGGCGATTGAGGAACTCCTTCACGTGGGATGCGAGCACAACGAGAACCGTGCGCTCAGCCGACTTGGTGCGGTCGCTCGCGATCTTGGTGAACGGGCCGACGACCTCGTCCTGGAAGACCTCGCGGAGCTCCTGCACCGTGATGCGCGGGTCGGCGTCTTTCACCGAGATCTCGATCCGCTGGACCTTCTCGTCGTTCATCGTCTTGAGCTGCACGTACTGGAGGTACTTCTTCTCGTCCATGTACTGCTTCTCGAGGCGGACGTCTTCCTTGAGCGTTTCGATCTCGACCTTGAGCGAGTCCACGAGCTTCTTCAGTTCCTCGTACTTCTCCTGCGTGACGCCGCCGTCCTCCGGGCCGGCCTGGCTCCGGCGCGGGTCCACCAGCGGGTCGCGGCGGTTGATGCGCGGCTTCAGCTGGTAGCGCTCGACGCGCGCGGCCTTCTGCTGGCGCACCAGCTTCTGGATGGCCGGGTCGTCCTTGCGGCGCTCGTAGTTCGGGATCTCGACGGGCTTCGCGAGACCGGCGCCGGGGTTGTAGACGTAGGTCTCGAGCTCAAGGGAGATGCCGTGCATCGCGGGCGAGTTCGGGTCGTCGCTCTGGCGGCCGCCGGCCGCGATGCCGAAGCTGCGCGTGTTGACGATGCGGTCCATCGTCTCGAACAGGTTCAGGAACTTGAGGAACTGGTCGAAGCTGCCGGTGAGCGCAAGGCGGATCGGAAGCCGACGGATGGCTTGCGCGGGATCTCCGGTCAGATTGAGGTCGGCGACCGACGTGACGGTCACGCCGGAGGCGCGTTCGAACTCGTTGATCGTGTCGGCCAGTTTGTTGACCTGGTCCTTGTCGGGGAGGATCTGCGCGTCGCGCTGAACGATCTCGCGGTAGACGATGACGTCCTGCTCGCGCTTGCCGATGAGGTCGGCCTGCGCGCGGTGCCCCTCCATCTCCTTCTGGATCTCCTGGCAGCGGCGGCGCTCGCCCCAGAGCTCGGGGTCCACGATCTCGGCGGACTCCGGGTGCTCGGGAGTGATCTCGGCGGCGTAGATCTTCTGATAGTCGAGCCACGCCATGTACCCGATGCCCCCCACGAGGAGGGTCGGGACCAGGATGGTCGTCAGGAGCAGTTGTTTTTGACTCAGCTTGGACACGGCGCGTCCTCCGTCCCTTGATCAGGGCCTGTGTTCACGAACCTCTACTGCTGACCCTGCTTCTCACGCCAGTTGGGATGCTTGTGATCGAGAATGAACGAGAAGTCCCAGGCCTTGTTCGGCCACTTCTTGTCGTCGAGGAGCTTCTGGGTGCCCGCGGGCGGGTCCACACGCGTGAAGTCGTCGAAGAACTCCTTCGTCTCCTTGATCTTGTAATTGAACGCGGAGAGGTTGGAGAGGCTGCCGCCGCACAGGCCCTGGATATGGAGCCCAACCGGCGAGTCGGACGTTCGGCCGGAGGTGGACCGCATCCCCGAGAGCCAGACGAGGAACTCCTTCTGGTCACCCTTGTTGTGGATGATGTCGGCCATCTCGTCGAGCTTGCGCGACCAGAGGATGCGGCTCGTTCCGATCTTCTCGATCGTCTCGCGCCTACGCTGGTACTCGTCGAACTCGCGGAGCAGGGCCTGCGAACGGTCCGCCTGCTGCTTGATCTGCGTGAGTTCCTCCTCGAGCTGCGCGCGGCGCCCTTCCTCCTCGGCGAGCATGCCGAAGTGGACGTAGCCCCAGGCGCCGAGCGCCGAAGCGACGAGGAACGCGCTCGCGACGAGGGAGACGACACGCCCGACGGGCGGTCCATCCACCTTGCGATACTCGGGAGGCAGGAGGTTGACCCTGATCATGGTGCGTCAATCCTTGTTGATGCGGGCTGCGAGCCCGACCGCGATCGCGAGCTGGGATGCGTTCTGCTTGAGCGCGTCCACATCGACTGCGTCGGCGTCGATCTTGAGGTTCTCGGTCGGGTCCCAGTGGCGGACCCGCTTCTCGAAGATCTTCTCGAACGTCTCCTCCACGAGGCGCAACTGCGAGCCGCCGCCGGAGAGGAGCACGTCATCGACCGCGCGGTCGCACTGGTTCTCGAAGTAATCGAATGAGAGATGGATCTCGTTGCCGAGGTCGTCGATCGACGGGAGCACCGCGTCGCGGACCCCCTCGAAGTGATCGCCGGGGTCGCGTTTGAGCGCTTCCGCCTGGTGCACCTCGCACCCGAGCCGCTTGGACACCGCCGACGTGAAGTCGTCGCCGCCCAGGTAGATCTCGCGGGTGAAGTGGCTGCTGCCGCCACGCAACACGTTGATGTTCGTCTTGTTCGACCCGACATCGAGGAGGGCCACGACCTTGTCGTCGTCCTCCACGCCCGCGGCGAGTGACCGCCGCAGCTCGTACGCGTTGCCGAGGGCGAACGCGTCCACGTCGATGATCTCCGGCTGGAGCCCGATCGACTGGATGAGCTGCACGTGCTCGTCGATGAGGCTGCGCTTGACAGCCACCAGGAGCACCCGCATCTCGTTCTCTTGCAGGCCGGCGCGCGCGCCCGGCGCGTCGTCGAGCCGCTGGGCGTCGAGCACGACCTCGTCCACGTCGAACGGGATGTACTTGTCCGCCTCGAACTTGATGGCGTTCCTGAGGTCGTCGTCCGACATCTGGATCATCGTCAGGTAGCGCACGATGACCGACTTGCCCGACACCGCCGTCACGACCCGTCGCGTGTGGAAGTTCCTGCCCTGGAGCAGGTCCACGACCGCGTCCGCCTTCTGGCCTTCCGAGACGATCTCGTTCTGGCCGTAGGCGGTCACGACCAGCTCGCTCCCGTACTGGGTGAGCTCGACCGCCTTGACGCAGTTCGTCCCGATGTCGAGACCGATCAGGCTCCGCTGCTTCTTGAAGAACATCCCTGAGCCTCCGAACGTCGACCCACGTGGTCGACCCTTCCAGTTCGGAGATCGGCAACCGCCGAATTGAGGGCTTTCCGTTCTGACGTCCGGAATCCAGGACACCGAAGCGCCGCGGGAGGCCCGGAGAGCCTGCGTAACGCCGGAGGCCGGTCCGTTCGGGCGTGAGGTCCCAAGCCGCGGGCGACTCCCCACCGGAGCCGGCCCGGACCGAGGAGCCGATGACCCCGCGCTCGTGGCGTGATTCCCGACGAGGTCGGGGTCCGTCAGGCAACAAGTGGTCCATCTGGCTGTGTTCCAGCGAGCCTCCTGCAAGGCGGGCGTCAGACCGACGAGGACCCAGCAACCTGTGTGACCAGATGGATCAGTTGTTGCCTGACGGACCCTGAGGACGAGCTCCGACGATACCCCGTCAGAACGCGCTGGGGAGCTGTTCGCTGACGACGTCGAGCAGGCGCTTGCGGACTTCGGCGGCGTGCTTCGCGTCTGCGCACCATGCGGCGGCCCGCCGGGCCTGCTCCACCGTGATCGATCGGATCGCCATCTTGATCTCGGGGATCGCCCGGGGCGACAGCGAAAGATCGCGGAACCCCATGCCGACGAGCAAGACGGTGAAGAGGCGGTCGCCCGCCATCTCGCCGCAGAGCGAGACCGGCACTCCGCGGTCAGACGCCGCGCGGACGACGCGGTCCACGAGCCGGAGAATCGCAGGGTGGGCAGGCTCGTACAGATGCGCGACCTTTGCGTTCACCCGGTCCACGGCCAGGGCGTACTGGATCAGGTCGTTCGAGCCGATCGACAGGAAGTCCACCTCGTCGGCCAGGAGATCCACGATCACGGCCGCGGCTGGGATCTCGACCATCACCCCCACCGGCACCGAGTCGGCGACGTGTACGCCGTCGGCGCGGAGGTCCGTGCGGGCTCGGTCGAGCAGTTCCTTGGCCCTCCGGAGCTCGCTCAGCGACGAGATCATCGGAAACAGGCAGCGCACGTTGCCGTGTGCCGACGCGCGGAGTATCCCCCGGAGCTGGGGCATGAAGAGCTGCGGTTGCTCGAGGCAGAGCCGGATCGATCGCACCCCGAGCGCCGGGTTCGGCTCGGCCGAGGGTTCGCCCGCCGGTCCGCCCTTGTCGGCGCCGAAGTCGAACGTCCGGATCGTGAGCGGGCGGCCGCCGAGCTTCCGGAGAGCCTCGGAGTAGACCTGGTAGTGCTCGTCCTCCGTCGGCGGCGCCTTCCCCTTCTGGCAGAGGAACTCGGTGCGGAAAAGGCCGATCCCGTCGCCGCCCGCACGCAGCACGGCGTCCACCTCCGACGGGAGCTCGATGTTGCCCATGAGCCGAATCTGGTGGCCGTCGCGCGTCTCGGCCGGGAAGTCGCGTATCCGCTTCAGGTCGCGCACCCAACGAGCGAATCGCGCTGCGTGTTCCTCGTACCGCGCCAGCGTTGCCGCGTCGGGATCGACGATCACGACGCCCTTCAGGCCGTCCACGATCACGATCTGTCCGTCCGCGAGCGCGGCGACCTGGTCACCGAGCCCCACCACCGCGGGCAGGCCCAGATTGCGCGCGATGATCGCGGTGTGCGACGTGGGGCCGCCGACGGCCGTGACGAATCCGAGCGTCCGCTTGCGATCGAGGGCTGCCGTCTCGGACGGGGTGAGTTCCCGCGCCGCGAGGATGACCGGCTCGGAGAGCCGCGCGAGCTGATCCGCCTCGGACCCGCGCATCACGTCGAGGAGGCGTCGCCGCACGTCGCGTACGTCGGACGCGCGCTGCCGCATGTAGGCATCCGGCAGCGCGTCGAACCTGGCGGCGAACGCGTCGAGCGCCTCCACGGCGGCGGTCTCCGCGTCGACCAACCCGACGCGGATGCGACGCTCGATCGATCCGCGGAGCGCCGGATCGAGTAGCAGCATCTCGTGGCTCGCCAGGATCGCGCTCACCTCGGGCGACGCATCGGCCGCGCCGCGGAGCGACGCGACCGCCTGCGCGGCGCTCGTCATGCCTGCCGAGAGACGCCCGCACTCGGCGTCCACTTCGGATGCGCCGATCCGGCGCACCGGGATCTGCCCCGGGTCCCGCCGCAGCACGAACACGCGGCCAATGGCAATGCCGGGGCCGACCGCGATCCCGGTGTGCGACTCCACCGGACTACCGTTCGGTTCCCGCGAAACCGCTGGTGACGAGCATCACCAGCCGCCGAACGGCCGCCTCGGCGCCGGGGCCCTCGGCGGAGATGCGGAGCGTCGTGCCCTGCGGGACGCCGAGCATCGCCAGTTCGAGCACGCTGGCGCCGTCGGCCTCGGCGTCGGCCGTGCGCACGCGCACGGCGCAGCCGGTCGACATCGCGACACGGGCGAACTCCGTGGCCGGGCGGAGGTGCATCCCCTGGGGGTTGCGCACCACCACCTCGGCCTCGGCCGCGGCGCACGTGCCGTCGTCGCCGGGCACGTCAGGCCTTTCCGTCGAGCTCGCGGAAGAAGTCGAACAGGCTGGCCGGGTCGAAGGTGTTCTTGAGCACGCGAGCGTTGTAGTCGTCGCGAGCCAGCAGCGCGACCGACTTCAGGATCTCGACGTGAACGCCCGGGGCGTCGGCCGGCGACACGACCACGCAGAGGCTGTGGACGGGGTCACCGTCGGCCGCACCGTAGTCGATCGGCGCCAGGATCTTCCCGAACGCCACGAGCGGCGACGTGACAGCCGCCGTCTTGCAGTGCGGGATCGCGATCCCGCGTCCGATGCCCGTGGTTCCGGTGCGCTCGCGCTTCAGGATGGCGCGGAACACGGTGATGGACTCGTCCTCGGGGATCGCGCCGACGGCGACGAGACGATCCAGGACGGCGCGGATGACCGAGTCCCGGTCTCCGACCGGGATGTCACCGAAGACATGTTCGACGCGAAGGACGGACGCGAACGTGGTGGCCAATTCGCTACTCCTCCTCTCCGGTACCGACGGTGAGGGCACCATCCGACGGGCCGCCCGCGACCGCCTGGGCTGCGTCCGGAGCGTGCCGAACTCCGTCGCGGGCGCGCTCCTTGTGCTTGCGGATCGCGCGCTCAAGCTTGTCGTGGACCAAGTCCACTGCGCCCTCCGCGGTCTCGTGGGAAGCGTGCACGACGATCGGAGCGCCCTTGCCGACGTGGGCTCTGGCCTCGATCGTCGTGCGATGCGGTTCGTGGTCGAGGACGACCTCGATCAAGCGTGTCCGCGTGTCGAACCGAACAACAGGTTCGAGCTTGGCCTCCGCGTACTCGCGGACCTTCGGGGAGAGCTTGCCGTGACGCCCGGTGATGTTGAGTTCCAATTGGACCTCCGCTTCGCGGGCCGCCGGACTGCCCGGCGCGCGCGGACCCCGGCATGCTAGCCGTTCGAAGGGCCGCGCGTTAACGCCGGTTGCGGGTTCGTGCGGATGTCGTCGTAATCCACCCGCACGAGGCAGAGACCGGCGGCCGGCGCGGGCGGCGGAAGGCGCGTCCGGTCGCGAGCGGCGAGCACCTCCCCCGCCCACGACGG
>JAIOPE010000070.1 GCA_021414065.1 Planctomycetota bacterium
CCCCGAGTTCCAGCGCGATCCGGATCGCGGCGTCGCGGAAGCGGACCGCGTCCGCGGGGGGCAGGGAGTCCACGGCCAGGATGGAGCCGCACCAAACCGCAGCGCGCTCCGGCTCGCCGCGTTCGAGGAGTGTCCGGACCCACGCGTCCGCGAGCACCACGTTCGTCCTGTCGGCGAGCAGCGCGCCGTGGATCGCATCGTCGCGCTTCCCGGGCGGAATCGCAGCGGCGGCGGCGACGAGCAGAGCGGACGACTGCCGACGATGGACGGGCGACGTCCGCGGCGCGGCGAGCAGTTTGCGGAGGATCTCGACCGCTTCCTGCTCCCGGTGCGACCGGGCGAGCGCCTGGCCGTAGAGCAGGGCTGCGACCGCCGACTCGGGCATCGCTGCGACCGCGCGAGCGAGCCGCGTCGCGGCTTCGACGGGGGCGCCCTCGGCGAGGAGCAGTCGTCCATCTGCAAGGTCCGCGAGGTGCTGCTTGGTGCCGAGCGCCATCGCGTCGCGGAGCCGACGCGCCTCCGCGCATCGCGCGAGGTCCGAGTCCCGGCCCTCGAGGAGTGCCAGCACGGCGACGAGCGTGGCTGCGGGATCACCCGGATGCGAGGCGAGTACGGCGCAGGCGGTGGCGGCGGCACCATCGACGTCGCCTGCGTCGAACGACCGCTGCGCCGCGACGAGGCTTGGGCCGGCGACGGACCGATCGGGCACGAACTGCGCGAGCAGTGCGTCGAGTTCGGCACGCGTCCGCTCCGGGATGCGGTCGCGCAGCGAGTCGAGCAGTTCCGCTGCGTCCGACACGGCGCCCCCGCGGCAGAGCGCCTCGACGAGGGCAGCCGCGTACTGGGGGTCCCCCGCGCCGCCGAGCCGCCGCAGCTCCCGGTAGTCGAATGCGGCCGCCTTCCAGCTGCCGAGGGACGCGTGTGCTCGCGCCCGGATCTCGAGGACGTCCCGCCGCGCCGGCTCGCGCTGGAGCGCGAGCGTGGAGATGGCGATCGCCCCGGTCAGGTCGCCGACAGCGCAGCGCGCTTGAGCTCCGGTCGCCGCCGCGTTGCCGAACCGCGGGCGCAGCGCCGCAGCGACGGCGTAGGAGCGCTCCGCTCGCGACCAGCCGTCGCGCGTGCCAAGTGCGCCGGCAATGGTCGCCTCGAGCAGGTGCAGATCCGCGCGGTCCGGGGCCTGCCGCGTTGCGCGAGCGATCTCCTCGAGCGCCACGTCGTTGCGGCCGGCGGCGAAGTCGAGACGGGCGAGTTGGCCCCAGTCGTCGGCGCTCGCGTCGACGCGCTCGACCAGCGGACGCACCGCAGCGATCCCCTCCTCCAGCGCGTCGCGTCGCTCCGCCGCCGTGACGTCGCCCGAGATCGCGAGCAGCGCCGCGCGTGTCACGGCGGGAACGCGTAGGCCGACGTCGGCTGCCGCGCGATAGCTCTCGCGTGCGTCGTCGGGCCTGTGCTGGGCGACGCGCACGTCGCCCAGCAGCAGGTTCGCTTCCCCGGACGCCGCGTCGGCAGCGAGCGCCTGCGTGAGTGCGCGCTCCGCGTCGTCCCAGCGGCCCTCGCCCATGGCGACTCGTGCGAGCACCAGCGACAGACCGCCGCTGGCGTCTCCCCGTCCGGCGGCAGTCGAGATGCAGCCGACGGCGCGAGCGTACTCGCCCGCCCGGTCGCAGGCGTCGACGACGGCTTGCGCCGTAGCGCTGTTCGGCGACTCGGCGAGGGCCGCGGCGAACTCGCGGTCGGCCGCGGCGCCATCGCCGGTGCGCAGCGCGGTCTCGGCGACGAGAAGACGGCACGCGACGCGATCCGGGCCCGCGGCAGTCGCGCGTTCGAGCGCGCGCCTTGCGAGCACGGCGGCCGTCGGCCCGCGTCCGAGAGTGAGGCAGACACGCGCGGCAGCGGACTCGAGACCCACGGGCACGGCGGAGCCGGCGCCCGCGAGCGCCGGTTCGGCGCCGGCAAGGGCCCTGGTCACTTCCACGGGCCGGAGCGGCTCCGGAATCTCGCCGAAGGCGAGCGTCGCGGCGAACGCCGCCAGAATCCGCGTCTCGTTCGAGGCGTCGCCCAGACCACGGGCGGCGGCGAACGACCGGTACGCGTCGAGCCGGCGCGGCGGTTGCGCGAGAAGGCACGCCCGGCCGTGCAGCCCGAGCAGGACGGTATCCGTGGCGTGGAGGGGGAGCGCGCGGTCGGCGACGGCGAGTGCCTCCGCATGCAGACCCGACGCGGCCAGGAGGCTGATGTGGGTCTGCGCGACTTCGAGAGAGGTCGGATCGATCTTCTCCGCGTTCTCGACCGACGAGAGGAAGACCTCCTTTCCGAGTCCGATGTCGCGCTCGCAGGCGGCCCGCAGCAGCCAGCCGCGTACGTCGGTCGGCGCGGCCTCGAGCAGCGGCGAGATGCGCGCCAGGGCTCGGACCTTGTCACCCGCGGCGTACGCCGCGAACGCATCCGCCCGCCTCGCGGGGTCGCACGCCCGGGACCGCACGATCGAGACGGCGACCGCGGCGACCGCGAGGCACGCGCACGCGGCGAGCGCCCCGCGCACGACGACCCGGCGGCGGGTCCATCGCGGCTTGAACCTCCGCACGGTCACCTGGCCGCCGCAGGCCGCGCAGGCCCGCGCGCCGAAGCGCACGGTCTTCCCGCACGCGCAGAGCCTGACGAGCGACGCCCCGCAGGTGCCGCACGAATCGCTGGTGTGCGCACCGGCCGCGCCGCAGGCGTAGCAGCGAACCGACGCGCGCATCAGTACACGCCCAGGTACATCGCGACGATCGCGTCGATGACGGGCTCGCGCCGATGCTCGACGAACCTGCCTGCGCGCTCAGCTCCGAGGCACGCCGCCAGTTTCTCGCGAAGCCGTTCGCGAGCGACGGCGAGTTTCCCGAAGTTCGAGAACGTGTTGTCGGACACCGTCTGTCCGAGTTCTGCCATGCGCGCGGCGTCGGTCTGCGCGTTCAGGATTCGCGCCCGCATCTCCTCGACCGTGCCGCTGCCGAGCAACAGGCCGGCGGTCTCCTCCTCCTCGGCCAAGACGATCGCGCGCGCAGCGGTGCGTTCCTCCGCGGACAGGCCGACAGCGCGGGCGGCCTCGTCGAAGGGGAGCACGACGGCGTCGCCGCGGGACGCCGCAGCGGCGCCCGCGCGGGTGCGCAGCAGGCGCTCGACCGCCTCGAGCGAGACGTACACGCGCCGGTCCCCCGGAAGTCGCTCCGCCCCCGGCCCGAGGACCTCGGCGGCGTCGCCGGTCGCGGCCGCGCTGCCGTCGCCGCCGGCCCGTCGGCTGGACCGTCCGAGACGCTCGGCACCGGCAACGCGGCGGTCGAGTTGAGCCAGTCGCGCCTCCAATGCGGCGAGTCGCTCGCCGACTTCGTCCATGGTCCGGCCGTCCACGTCGGAGGTCCGTCCCGCCTCGCCGACGCGGTCGTCCGCGGCCGCAAACAGGCGGATGCAGGCGAGCACCGCGATCCCCGTCACGACGACGCAAAGGCCCGTCGTCCGGAGTTTCTTCTTCATCGTCCGCCGGCCTGCGCGCGACCTATCGCGCCGCGGCCTCTGCCATTGCTGAGCGCCGCTTGCGCCGCACCCAGATGCCGAGCGCGACCGCGCCGACGCCGAACAGGCTGAGCGTTCCCGGCTCGGGATTCGCGACGGCGTCGAACTGGACCGACGACCCCGCGCTGGCGCTGAACGTGAACGAGGCCGTCGTGTAGTTCGAGAATCCCGTGCCGAAGATCAGGTTGAGCGGATCGCCGACGTTGACGTCGATGATGTTCACGCCCGCCGTGAGCACCGCAGGCACGGCGAACACGTAGGCGATCCCGTTGGTGCCCCCGGCATCGAGTAGGTCGATCTCGTCGATCGTCACCGTGCCCGTGATGCTCCCGACCGCAATCTCGAAGCGCGGGTGCGTCTGGCCCGTGGACCACGTCGCGTCGTAGAGGATCTGCTGGGTGAACCCCGTGCCGTTCACGGCGCCGAGGAAGTAGCTCCCATCGACGGCGCCGATCGTGCCGCCGCTGCCGGTCACGATGCCGCCCGCGTCGGAGAAGACCGACCCGCCCGAGGCGAAGTCGGCGCGGGCCGCGGCGCCGAAGACGGCGATCGAGGCGTACGCGAACAGGGCGGGGAGGATCTTCCGTTTCATCGACTTGACCTCGGCGAGGGGGCGCTCGGTGGGGAGACGGCCGGACGGGATCGGCTGGGCGGTACGCATGGGTCACGGATTCGGCAGGTAGAGGACGCGCCCACGCGCGAAGTTGTTGAGGATCGCGACGTCGAGCGCGTTCACCACGCCGTCCCGATTGACGTCCAGGTCGCGCGTCGGCACGTTCCCCTGCGGGCGTTGGCCGAGGATGATCTGGTTCAGGAGGTTCCCGTCGGTCGCGTCGGGACGGCCTCCGGTCCCGTTGACGTCTCCGATCGGCGGCCGGCCTGCCACCGAGTTCGAGCCGTTCACCGAGAACTCCCACGCGTCTTTGACGCCATCGCCGTCAGCGTCGGCCCGGGCCGGGTCGTTGTCGAGGGCGTCGGGAATGCCGTCGCGGTCGGTGTCGGTGCGTGACGCGGGCGAGAGCGCGTTCCGCGGATCGGTGCCGATCCCGACCTCGATACCGTCTTCGATGCCGTCCCCGTCCGAGTCCTTGCTGTTCGGGTTCGTGCCGAGCGTGAGCTCCTGCGAGTTCGTGAGACCGTCGCCGTCGGTGTCGGTGACGCGCACGGTGATCAGCACCGTGTCGGAGGACGTGCCGCCGAACCCGTCCGAGACGGTCAGGGTCAGCGTGTGCGAGCCCGCGGTGAGCGTCACCGCCGGCGTGGCGCCCGAGGCGACCGTGGTCGCGCCCTCCTTCCAGGTGAAGGTCAGCGCGTTCGCATCGGGGTCGGTCGAGGCCAAGCCGTTCAGACTCACGAGCGCCCCGGTCGGGCCGGTCGCCTCGACACCGGACTGATCGGCGCCGGCGTTCGCGATCGGCTGGCGGTTGGCGATCCGACCCGGCGACCCGACCTCGGGCGCGTCATTCACCGCTGTGATTGCGCCGCGCGAACCGGCGGCGCTGAGCAGCGAGATCGCCGTGCCGTTCAGCGCAGGGGCATTGTCGAACGTGGGGAACGTCGGACCGGTGGGCGACTGGCCGAACGACACGCCCGCCTGGAGCGCGCCGAGACTGTTGTAGAGGTTGACCGCGTCGCCGCCCGTGCCCAGGCCGACGCCGCCGCCGCTGTACGTGCCGATCTGCAGGTTCGCGGGCACGTTGTCTCCGAACCACACAGCCTTGAAGTTCGCGGTGAGCAGCGCCGGATTGCCGCCGGTCGCCTCGATGAAGATCACCGACTCGCCGGGGGCGATGACCGAGACGCCGCTCAGCGGAACCGACGCCGCGAACGAGCCGGAGCTGTCGTCCATTTTCCAGCCGACGACGCTTACCTGGAAGGCAGTCGTGTTCGTCACCTCGAACCAGTCGGCGCCGAGCGGGCTGTTGCCGCTGGACCAGGGCGCCACCTCGGAGACCGAGAGGCGACCGATCGTCCCGGGCGAGCCGATCTCGTTCGCGTCGTTCACGGCGGCGAGGGCGCCGTTGACTCCGACCACGCTGAGCTGCGAGATCGACGTGCCGTTCAGACCGGCCGCGTTGTTGAACGTCGCGAACGGGGCGCTGCCGGACGAGGCTCCGAACGTGACGCCCGCCTGCTTCACGCCGGCTGCGTTGAAGAGGTTGACGCCGTCGCCGGAGGTGCTCAGCCCGACGCCCGAACCCGTGTAGTTCCCGACCTGGAGACCGGCCGGCGGACTCGCGCCGAACCACAGGGACTTGAATGCGGCGCTCTTCCCCGCGAGATCGTTCGTCTCGAGGAAGATGACCGACTCGCCGGCGCCGATGCTCGTGATGCCGCTCAGCGCCACCGACGAGGCGAACGAGTTCGAGTCGTCGTCCATCTTCCAGCCGGTGATGTTCACCGCCGCGCCGCTCGTGTTCGTCACTTCGAACCAGTCGGCGCCGAGCGGGCCGCTGCCGCTCGACCAGGGCGCCACTTCCGAGACGATGATGACCGGGATCGCCGGCGTCTCGTTGGAGATGTCAGCGAGGGTCAGCGAGTACGACGCCGTGGCGTCGGGCGCTCCGCCGACGGCCGGGTCGTCCACGTTGACCGTCACCGCGTAGCTCGACTTCGTCTCGAAGTCGAGGACGGTCCCCGCCTTGATGAAGAGGCCGTTGGTGTCCACGTCGAAGAACGCCGCGTCGGCCCCGGTCACGGTCAGCGCGTTCGTCCCGAGCCCGTCGTCGGCGATCACGACGTTGGCCACCTTCAGCCGCGTCGTCGTGCTGGTGTTCTCCTGGATCGAGTTGACCTGACTGGTCAGCGAGAGCCCGGTCGGAGCCGTGTTCGGGAGCGCGGACGGCGCGTAGACCCAGAGCTGCGGGTGGTCGAAGTCGCCACCGCCGTTCTCGCTGACGACGTAGAGGTTGCCGTCGCGGTCCATCGTCATGCCTTCGTGCTGCTGGCTCGCGACGTCCAGCGGATTGCCCGGATCGGTGACGATCGTCAGCGAGCTCGAGATCACGCCGATCCGGCTGATGTTGACGATCTTCCCCGACTCCTGGCTGAGGACGAGCAGGCGGCTCGCGTCCGGTTGCCCGGCGAGGGACGGCAGGTTCGACAGCGCGAAGACGTCGGCGAAGTCGAGAAGGCCCGCCAGCGCGGGGCTGAAGAGGTCGGTCGACGCCACCGTCGAGGCCGACCCGTTGGTCGCGGTGCCCGCGGCAAAGTTGATCCCCGTCTGGAAGATCCCCTGCGGCAGCGTTTCCTTCACGACGATGAAGCCGCCGGTCTGCGGGTCCCACGACAGGCCCTCGATCCCCACGTTGCCGACGTTCGTGCCGAGCGCGACGGTCTGCGCGGCGGCGCGCGTGAGCGTGCCCCCTGCGACGTAGGTGAACAGGACCGCGCGGCGGTCTCGCTCCTCGGTGAGCACGAACTGACCGCTGCCGACGTAGGTGAGCCCCTCCGTGTCGTAGAACTCCGTGCCCTGCGGGCTGGAGCCTGCCGCCAGGGTCATCGAGTTGACGAGCGTCCCGTTCTTCGTCACCTGGACGATCGACGTACCGCCGTCGCCCACGACGAACAGCGTGTCGGTGTCCCAGTCGTACGTCACCGCCGACACCTCCTGGGCGAGGAGGCTCCCGGCGGGCGGCGTGGTGCGCGTCGGCTCGGGCAGGTTGAAGCGTCCGACGCGGACGTAGGTGGACAGGTCCACGCCCGTCGGGGCCGCCGACGGATTGGCCAGCGTCGCGGGCGGCAGACCGATGCTGATCGCGGCGGCGACCAGGGCCGTGACGCCGAGAGCGAGTGTTCCGCGCAGCGGTTTGGACGGGGCCATGGGGGTTGTCTCCTGGTGGGCACGGGGACGGAACGTCCGGCGGAGACGTTCGGCGAGAACGTTCAGCGGAAGTCCGAAGCTCGTTCCGCCGCGCGAAACGCAGATGAACTCCGTTTGGAGTATTGGATTCCGGCCGCCCCACGCGCGGGCGCGGGACGCTGGCCCGGTGCACCTCGCGGAACCGACTGGACCGGACGAGCGGATGCAGAGCGTCGCCGTAGTGCGTTGCCTGCCGGCCGACGAGTACGTGCGGGTGCGAATCGCGGCGGCGGTCACCTTGCTGATCCCCGCGGCACGCGACGTGGAGCCGACGATCGTCGTTCGCGCATCGCGCTTCGGAGAACAGGTCCGCGCGGCCGTCCGCGGAGCAGAGCGGCCGGACCGAGACGCCGGAGCCCGGGCCCTCGCTGCCGCGCTCGCGACGAGATAGGCCCGCGTCGCGAACGGTCCACGGCAGCCTGTTCCGCCAAGCGCCTGCAGGCTCGACGCGTGCTCGCCTGGCACCGGCGCGAAGCTCACGTGCGTGCGGCTTCGCCGGGAACCGGTCGGCGGCGTGGACGATCGCGTCGGCCAGTCGCTGCGATCGCGTCACGTCACGGGCCGGGCCGCGACAAGCCATGCGGCGTGTACCGCGAACTCGTGGCCGACGACCGCAAGACCCGCCGGGTCTTCCGTCGCGACGCCGCAGTGTCCGGGACGCTCGCGCCACTCGTGGTGCCGCGGCGTCCGCGGCGCGCTGACGCGGTGGACGATCCGCCGACGAGGTGATCACCGCCGCCGGGGCGGCCCCCCGCTGCCGCTGTCACCGCTCTCCATCGCCTGCTACGCTCGGCGGGATGCGAGAACGCACAGAGAGCGAGTTCCTCGAAACCGTCGAAGTCGGGCCAGGTCCCGGCGATCCGACCGATGCGTCCGTGATCTGGATGCACGGCCTCGGGGCCGACGGACACGACTTCGAGCCGATCGTGCCCTACCTGAAGCTCCCGCCCTCGCTGCGGGTTCGGTTCGTCTTCCCGCACGCGCCGATGATCCCCGTCTCGCTCAACATGGGAATGGTGATGCGCGCCTGGTACGACCTCGCGGGGCCCGACCTGCGGAGGATCCGCCACGACGAGGCGGGCGTCCGGCGCAGTGCCGCGGCGATCGAGGCGCTCATCCGACGTGAGCGCGATCGCGGAGTGCCGGCCGCGCGGATCGTGCTCTGCGGGTTCAGCCAGGGCGGCGCGATGGCCCTCCACGTCGGTCTCCGCCACCAGGAGAAGCTCGCGGGCGTCGCAGGGCTGTCGTCGTTCCTGATCCTCGCCGACAAGGTCGCGACCGAGGTGTCGGACGCCAATCGCAGCACGTCGGTCCTGGTCTGCCACGGGACGCTCGACCCGATGGTCCCAGAAGAGATGGGCCGCGCGAGCCGCGACAAGCTCGTCGCCCTCGGCTACGACGTGACCTATCGGACGTGGCCGATGTTGCACGAAGTCTGCCTCGACGAGATGGACGTGCTCGGACGCTGGCTGGAGGCGCGACTCACGGCGACAGCGTCCCCGGGGGAGGTCCAGTGATGACCGTGCGCCGTCGTTTCCTCCCGCTCGCGTTGCTCGCCGCAACGGCGACAGCAGTCGCCGCCGTAGGCTGCGACGACGCGACGACCGGCAGGCCGCCCGCAGGACCACCTCCCCAAACTGCCGCGCCGCCGAAGGGAGCCACGGTGCTTCCGCCGCCTCAGACGCCGCTGCAGACGACGTCCGACCTCGACACGGTGGCACCCTACGAGACGATCACCCAGGGGACGGGCGCACCGGTGAAGGTCGGCGACGTGGTGCTCATGCACTACACGGCCAGCCTCGCGTCGAGCGGAGTGGAGTACGACAGCACGCGCCGACTGGGCCAACCGTTCGTCCTCACCGTCGGCGCCGGGCACGTGATCCGCGGCTGGGACCTGCTGCTGCCGAAACTGCATGTCGGCGATCACGTCAAGACGACGATCCCCTCGCGCCTCGCGTATGGAGCCGCGGGACTCACCGGCGTGATTCCCGCCGACGCGGACCTCGCCTTCGACATCGAGATCGTCGGCATCGTGCCGTCACCCTCGTGGGAGGTCGTGACGAAAGGCGAAGGAAACGCGGCCATCCGCGGGTCGAAGGCGACCGTCCACTACATCGGGACGCTGCCCGACGGGACCGTGTTCGACGACTCACGCGCCCGCAACGAGCCCTTCTCGTTCCGCGTGGGCGCCGGCGAGGTGATCGAGGGCTGGGACTGGATCGTCTCGCGGATGCGGGGGGGCGACCGCTGGAAGGTTGTGATCCCGTGGGCGTTCGCCTACGGCGCCGAAGGATCCCCACCGACCGTGCCGGCGATGACTGACCTGCACTTCGACATCGAGGTGCTGCGTGTGGAGTAGGCGAAGTCGCGGGGAGATCCCACCGTCCGCGCGCGCCGCCGCCGCACTTGCAATCGTCGCACTCGTCGCCGTCGTCGCCCGCGCGCAGGACGCACCCAAGCCGGAGGCGCCCCCTCCGACCGCAGTGAATCCCGAGACCCCGTCTCCACCCGTTCCAGACGACTCCTTCCGCGGGACGGTGGAAGAACTCGCGGCAAAGTACCCGGCGGCTGTGCGCGTCGCGACGTACGGGCGGTCAGCCAGCGGCATGCCCATCCGAGTCCTGACGGTCGCCGCCACGCCCGAGGCGAATGTCGAGTGGGCGACTCTCGTTGTGGCGCACCTGTCGGGGTGGCGCGACGACGACGACTCGCGACTGGCGCTCGACGTCGCGGCGCATCTCGCCGCGCACGCTGCAGATCTCCCGGCGAAGACGGCCGTGCGGTTCATCGTCGATGCCTGCCCGGACGCCGTGGGCCTGACCGGCGGCAACGCCACGCCGACCGACGACGACCAGGACGGCGACGTGGACGAGGACGCGCCCGACGACCTCGACGGCGACGGCGCAGCCGGATGGATGCGCGTCCCCGACGCCGCCGGCGACTTCGCGGACGAGGACCCGAAGAAGCCGAACGAAGGCCCGCAGCGGGCCGACGCGGCGAAGGGCATCTTCAACGAAGACGGTCCGGGCGCGGTGGACGTGTCCCGCAACTTCGCGACGTTCTTCGAGGAGCATGTGCCCGCCGCGGGACGCTGGGCGGTCTCAGAGCCGGAGACGCGGGCGATGATGGACCTGCTCCTCGCCGACGAGCGGATCGCGGTCGTCTACGAGATCGGCGCCGCGGAGACGCTCGCCGCCGCGCCCGAGTGGACTGGCGCCTGGCCGAAGCTGCCCGACGCCGACGCGAAACTGCTCGACGCGCTGCGCGCGGCCCACGGCAAGGGCGTCGTCGAGAAGCGGAAGCCGAAGGCGCCCGGCGCGGGGTCGCTCGCCGCCGTCTGCTGGCACCAACTCGGCCGTCTCTGGCTCGGACGCGCGCCGCTCAACCGCATCACGCCGCCTTGGCCCGCGGCAGGCGCGGATCCCGTACACCTGACCTTTCGATGGACAAAGGTCGCCGACGCCGTCGCGAAGGGGCTGCCGGACGGCACCGAAGTCGCGCAGATCGACGTGCCGACCGACACCAAGACGACCGGCGAGCCGGTGTTCGGCGAGACGTCGTCGATCACGGAGTTCCTGACGATGCTCGCGAAGGACCGCGCGGCCGTCGTCTTCACGAGGACCGAGACGTCGGGCGAGCCCGGCGTGCTGCGGATCGAGACGCGCCTCGCGAACACCGGGCGCCTGCCGACGCACACGCAGCGCAGTGTGGACGTGAAGGGGCGACGCCCGCTGAACGTGCGCGTCCTGCTCCCGGACGGCGCGACGCTGCTCGCAGGTCGGCCGCTCGTGCAGGTCGAGCGCCTCGCCGGCGGCGAGGACACCGACGCCCTGCGTTGGGTGGTCGCCGGGCCGAGCGGGGCAACCGTCGTCGTCGAGTGCGTCGGACCGGACACGGGCAGGCGGACCCTCGAGGTGAAGATCCCATGATCCGCCGCACTCCCATCGTGTTTGCCGTGCTCGCTCTCGTCACTTCGGCGCACGCCCAGGACCGTCCAGAGACGCCGCCCTGGACCCACGACGCGCCTCGTCCGCGAGACGCCGTGCTGCCCCGGAAGCCGAAGGTCGAGCTCGCCTGGAACCGCTGGTACCACGTTCCCGAACTGGAGCAGGCGGCGCGCGAGCTCGCGGCTGCGTTTCCGGATCTGGTCGAGGTGCGGACGATTGGGAAGTCAGTTGAGGGTCGCGACCTCACGACAATGGTCCTCACCGACCGCGCGACCGGCCCCGACACGTCGAAGACCGCGCTCTGGGTGGACGGCAACGTCCACGGCAACGAGGTGCAGGGCGCAGAGACGTGTCTCTACATGGTCTGGTGGCTCTGCGAGAATCGCGCGCTGCCGCGCGTCGCCGAACTGCTCCGCGAACGCGCGTTCTACGTCACGCCGACGATCAACCCCGACGGCCGCGCGCGCTGGCTCGACGTCGCGGGGACGATGCACTCGTCGCGCGGCGGGAGCCGCCCCGTTGACAACGACCGCGACGGCCTCTTCGACGAAGACGCGCCGGACGACCTCGACGGCGACGGCGAGATCCTCGAGATGCGCGTCGAGTCGCCGGACGGCGACATGAACCCCGACCCGGACGAACCGCGCCTCATGGTGCACGCGAAGCCCGGCGAGCGCGGCCGCTGGCGCATGATCGGCATCGAGGGCAAGGACGACGACGGCGACGGCCGTTACAACGAAGACGGCCCCGGCGGGTACGACCCGAATCGTGACTGGCCCGCTGCGTGGCGCGGCCCTGCGGAACAGGGCGGGGCAGGCCCGTACCCGCTCTCGCTCCCCGAGTCCCGCTCGGTCGCCGCGTTCCTCGTCGCGCACCCCAACGTCGCCGGCTTCCAGAGCTTCCACAACAACGGCGGCATGATCCTGCGCAGCCCGGGCGCGCAGTCGTTCGGGGCCGTTCCGGAGTCCGACGACCGCGTGCTGCGCGAGATCGCAGCCCGCGGCGAGGAGCAACTCCCGTTCTATCGGTCGATGGTCATCTGGAAGGACCTGTACCAGGTCTACGGCGGCGAGGTGGACTTCGCCTACGGCACGCTCGGGGTCCTCGCCTTCACGAACGAGTTGTGGAACGGCGACCAGTACCGAGGCCGCAGGTCGGGCGACGGCGACCGCGCGAAGGAGCGACTCCGCTTCGACGACGACCTCGAGATGTCGCGCCGCTGGGTGCCGTGGAAGCCGTTCGACCACCCGCAACTCGGGCGCGTCGAGCTCGGGGGGTGGAAGCGTGACACGGGCCGCGTGCCACCGCCGTTCATGACGGAGGAGATGCTCCACCGCAACGCGATGTTCGTCGTCTACCACGCCTCGCAGATGCCGAGGGTCCGAGCGGGTGATGCGTCGGTCCGTGCGGTGGCGGGCACCGCGCTGTCCGAGGTGGACGTGGTGTTCCGAAACGACGGCGCGATCCCGACGCGCAGCGCGTGGGCGGCCGAGAAGCGCATCGGCGCCGCCGACCACGTCACGCTCGATGGCGTGGACGTCGTCTCCGCAGGCGTCGTGGTCACCGAGACGAATGCGGTCGCGGACCCGATCCTGCGCCGCCCAGCGGACCTGCGCCTCTGGCAGGGCATCGCCGGTTCGTCGGCGATCCGATTGCGGTTCGTCGTCCGCGGCTCCGGGCGCGCAACGGCAACCTGGAGGGCCGAGAAGGGCGGCAGCGCGTCGGTGCAGATCGACATCCCCGGGAGCGCCGGGGGCGGACGGTGAAGGACGTCGGGGTCCTGTTCGACTTCGACGGGGTGATCGTCGATTCCGAGGAGTTCTGGTTCCGCGCGTACTCGCGTGTCCTGGCTGAGTTCGACGTGTCCGTCACGCGCGAGGTCTACGCCAAGGAGTGGGTCTCCCTGGGTCGGGGACCGGAGTACGCCTGCGCGACGTTTCCGCAGATCACGATCTCGCCCGACGAGATGCGCCGTCGGCGGACGCCGATCGTCCGGGATCTGATCCTCGCAGAGGCCGAACTGATGCCGCACGTCGAGGCGACGCTGAGGCGCCTCGCGATGCTCTTCCCCGTCGCCGTGGCGACGAACTCGGAGGCGTCGGTCGTTCTTCCCTTTCTTGAGAAGTTCGGTCTGCGGCCCCTCTTCCGCGAGGTCGTCACCAAGGAGTGCTACGCGCGGCCGAAGCCCGCCCCCGATGCGTTCCTCGCGGCCGCTGCGGCGATCGGCATGCCGCCGTCGCGCTGCGTGGTGATCGAAGATGCGGAGAAGGGCGTCGTCGCCGCGCACAGAGCCGGCGCGCGTTGCATAGCCATTCCGAACTCGTGGACGACGGGAAACGACTTCTCCACGGCGGATCGAGTTCTCCGCTCTCTCGCGGACGTCACGCCGGAGCTTGTGGCGGCAATCGTCGGGTAGCAGCGGGACCGGGGCGGCGGGGTGTCCCTACCGTGTGATAGTGTTTTGATTGTATGGCCGAGATCGAGGCTGACCGCCGCCGGATCGAGATGGAACCTGACTTCGCATGCCACGAGCGAGCGAAGGTCCTGGCGCGGCAGTTCGTCGAGAGCCAGGTCGTGCTCGCGCGGGAACTTGTGCGAATCGCCCTGACGAGGACATTCGTGGCGCTGGACTGCGCTTCGATCGAGGAGTACGGCGTCCGCCTCGGTCTCACGCCGCACGACGCACGGAGCCTCGTGGACCTCGGCCGAGCGCTCGACCTTCCGTCGGGCGCCGGCGAGCCGTCGACCGGGTGTGCGACGGGAACCCCCCCGCCCGCGAACGGCGAAGACGCGCTTGCTGCGCGAGGCAACTCGCCCACGGTTGCGGACGCCGTCCTTGCCGGCGCGATGTCCGTCCCGCAGGCCACCCTAGCGGGGCGCCTGATCTCGAAGCCGGAGTTGCTGCACGAGGGCGAGAACGCTGTGGCCATCGCAACATCCCAGCCCGCCAGGCGGGTGCATGCGCTGATCCGAGAGCGCGAGGAGGAGGCTGCGCAGCAGCAGGCCGTCACGTCGCTCGCACTCGCGGTTTCGCTGCCGGCAAGGGAGAACTTCGGGCGCGCCCGCGCCGTCGCCTCGGAGCAGGCAGGCACGATGCTCACCGAGGGCGAGACGTTCGCGCTGGTCGTGAACCACTACCTCGACGACTTCGACCCGTTGCGACAGGGCGAAGGAGAACGAAGACTCCCCGACACGGCTGAACTCCCCGGACGGCGGTACATCCCGGCCGACGCCCGACGGCAGGTGCGCGCTCGGTCCGGCGACCGCTGTGAAGTCCCCGCGTGCGGGCGCAATGTGTTCCTGGAGTTCGCCCACATCCGCCCCCACCGCGCCGGCGGCAGTCGCGAAGCCGCGGACTTGCTGCGCCTGTGTCACGGCCATCACGTTCTGCTCGACGCCGGCCGAATCCGGTTCGACGGGTGGGACGACGACCGTCCCTGCTTCCGCGACGCGGGCGGACGTCGTCTCTCCGAACGCGCTGATCTCGTGCCGCCGACGGCCGATGCGCCGAAAGGCCCGACTGGACAGGGCGGCGGAGTCAACCTCCGCGAGAGCCGCGCGGCGGCGTCCGATCCGATCGACGGTGCCGTCGTCGGTGCCGTCGTCGGTGCCGTCGACGGTTCAGTCGACGGTGCCGTCGACGGTTCAGTCGACGGTTCAGTCGACAGTGCACGCGCCGAGCATGACACCGAGCCCTGCCACCGCGCCTCCGACCACCCGGACCGCGCAGCGTGGGACCCACCCGATCGCGCAGGGCCGGGTGAGTCGTGCGTTCGAGAACGTCCGCCGCCGTACGGTTCGGACGCGGCCCGAACGGGCTGCGAGCGCCGTCGCGAGCGAGGCCCCTTCGAAGCACCAAGACGCGCCGATCTCAGTCATGACGGCGGCCCGAGCATCGCGCATCGGGCGGCGGTCCCCGTCGGCCGTTGGAGGACGTCAGCCCCCGACTCAACAAGTACGTCCTCAACAAGTACGTCCTACGGGCGCTCCCGAGCGGGTGCGGGCTCGTGGGCGTGGGCTTCGCAGGATCGGCACGAGTTGCAGAGGCGTCGGTTGACGACGTGCGAAACCGCGATCACGACGCCGATCAGCGGGAAGAGCCAACTCAGGCTGCCGGTGTGGCCGTGGCTCGCGTGACTCGTCCAAGTGAGTGCGAGCAGGGACAACGCGGCGGTCGCAAGGACAATTGCCACCGGCTTGTTCCCGTGAACTCGGTAGCCGCGCCACGCCGACACCGTGCCGATCACGGCTGCGATCCCCACGAAACCCCACTCCACCGGTTCGTGATCCAGCCACGACACGGCACCGGCAGCGCCGAATCCGAGCAAGATCGGAATCGCCGCGCAGTGGATCGCACAGAGCGTAGACGCCACCGCTCCGGCACGGTCGAGATCGAATGGAGGCTTCATTTGGGGTGTCGCTGACCGATCTAGTGACGATGCCCGTCCGGGCCGCAGTGCCCGCACGTCGCAGTGTCTGTTTGTTTATCTTTCGACTTGTCCTTGGAGCGCGCACCCGGCGGCGTCGCGGCGCCCGCCGCGGGCGGGAACGCCGTGCCGCAGCAGGAACAGTTGCGCGCGCCCTCGTCGCGCAAGATCTGCGAGAGCCACCCCGCTGCCTCGCAATCGACGCGCCCCACGCCGTTGCACGCGGGGCAGGTCTCATGGAGGGACGACTGGAGCGCCTCCCGGATGAACGCGGACTTGTCTGGGACGCGTTCAAGGGCTTCCGCCAGATGGGCATCCACCCGGAACGTGACAACGACGGACTTGGGGGGGTGCGCCATAGGTACGACAACGTAGCACGCTGTCGTCGTTCGTAACACGGGGAATCTGCGATCCTGCGAGTCCACCGCTTGCGGTCGGGCCACGCATCACCGACCCTGCCTCCGTGACCGGTCCCCGCACCGTCCGCGAGTACTGCCTCGACCTCCTCGCGGCGGAGTCCGTCGGCGGCAAACTCGTGCCGCCGGACGGGTTGCTCGACATCGCGCCGGGGCCCGCAATCCGAGTGGACTCGCCTTCGCGACCGCCCGGGCTCACGATCGTTGCTGGGCGACAGGCTCGCACGCCGTCGATCCTCGGCATGGCCGACCCGGCGCAGCGTCGTCGGATACTCCACGCGTTCGCGAGCCACGAGTTGCAGGCAATCGAGATCTTCGCGTGGGCGCTGCTCGCGTTCCCCGACGCACCCAGGAGCTTCCGGGAGGGCTGCGTCGGTATCATCCGCGAGGAACAAGCACACCTGCGACTGTACATGGATCGGATCGAGGCGCTCGGAGGTCACTTCGGCGACGAGCCCGTCTCGGGGCACTTCTGGCGTAGAGTGCCGAGTATCCGCACTCCACTGGAGTTCGTCTGCACCATGGGACTGACATTCGAGAACGCCAACCTCGACTTCGCGTCAGAACACGCCGCTGCCGCGCGGCTCGCCGGCGACGAACCGACCGCGGCGGCGCTCGACCGTGTCCGCCGAGACGAGATTCGGCACGTGCGATTCGCGTGGGAACACCTGCTCCTCTGGAAGGAGCCGGAGCAGACGCCTTGGGAGGCCTACCGCTCGAACGTCTCGCCACCGCTCGGCGCCTCGCGCGCTCGCGGCGCGACCTTCGATGCCGACTGTCGCCGCGCCGCCGGCTTCGACGACGAGTTCGTGACCCGGCTCGCGAGCACAGCCCCGGAGCGCCCAGGCGGAGCGACTCGATGACACGCAAGATCATCGGCAACCTGTTCGCGGAGTCGCTCTGGGCGCGGCGAGCGGCTGCGCTCAGGCACCTCGCCGGGCGCCCGGCGCCATCGCCGCTCGATCCCCGGTTCATGCCGCGCGACGACATCGTGGCGCGCCTCGCAGCGATGGCCACGCTGCTTCGCGCGTTCGCCGACGATGCTGACATCCTCTGGACACCACGCGCGGTGGCCCCGGAGCGGATGACCGACGTGCCCGGCGTCAGCCGCCCCCTACTGGTGTCGGGATCCCGCCCCACGGCTGGCCCAGGCGACCTGGTTTGGGGCGAGTCGAGCGACATCGCGGTCGCGGTGAACGATCGCCGGTTCGCGATGGAGGTCCAGCGCACGCTCGGTTGCGCGCTCCCGGGCGCATCGATCGCCGAGGACATGGACGCCGCGGAGGTCGCCATCCGAGTCGCAGCTGAGGCGACGCCCGCTGCAACGTGGATTGCCAAGGCCGCGCACTCCTCCGCCGCCCGAAGTCGCGTAGGAGGGCGCGGCGCCCAACTGGACGACGCTCACCGCGCCGGCGTGGACAAGCTGCTCGAACTGCACGAGGCTGTGCTGGTGGAGCCGTGGCTCCCGCGCGCAGGCGACTTCGGGGCGACGGCGCTCGTCACGGAAAGCGGCGTAGAAGACGTGGACCTCCACGATCTTGAGAACACACAGCGCGGCGACTTCCGCGGCATCTCGTTTCCGGTGTCCTCACTTCGTGCAGACGAGGCAGCGACGCTCCACTCGACCGTCCATTCCGTCGGCCGGGCGCTCGCGGAGCGTGGCTGGCGCGGCCCCTTCGGAATCGACGCCTTCCGGTGGCGTGACGCATCGGGTGCCACCCGCTTCCACCCACTTTGCGAGATCAACGCGCGTCTGACGTTCGGTCGGGTCGCCCGTACGCTCGCGGCGCGTATCGCGACCGCGACCGGACTCGATCCAGCCGGACGTTGGAGTTTCCGCGTAGGCGACGCCGCAGAGCTCGAATCGGCACGATCCCTGGCTCATGCGTCCACGGGACGCCCGTTGCATGTCCGGTTCTTCGAGTTGCTCGCGCCGGGCGAGCCCGACGGCGTGGCAGCCTGGATGTCGGCCGGCTAGCCCGGATCGCTCACGAAGCTCCGCGCCTGGATGAGCCCCGTCGTCGACGACTGGCCGCCCGCTGCGTTGGGACCCTTGCGTGGCTTGACAAAGCCGACGCTGCGGGTCCCGCCTTGCGGTCGGCTCCGCGGATCTCGTCCAGGACAGTGTGCCGCCGTGCGAACGCCCCTCGGATCGGCGTGCATCGCAAGCTCGCCCTACGTTGCACGCCGTTCTCCCGCGGAGCTTCGTGAGCGATCCGGGCTAGCAGCCTGTCGGAGTAGTCGGCCGCCCCGGTCAGCGTCGTAGGACTTTGAGCCTGCAACCCCTCACTGCGCCGTGGCCGCCGTCTGCTGTGTTGCTCGGTCGGAGGCAACCCGGTCCCTGGAGTTTGCCTCCGACCGAGCGCCTTGCAGCCGGCTCGCCAGAGCGCATCCGGCTCGACGGAGCGCAGCCGATCGTGACTCTGGACTCCGAGCAGCCACCTATCTCCCGTCCGGCGGCGGCACGGCGACAACGCGCGCTGTGATAACCGGGGCCTCAATCGTCTCACCCACCCGCGCGTCCACGCCCTCGGCGAACCCGCTCACGCCCCCGGATCCGAACTTTGCAGCGTCCAGGCGGTACCGTCCGGGTTCGAGTCCCACGATCGTGTAGCGGCCATCGGTGTCCGTGGCGGCACCCTGTCCCCCCTGGCCGTTCGTGGCGTTGACCCAGAGCCCGGATCCCGCCGAGCCGTCTTCGAGCACCACGCGGCCGGCGATCTTGGCGCCAGCGCCGATCACGATCCGGAGGTCAGTCCGACCGGCTTCGACGCGCACCCGTTTCGTGCCGGCGCCTTGAGCGTTGAGCTGCACCTCCCACGTTCCGGGCACCAAGCCGACGAGCGTGAACTCGCCGCCCTCGAACGAAGCCCATGCATTGTCCACGCCTGCGGCCGGCCCGCCATTCGCGCCGACCAGCCAAGCGCTTGCCCACCCGCGTGCGACCGGAGTGCCGTCGTCGAGCGCAATCGACCCGCTGATGGAGAGCCCGGCCTGCAGATCAACGACGAGTCCGTCGTTCCCTGCCGAGACGTCGAACAGCGTCCGCTTCAGCACGTTCGGGCGGGCGTCGCCCCAGGCTGGCGGCGAGAACTGGAGCCTGTAGACACCCGCGGCAACGTCATCGAACGTGAATCGCCCGCCCGTTCCGCTCTCGGTGGACTGGACCTGCTCCCAGTTCGCATCCTCGCTCGTGGACTGGCCGCCGGCCCCGGATGACGCATTCGATCCTGCCCCGCCACGCCGGAGTACCTGGACACTCACGCGCGCAACCGGTTGACCGTCGGCACGGACGACGCCACCGATCCGGAGCGCGACTTGGAGTCGCAACGTGATGGAGGGCCCGCCAGCCTCCGCCGTGACCTTCTCACTGGGGGCGAAACTCTTCTGCGCGGCGACGACGTCGTACGTGCCGGGCTCGAGACCTTCCGCGCGGAACCGACCGTCGCTCTCGGAAGTCACCGCACCGTCGCGGACGCGCGCCCACTGATTCGGACCACCTTCGCCGCGCAGGGTGAGTGAGACGTTCGCGCCGGACAGCGGCTTGCCGTCGGGTCCAACCACGCGTCCGTCGATCACGGCACCCAGACGCAGCTTCGCGTCGAACTGGGATGCCTTGCCCTCGGCGGTGGCCACGTCCTTCTCCGTGAGGCGCAGATACCGCGGGTGTTCCACCTGCACCATGACCTTGCCGGGCTCGACGTTCTCCATCCTGTAGCGCCCGTCGGCATCGGTCAGTGACGGCCGTGCCGCCCGGAGCTTCCAGTCAACCTCCCACTCGTTCAGCCCCTCGCTGTTCAGCCAGCGCACGAAGGCACCGTCGATCGGCTGGCCGCGGTCATCCGACACCTTCCCCTCGAGCATCGCCCCGAGCCGGAGCCTCACCGCTACGCCGTCGAGTTTCTGCCCGACGCCGGCCGTCACCAGGTCCGACTTGCCCTCGAGGAAACCCGGTGCCGTGGCGGCGACGCGCGTCTTGGTCCCGGGCTGCGGGCCGGGCATCTCAAAGCGCCCTTCCGCGTCCGTGAACCGCGGATCACGACCACCGAAGACGGCGGCGAGCCCCCCCATGAACCCGTCTTGCTTGTCGTCCCGAAGCTCGACTCGGGCGCCGGCCACGGGTGTGCCGTCCGGCGCGACAACCTGCCCGGAGAGCGTGGTGCCACGCGCGAGGAACGCCGTGCGCTGGACCTTCTGCCCGGGTTCGCTGATGGACACGACGTACCCCTTGCCCGAGTCGGCCTTCGTGGAGCCGGCCCCGCCCATGAACGCCATGCCCAGCGACTCCGGAGTCATCCCCGGCTGGAACCACCCCTCCTTCGAGAAGATGAGCACTGACGTGCCGAGCGGCACACTCGTGAGCTCGAACTTCCCCTGGGCGTCGGTGGTGGCACTTCGCGAGCCCCCGAACATCATCAGGATGGACCCGAGCTCGACCTTCACACCCTCGAGCGGCTTCTCCTCATCTTTCGACATGACGACGCCGGCGATCGTGCCTCCCGGCGCGAGGGACACGTCCTTCTCGTTGCGACCGGGCTTGAGTTCCAGCCCGCCGCTTCCGCCGCCCTGGAGGGCCGCCATCAGGTCGGTCGGCCAGGTCGCGTAGCCCTCGGCCTGGACCAGGAACAGTTGCACCTTCCCGCTCTTCAGTCCGCGCACGGAGTACCGCCCGTCGCCGTCGGTGCGCGTGCTCGCCACGACCGGCTTGCTGTCGAAGTTGGCGATGTAGACCTGAGCGCCTGCGATCGCGGCTCCGCCGGCACCCGCCACCTTGCCCTCGAGCCAGGCGTCGCCTTCGATCACGACTTCCAGCCACTTGACGACTGGAATCTGCACGTCGTTCTGGATGGTGAACGGCTCGCCCTCCGGCGTCGCAGACACGATGAACTTCCCCAAACCGAGGCCGTCCAGGTGGAACTTCCCTTCCTCGTCCGTCACCGCGAAACAGCGGTCGAGCACCAGCAGATCGAGTTCCCCCTGCGGCTCGCGGAACGCCACCACCGGAATGCCCGCGACCGGCCCTGGGCCCTTCCGGCTCACCCGTCCGTCGAGCTGGAATCCCTTCGACATCACGAAGCGCAGCGGGCGTTTCTCGGCGTCCGGGGTCACGACGACCTGCTTCTCGACGAGCACCTGTCGGCCGCCCTTGACGACCTTGAAGTCGTAGGACCCGGGCGACGTCTTCGTCAGCCGGAACCGACCTCCGTCGGCGGTCGTGGCCCGGTCCACCGCGGGTGTCTCGACCGGGAGTTCCCGAATCAGCCTCAAGATGTCCATCTGCGACCCGCCCTGCCGCGACCGCAGCGCGCGCACCTCGGCGCCCTCGATCGGTGCGCCTTGCTCGTCAACCACAACGCCGATCACCGCGAACGCGGGCGTCACGTAGAGCACGCCGAGCTCCGTGACCTTGTTCTCCACCACCGACACGGCCGCCTGCTCAAGCTCCCGAAGCGGCGTCTTCGTCTTCACGCGAAGCGTCCAATCATCGAAGTTCGGCACGCCGACGATCCGGAACGTCCCGTCCGAGAGGGTGACCGCCTCGAGAGCGCTGCCCGGACCGGGCACGCCCGCGCCCAGCGTGACCGCTACGCCTCCGAGTGGCTTCTCGCTGCCGTACTCGAGGACGACGCCCCGGACCTCGCCCGTACCGAGTTGCGTCCAGTGCCGGCCGGCCCGGATGCGCTTCTTCGGCTCCGCCGCCGGCGGGTCCGAGCTCTTGGTCGCCGCGCTCCCCTGCCGAGCCAGCGAGCCGACGGGCGCCGCCGCGTCGGACATCGCAAACCAGACCCCGAGTCCGACCAGCACCAGCACGACGATGATCAGGATCGCGACGACTGCGCCGCGCCCGGAACGCGCCTTGGATGCGTGGCCACGGATGAAACCGGAAGCTCGACCTGTCACGAAACACCTCCCGCGCGGCGTCTGGGCCCGTCCGACGAACCGCCGTGGAACCATGCGCGTGCGCGCGCGGTTCGAAGCAGCCCCATCGACGACCGGGGTTCGAGGCTACCAGGATCGCCTGGGCAACGCCTGCCCGGGCCACGTCCATCCCCTGGGATCGGCAGCACGCGCGCGAACTCCGGGCGTGCTGGCGACGTCGCCCCGGTCACGTCCGGCCCTGCGGCGACACTCCCATCGTGCACCCTCGCCCCGAGTCAGACCTCGTCCGATCGCTCCGTGCGGCGCTGCCGCTGGACGCCGTGTTGGCCCACCCCGACGAGCGGCGCGTCTACGACTGCGACGGGCAGACACTCCACCGATCCGCCGCGGACGTGGTCGTGCTCCCACGGACGGCCGAAGAAGTGATCGCGACGATGACGGTCGCAAGCGCCGCCGGGGCGCCGGTGGTGCCGCGTGGCGCGGGAACCGGACTCTCCGGCGGCACGCTCGCTCCGCGCGGAGGCGTGATGATCGTCACCTCGCGAATGGACCGCATCCTGTCGCTCGACCCGCGCGCGCGTCGAGCGGTGGTGCAACCGGGCGTCATCAATGCGCGGTTGTCCGACGCGGCGCGCCGACACGGATTGCGCTACGCGCCCGACCCATCGAGCCAGACTGCCTGCACCATCGGTGGGAACGTCGCCGAGAACTCCGGGGGACCGCACACGCTGCGGCTGGGCACAACGACGAACCACGTCACGGGCCTGGCGGTCGTCACGAGCGACGCATCGATGATCCGGCTTGGCGAATGCGCAGCGACGCCCACCGAGCACGACGACGCTCTCATGGGCCTCGTCACCGGCAGCGAGGGCTTGTTCGGTGTCGTGACGGAGATCGTCGTGCGCCTCGTCCCCGCCCCGGAAGCCGTGCGCACCTTTCTCGCGAGCTACGCATCGGTTCCCGCAGCGGGCCGCGCAGTCTCGGCCGTGCTCGCGTCGGGCACGCTGCCCGCCGCAATGGAGCTGATGGACCAGGCCTGCGTCCGAGCCGTCGAGGACTTCGCCCACGCGGGGTTCCCGTCGAACGCGGCGGCAGTTGTGCTGATCGAACTGGAGGGCGCAACCGAAGAGGTGAACGCAGACGAGCCGGTGATGCTTCGTGCACTTCGGGGCCAATCCCCTATCGACGTGCGCGCCGCCACGTCCGACGAGGAACGCGGGCGAATGTGGAAAGGGCGGAAGCAGGCCGCGGGTGCGCTCGGCAGGATCTGCCGCGGGTTCTACACGCACGATGGCTGCGTGCCGCCGTCGCGCCTCGCCGAGGCGCTTGAGGGGATCGGCGAAGTCGCTGCGCGAAACGGCGTCCGCGTGGCCACGCTGGCTCACGCAGGCGACGGCAACATCCATCCGCTCTTCCTGTTCGACACGCTCGACGACAACGAGCTTCGGCGCGGGGCCAAGGCCGGTCGTGAGGTGCTCGAACTGTGCCTGGCACTCGGTGGGTCGCTCACCGGCGAGCACGGCGTCGGGGGTGAGAAGCGAGACCTGTTGCCGCTCCAGTACGACGCGCCCACGATCAGCCTGTTCCGCCGCATTCGAGCAGCGTTCGACCCGGCGGAGCGGATGAACCCGGAAAAGGTCTTCCCAGCCGCCGCACCCGGCGGCGGGTTCGCCGGGACCAAGCCGGCGCGGGGGTGGCTGTGAGCGTCGTGACTCCGGCAACAGAGCTGGGCGTCATCGACGTCCTCCGCGCGGCGGTCGCTACGGGCGAGCGCGTGCGCATCAGCGGCGGTGGCGCATCCGCGCGTGTGTCGCCCGGCCCGACCGCAGACCGGACTTCGGACGTGACCTGTTCAACGCTCGGACTGCGCGGAGTCGTGGCACTGCGCCCATCCGACCTGGTCATGACGGTGCGCGCCGGCACTTCGCTCGTCGCCATCGACGCCGCGCTTCGGGAAGTCGGGTGTGTGCTGCCGTTGAACCCGTGGGACGCGGACGACCAGGGCACGGTAGGTGGCGCTGTGGCGGCGGCCGCCGACGGAGTCACCGCCCGAAATGGCTACCGCTGGCGCGACATCCTCCTCGGCGCACGCATCGCGCTCCCCACGGGCGACATGGTTCAAGTCGGAGCTTCTGTCGTGAAGAGTGTCGCTGGTTTCGACGTTCCGAAAGCGCTGTGTGGTTCGCACGGAGAGTTGGGTGTAATCACTTGTCTGGACATACGGATTGAGACCATCCCGGAGGCGACCCGATCCGTTTGTTTCCGACAGATACTGGGTCTGGATGTCGCTCGACTTGTCGTTCACATTGACCGCCTCCCGATCGCCCCCTGCGGCCTGATCGTCACCGCCGCCGGTCCGGGCGACGTCTACGACGTGGACGCGCGCTTCTCGGGACGCGCCGCGGCCGTTTCGGCGACGGTCAAGCGACTCCTCGCGACGGCGATCGGCGACTGCCGTGCATCGGTAGAGGAGGATGCCCCCGGGCGATGGTCCGAGCTCACCCAGCGGGCCGCAGAACGACCGCCGAACGGCCTGCATCGGCGCGTGGCAGCCCTGCGCCGCGCCGAGCCTGTGGCGCGATCCGGCGCGCAACTCTCCGGCTCTTGGGTCGGCGATGTCCTTCGCGGGCGAGCGACGTGGGTCGATTCCGCGCCACCGTCTCCGCCGGACGTCCTCACGGCGGCGCTCTACGACCGCGTGCGACGGTCATTTGACCCACCCGGGGTACTCCGGCGCCGCGCGCTCGCCGGAGCGAACACATGACGCATGCTCCGCCGCCGACCGACCGTCGCAGCGCGCTCGACGCCTGCGTGCACTGCGGACTCTGCCTGCCAGCCTGCCCGACGTACGGGGTCAGCGGCAGCGAGCTCGATTCGCCACGCGGACGCATCGACCTCGTCCGCGGCCTGCTCGACGGCAGCCTGAGCGACCCGACCGTCGCAGCAGCGCACCTGGATCGATGCCTTGGCTGCCGCGCGTGCGAGACGGCCTGCCCGTCGGGGGTGCGCTACGGCGACATTCTCGAGGCCGGTCGCGCACACCTGCTCCCGTCGCATCCGCCGGGCCGGCTGACATCCGCGGTGCTTGCGACCTTCGCCTCCCCGACTGCCACGCTCTGGGCGATGCGCGGTGCCGCGATCGCCCGCGGAGTCGGCCTCACCCGGATCGCGAGCGCGCTTCCCGGAGCGATCGGCGCGGCCGCGCGCGTGGCGCCGAGGTCCGATTGGACTCCGTGGTCGTGGACTGTCGGCCCGTTCCTGCCGGCAGTGGCGCCCCGCCGCGGCGCAGTCGCGCTCCTTCCAGGGTGCGTCATGGACCAGGCGTTTCCCCGCGTGCATGCTGCGTCGGCGGCGCTGCTGCAGGCCGCGGGCTTCGACGTGCACGTTCCTCGCGGCCCCATCTGCTGTGGGGCCTTGCACGCCCACATCGGAGACACGGAAGCCGCCGCCACGTGTGCGACGCGTCTCGGCGACGCCTTCCCGCCCGCCGTGGACGCGCTGATCGTGGACGCCGCCGGCTGCGGAAGCCACCTGAAGCAGGCGTGCGGTCCCTGGGAGGCTTGCCCAGGTCGCGTCGCCGACGTCCTCGAGTGGCTCGACCGCCACGGGCTCCGCGCCGAGCCGCGGAGCATCGCAGCGGCGTTCGGAGTCGCCCCGCCCGCCCCCGTCCGCGTCGTCTACGCCGACCCGTGCCACCTCGTGCACGGCCAGGGCATTCGCGACGCGCCGCGACGGCTGCTGTCGCTGATCCCAGGAGTCGAACTCGTGCCGTTGCGCGACGCCGACCGGTGCTGTGGGAGCGCTGGCGTCTACAACATCGCGCAGCCCGACCTCGCCGCAGAGTTGCTCCACCGGAAGGTCGAGTGCCTGCACGAGGCGTCGCCGGACGTCGTCGCAACCGCGAACCCAGGTTGCCACCTGCAGATTGCCGCAGGACTTCACTCGGCCCACAACGCGACTCCTCAATCGGTCAAGCCGATCCCTGTGCGTCACGTCGTCGAGTTGCTCGCCATGTCGATCCTGGCGCGAAACGGCGCGTGAACTCGGCCGCCGGAGACGTCAGACTTTCGCCGTCGCGCAGTGCGACCGCTCACAGTAGGAGGTGAACCGTGCCGGAAGCCTGTTGGAAGCTCATCGTCGGGGTGATCGCAGCCTTGTTCGTCACGTCCATGATCTACGAGGCCAACCACTCCGCGCCGGACCTCGATCGGATCTGCGACAACACAATCCAACTACTGGCCATCCCCCTCGGGATCGTCGGGATCGTCGCTGCCGCGCTCGCTCTCAACGGCGACGGCCGTGCTCCTGCGGCCATCGCCGTCGCGGCCGTCTCCGTGCTCGCGGTCGCGCTGCTGAATGGAGAAGGCGCATGGGCCACACCCCTGGCGATCGCGGTCTGCGTCGCGGCGTTCGTCCTGCGTCCGCGAGCCTCCGCTCAGGGTGACGTGGATCGCGCCAACGACTGTTCTTCGTGACCGCAGACACTGCCCCGCCTGTGCCGGAGTTGCCACGGACGCCCGGCGATGCCACCATCCGCTCTGGAGGTACCGCATGAAGCCGCTTCCGAACTGGGACGGACTGACGTTCTCGCTCACCGAGACCGACTGGATCTACGTGGCGCGCGGCGACCAGCGCAAGTCGCCGGTCTGGGACGCAGGCGAGTGGCTGCCGTTCGGCGACGTCGGCTGCACGCCCGCGTCACCGGCGCTCTCCTACGGCCTCGGCATCTTCGAAGGCCTGAAGGCCCATCGCACGAAGGACGACCGCATCCTGCTGTTTCGAGCCGACCGCAATGCCGAACGGTTCCGCAACTCGGCCGAGCGCATCACGCTCGCCCCGTTCCCGGTCGAACGCTTCATCGAGGCGAGCGTCGAACTCGTCCGTCGCAACGCCCGTTTCGTGCCCCCGTACGGGAAGGGCTCGTTCTACCTACGCCCCGTCGAGTGGGCGTCTGAGGCTCGACTCGGCCTGGGCACCGTGCAGGGGTTCACGGTCGCCTTCTACGGGAGCCCGGTGGGCCCCTACTTCTCCGCGGGCTCTGCGCCGGGCCTGCGACTCCTCGTCAAGGAGCAAGGCCGCGTGGCGCCCGGCGGCACGGGGTACGCGAAGGCGGCTGGCAACTACGCCGGCGGCATCTTGATCGCCGACAAAGCGAAGAAACTCGGCTTCACCGACGTGCTCTACCTCGACGCGCGCCACGTCAAGTACGTCACGGAGACGAGCGGGAGCAACGTCTTCCTCGTTCGCCGCGACGGCACGCTCGTCACCCCGCCGCTCGACGACCAGATCCTGCCCGGGGTCACGCGTGAGTCCACGATCCACGTCGCGAAGCACCTCGGCGTGAACGTCGAGGAGCGCGCGCTCTCGATCGACGAGGTGATCGCCGACGGCGTGGGCCTCTTCTGCACGGGCACGGCCTACACGCTGGCCCGCGTCCACGAGATCACCTACCGCGACCGGCCGTACGTCTTCCCGGACGACTCCGTGCGCTCCAGACTTTTCGACGTCGTCCGCGGCATTCAGAAGGGCGAGAGCCCGGACCCGTGGGGATGGACGATCGAGGTGCCGCGGGCGTGACTCAACCCGCCCGCGAGGCGCCCGGGCACGGACCGGGATCGTCGGCCGATGCGCTGCGCTTGAAGCAGTACCGGGCGCTGCTGATCGTGCGGGCGCTGCTCGGCGCGTCCGCGCCCTTGCCGCTCATCGGGTTCACGGGCCCCGCGCTCGCCATCGGTTGCGCATTGGCACTCTCTGCCGGGCCCGCGCTCGCGTCTCTGCGCTGCCGAGCGGCAGCCGTGCGCCTGCGTGAGGACCGCACGGCCGCGTCAAGCGACGTCTCGACGGCGGGGTTCCTCGTCTTCTCCGTGGCCTGCGCGTACGGACTTGGCGGCGCGGCCTGCATCGCGTACGGCCTGTTCGTGTCCGACAAGACGACCGCCAGCGTCGGCGCGGCCCTCCTCCTCTGCACGCCGATGGACTACGGCATCATGCGACGGAGCTTCCGCGTCGTCGCGGACGAAGTCTAGCCCGGATCGTCAGAACACGCCCGGGGCGGCGGGGAGCACCAGTTCGTCGCCTGGGACCGCGGCGCGGATATCTACGCGCCACACCTCGCCATCCACGGGGTCCTGCGTGAACGTCGCGACACAGCGCGTGCCGCCCGTGGGCGCGACGACGCAGGAGTACGGCGAGAGCGGGGGCGTGCCGGTCCGGAGCAGTGCGACGGACACAGCGAGCGCGCGGGACGCGCCCGCATCCCGCGAGAGCCGCAGCGTCGTGGCTCGCTCCGCGCGGATGCAATCCCCTGTGGCGCGAAACGCGAGCGCCCAGTACGCCATCGAGAGGATGGCGAACACGGCGGTCCACACGAGCAGGTGCCCCCGCTCGCGGCGGCGCGACCGCAGGCGACCGTCGCTCACGGCGCGCTCCAGAGGAGCGTCAACGACCGGGCCTCGGACCCCGTGCCGGCCGTGATGAGCACCGCGGTCTCGTCGAGCGCGCGTTCCTCGACGGTGAACTCGTGGAGATCGAGCGCCGCGACGACCTCGGTGTCGGACGCGACGTCGATCCGGAACAGACGTTGGCCGCGGCGCTCGTACGTGACGCCCGCATCCGCGCCGTCGGTCCATCCGCCGAAGAGCCTCGCGTACGCCTCCTCGCGGACGATGTGGAGCGCACCGTCCTCCGTACGTGCGAGGGACGCGGCTGCGCCGAGGTCCTGACGCAGGTACTCGGTGGCCATGCGGAGCTCGCCCGTTGCGCGCGCGCGGTCGCGCAGCGACGACGTCGCCACGCCCATGAACCGGGCGGCCCCGCCCGAGATCGTCGCGAAGATCCCGACCAGGACCGACGCCACGAGGACGTCGGCCAGCGTGTGCCCGGAGCACCGCGTGCGCGCTCTCATCGGGGCGTGACCCTCACGGTGGCGACCGCGGTCGGCGGCGACAGCTCCCGCGTCACGCTCACGATCTCGACGTCGTTGGCCTCGCCGCCCGCCGGTGTCGGCTCCGGGTCGGGCGCCTCGGTCGCGAGCGTCGCCGCCTCGCCGCAGAGCCGCGCGAGCGGGTCCGGTGGGCGAACGACGTGGAACGTCGGGGCGCCGCGACACCAGGCGTCCGTGGCGTCGAGGAGACGAGAGTGCGCCGCGAGGAGACGGCTCAGACCGACGACCGTCAGCGCGAGCACGAGGAGCGCGACGCTCATCTCGAGCAGCGACGCCCCGCGCTCCTTCCGCCTGGCAGCCTGTCGGAGTCGTCGGCCGATGCCGGATGCGTCGCAGCGAGCCGGCTGCAAGGCGCGAGGCCGGAGGCTAACCTCAGGGACCGAGTTGCCTCCGGTCGAGCAACGCAGCAGACGGACGCCACGGCGCAGTGAGGGGTTGCAGGCTCGAAGTCGCGCGACGCTGACCGGCGCGGGCGAATGCTCCGACAGGCTGCTAGCCCGGATCATGCACGAAGCTCCGCGGGAGAACGGCGTGCAACGTAGGAAGGGCTTGCGATGCACGCCGATCCGAGGCTCGTTCGAACGGCGACACACTGTCCTGGACGAGATCCGCGGAGCTGACCGCAAGGCGGGACCCGCAGCGTCGGCTTTGTCAAGCCACGCCAGGGTCCCAACGCAGCGGGCAGCCCGCGGGCTCGTCCAGGCGCGGAGCTTCGTGCATGATCCGGGCTAGCGCAGGCAGGGGGCCACACGGGCACCTCCCTCGGCGACGACGTCGCCGGTGACCGCGCCCGTCTGGTCCACCGCCAGCACGCCGCTCCAGACGTCGCCGGTCCGCGCGGCTTCCGCCGCGAACGACGTCGCGGTCGCCGCCGTCATGCGGAACTGGAACCCGCTCACGCACGAGATCGCCCCGGCGTCGAGGGTTCGCTCCGCCACGAGCGCGGCGAACGAGTCGGTGTACGCGCGGTGCTCGAGCCAATGGGCGCGCTGCGCGCTCCAGACGCTCCGCAGACCGGCCGCGCACGCGTCCACGTTCGCCTGCTCGACGGCGCGGCTGTAGGTCGGGACTCCGGCCACAGCCAAGATCGAGAGGATGACGAGGACCACCATCATCTCGATGAGCGTGTGACCGCGCTGGCAGTGCCGCGTCACTTGACCTCCGGCGCCTGCGGCGCGCCGCCGTTCTTCGCGGCCTCGGCGGCCTCCGCGGCGCGCCGTGCTTCCTCGGCCGCGCGCGCGGCGCGGTCGGCCTCGGCCGCCCGCGCCGCGTCTTCGGCACGCGCGAGCCGCGCGCGCTTCTCCG
>JAIOPE010000071.1 GCA_021414065.1 Planctomycetota bacterium
CCTCCGATCCAACCCCGGCCCGGCGCGAGGAGCCGAAACCCCCGCGCTCGTGGTCACGGTCCCCGACGAGGCGCAGATCATCCGCGACGCGAGCGCTCGAGAGATGGCGTACACCCCGAAGCGCGTGAACCCTACGGTGACGCAGGACCGGAGCCCCAGCTTGGCGAGTTCGACTTGGATCGCTTGAGCCCACATCCGCAGGTCTGGATGCAGGTGCCCGAGACCCCCTGCGTCGATCCAGAACACCCCGGGCTCGTCACGCGACGGCTCCACCGCGGGCGAGAACCGTCGGAGACACTCGGCGGTCTCATCCACGCCCTTCTGGATCTCGGCTTCGGGGACGACCCCCGCGCGCAACTCGGTTGCCAGCGCGAGCGACGCTGCGTAGCGCTGCCCCGGCAGCACACGAAACTGCCGGGCTTCCTCGTTCGCCCAGAGCACGCGGCCCTGCGGGCGGTCCTCCGTCAGGACCACGACCGGACATCCGGCCCACGACGGCTCCCGTCGGAGGAGAAGCTGGAGCGGGAACGCTGGAGCGTCCACGCACGCGGGTCGCCGACGGTGCTCCGGGCCGACGAGAGCGCCGTCCTTGGTGTGCTCTGCCGTGGGGTGGTCTGCCGTGGGGTGGTGCGGGGCAAGGCTCCGGTTTTCGGGTCCGCGGTTCCGTTCAGCGCCGGAGTCCGCACCGGAGCCGGCCCGGACCGAGGAGCCGTTGACTACGCGCTCGTGGTGAGGTTCCCGACGAGGTAGGGACGAGCTCCGAGGGTCCCGAGCTTCTGGGGCGTGAAGCGGCGGGGGCCCCGGTGTGGTCGGCAGCAACGGCTGGTGTGACGGTGCCGTTCGTCGTCGGGGCGCCGCTGATGGTCGTCCCACGGGCGTTTGACGAGACGGTGCTCGACCTGACGGCGCTCGGCCTCCCGAAGCTCGACCCACCGGGTTTCGGTCCGACGACGATGCTTGACCCGATGTTTGGCCCGACGACGACGTGGGCGTCATCTCGCGCGCGGCGCTGGCGGTGCGTTGCTCGGGAAAGAGCACACCACGCGATGGACCGGTCGGCGCCGGGGCCTTCGCCATCGCGTCACCTGAGACCGGGGGGCGCATGGCGCACCTCCTCGTGTGTCCAGCCCGGCGCGCGGCGCTTGTCTTTCACCGACTCGACGACGCACGAGAACACGCCCTCGCCGACCCGTCGGCGCCGTGCCTCCACGCGGAGCGACACGAGTGAACTGAGCGACGGCGCACTCCTCTGCTTTTCGGTGAGACAGACGACCGCCGCGTCGTGACGTTCGGCGAGTCCCAGAAGGCGCGCTTGGAGCGGCATCGACACGTCGCCTGTGCCGAGGTCGAGCACCACGAGCCCGAACGCTCCCGAACGGAGCAACCGGTCGGCGGCGCGGGCGACGCACGACGGGTCGGGCAGTCGGATCACTGCGAGACCCTCGAGATCCACACCGTTGGCGGCCACGTCGGGCGGGAAGAAGACGCTTTCCCGTGACGTGACCCACGCGACGGTCTCGCGGCGTCGTTGGGCGTCGAGTACGAGCGAGAACGCCATCGTGAGCGGTGCCCCTTCGCCGGGATCGGAGATCTCGACGAGGCGACCGGCGAGCGCGTCGCGGCTCCACGGGGCGATTTGGACTGCTTCGGGGGTCGCAGTCCGGAGGGCCAGGTTGCCGTGCGATGCGGGCGCCGGGCTCGACGTGACGGCGCGCGGCACCGCCCCACGCCGCACGTTGGGGGGGAGGCTTGACCTTTCGGGCGTGAGGTCCAAGCGCGCTTCCGACTCCGCACCGGAACCGGCCCGGACCGAGGAGTCGATGGCCCCGCCCTCGTGGCCACGCTCCCGACGAGGTAGGGACGAGTTCCGACGGTACGGGAGGCTTGACACGCTCATCACTTCACGACGCACCTCCGCTGAGCAGAGCGGCCGGGCCGGACCGAGGAGGTCGCGACCTGGCGCTCGTGGAGACGCACTCGACGAGGTAGGCACGAGTCGCGAACGGCACGGGAGCGTGGTGGAGCCGGCACGGGGGCCGGCCGGAGCGCCGAGACGACGGAAGGGTTCATCCATGGTGGGTCACCATCACGACACCCTGGGCGACGCATCCGTGGACGCGCTCGCCGGGTCGTCTCCACGACGGTGCTTCCCGTCGTTGCGCCGCCGGTTGCCACGGTGGACATTGCGCTCCGACCCACTCGGCTGCGACTCGGGATCTTCCGACGGTGCAACTTGCGCGACCCCCGGGAATGCAGAGTCCCACGGAGCCCCCGACTCCGTGTCGAGATGCCGCCGAACCTCGATCACGCGCCCGAGGATGCGAGCTTCGCCCGGGGGCGGGACGATCACGGGGAAGTCGGGGTTCTCGGGGTGCAACTCGATGCGGGACTGCGCCGCGACGGGTCCTCCATCGAGGTGAGGCCCGGGGTGCCGCCGGATCCGCAGACGCTTGACCGTGGCCTCGTCGCCGACCAGAGCCACGACGATCCGCCCGTCTTCGGCCGTCTCCTGCCGCCGGACCACGACCAAGTCGCCGTCGAGGATGCCTGCCCCGCGCATCGAGTCGCCCCGGACGTGGAGTGCGAACAGTTCCCCTGCCGGCCCGCGCGATTGGACCGCGACCTCGCCTTCCGGCTCCTCCAGAGCGGTCGTCAGTGCTCCGGCCTGGACATGGCCGAGGATGGGCACCAGCACCGGCGCCTGAGTGCCGTTGGAGGGAAGCCGCCACCCGCGGGCCTGGCCCGGTTCCCTGTCGAGGAACCCCGACTCGACCAGCGCGGTGAGGTGCGCGCGCGCCGACTCCACCGCGCGGAAGCCGAACGCCTCCTGCACTTCGCGCACGGTCGGCGGACGCCCGGCGAGCAGACGCTCGCGAACGAACCGCAGGACGCGCCCTCTTGTCTCTCCAGGGGGGGTGTGGGACATCGACTCTCCGTTCCTAGTGGCAGGTGCCCGGGATCGCCTCCAGCCTGAGCCGGCTAGTCACGATGCCGGCCAGTCACGATATCGGCCGGTCACGATACCAGACATTCGACTGCTAACGCCCACAACGTACCCCGGGGGAGGGACAGCCTCCGCCGGGAACCGACCGATCGGGGGGAAGGATTGACGGACGACGTGTCGCGCGACGCGCCCTCGCGGAGCAGAGCGGCCGGGCCGGACCGAGGAGGACGCGACCCCGCGCTCGTGGAGACGTTCCCGACGAGGTAGGGCCGAGTTCCGACGACACACGGAGGCGTGGCGTCTCGGGCGAGAGGTCCATACCCACTTCCGACCCCGCACCGGAGCCGGCCCGGACCGAGGAGCCGATGACGCCGCGCAAGTGGCGGCGATCCCGACGAGGTAGGGCCGAGTTCCGATGGCACTGCCGCCTCGGCTACCTTGCTCGGATGCCCGTCGTGGAACACGTCGCCTTCATTGCAGCTCCGCTCGAGCACGTGTTCGCCTGCGCCCGCCGCCCGGATCTGCCGCCCGTCCTCGCCTGCGGCGGCCGCCTGCTCGGGATGAAGGACGGTTCCCCTACGCCCCCGCTGCTCGCGATCGGCGATGTGCGGGTGTTCCAGTCGCGGCTCTTCTGGTTCCCGCGGCGGGCCACGATGCGGATGACCGAGATCACCCCGTCGCGCTGGATCCGCGAGCACCGGACGTCCGGCCCACTGCGTGTGTTCCAGCACGAACGGTACTTCGAGGCTGTCGCGGGCGGGACGCGCATCCTCGACATGGTCGCCTTCCGCGCACGGTACGGACCGGTCGGCCGGTTCATCGACTTCGCGATCGTGTACGGACGTATCCAGCGCTCGCTCGTGCGGCAGTGCGAGGCGCTCCGCGTGTCGGCCGAGCCCGCCGCGCCGTCGCCGGCGTGTCCTCAGGAGCCGTGACTGTGGTGCCGCCTCACATGAAGGTCCTCGTCGTGGACGACGAGCCGAACATCCGTTCGACGCTCACCGTCTGCCTCGAGAACCTCGGGTGCGCCGTGCGCACAGCAGAATCGGCCGTTGCTGCCGAGCGGGCGTTCGCCTCGGAGCGGTTCGACCTGGTTCTGCTCGACGTTCGCCTCGGCGATGCGAACGGCCTCGACCTGATCCCCGCGTGGCTCGCACAGCGGCCCACGGCGACGATCGTCGTGATGACGGCGTTCGCGTCGATCGACGCCGCCGTCGAAGCCGTTCGCCGCGGGGCGTTCGACTACGTGCCGAAGCCGTTCACGCCGGAGCAGATCCGTCAGACCGTCGCGCGGGCGGCCGAACGCGACGCCCTGCGCCACCGCGTCGGGGAACTCGAGCAGCAGGTCTCGGCCGCGGCCGGGCTGCCCGTCGAGGAGTCGAAATCGCCCGCCATGCGGTCCGCGCTCGAAGTGCTCCGGCGCGCCGCGGCGTCGGACGCCCCGGTTCTGCTGCGCGGCGAGCACGGCACGGGGAAGACGGAACTCGCTCGTGCCCTCCACGCGCGGAGCCCCCGAGCGAAGCGTCCGTTCGTCGTCGTCAATTGCCCGACGCTCACGGGCGAATTGCTCGCGGCCGAACTCTTCGGTCACACGCGCGGCGCGTTCACCGGCGCCGTGCGCGACCAGCCGGGACGCGTGGAAACGGCCGACGGCGGAACGCTGTTCCTCGACGAAGTCGCCGAGATCGCGCCGGCGCTTCAGGCGAAGCTCCTTCGGTTCGCACAGGACCACGAGTACGAACGCGTCGGAGAGAACACGACGCGACGGGCCGACGTGCGGATCGTCGCCGCGACGAACCGCGATATCGAGGCCGACGTCGCGGCCGGGCGATTCCGAGAGGATCTCCTGTTCCGACTGAACGTCGTCGAAGTCCTGGTGCCGCCGCTCCGCGACCGCAGCGAGGACATCGAGCCGCTGGCCGCGAACTTCCTCGCGCTGTTCTCGACCGCCGCGAAGCGCGCGCCGATGCGGTTCACGCCGGAGGCCGCGCTGGCGTTGCGCGCCTATCGCTGGCCGGGAAACGTCCGCGAGTTGCGCAATGCGGTCGAGCGCGCGACGATCCTCTGCAGCGGCCCCAACATCGGCGTCGAGTCGCTTCCGGAGCGCATGCGAGACGCGGCGCCGGAGCGGCCGCGCGTCGGCGGCGACTTCACGATCGACGAGATCGAGCGCGCACACATCTCCGCGGTCGTGGCTCGTGTTCCGAAGGCCGAGGACCAGGCGCGCGTGCTCGGCATCGATCCGTCCACGCTGTGGCGAAAACGCAAGCGCTACGAGTCGGGTGAAGCCTGACGTTCTTCGCCGGATGGCTCCGGCGCTCGCGGCAGCGTGAACCAGAAGCAGCTTCCCGTGGAAACGCCTGCCTCAAGGCGCGGGTCGATGCCGATCGCGCCGCCGTGGGCTCGCACGATTTCGCGCGCGATCCAGAGACCCAGCCCCGCGCCGCCGGACGACCTGCCTGCGGACTGTCGGCCCGGCGCGAGTTGCGCGCCGCGCTCGAAGATCGCCTCGCGTGCGGCGTCGGGCACGCCAGGGCCCTCGTCGGTCACTTCGAAACGTACTGCACCTGGGACGAGCAGCACCGCCACGCCGACTCGACCGCCCTCGGGTGAGTGACGCACGGCGTTCGCGAGGAGGTTGCCGAGCACGACGAGGATGCGGTCGCGGTCCGCGCTGACCGTTCCCGCTTCGGGCGAGATCTCCGACACCAGTTCCACGCGACGGTCGCGTGCCGCGGAGCGAGCCGCGTCCACCGCGTCTCGGACGAGCGCCGCGGCGTCGGCGTCCCCGCGCACGAGAGCATCGCGACCGGCGCGGATCCTCGCGATGTCGAGCATCTCGTCCACGAGACGCTGCAACCGCTCGCAGTCGCCGCGCGACGCCGTGAGCAGGTCGCGCTGCGTCTCGGTGGTCGGCCCGGCGACCTCTTCGAGACACAGGTGGATCGCCATCCGGAGCGACGTGAGCGGCGTGCGGAACTCGTGCGCCACCGTCGAGACGAGGTCGTCCTTCAGCTCGTCGAACCGCACGAGGCGCGTGACGTCTTGCAGCACCACGGTCGCCGCGACGATGTCGCCCTCGGCGGCACGGACGGGCGCCGCCCTCGGAAGCAGGAGTACCGGGCCGTCCAGGCGATCAAGTCGCACGGCTTCGCGCAGATCCGGGCCGTCCGAGACCGACGCGGGGGCGGCGCCGGGGCGAAGCACGCGGTCGCGCGCAGCGAGGACCATCGCTCGCACCGGCTCGGGGACGAGGTCCACCGTCGGGGCCGCGGCGGACGCGAGCAGCGGCGAGAGGAGTCGCGCGGCCGCGGAGTTCGAGTCGCGGATCTCTCCACCCGGGCCGATGACGAGCACCGGGTCCGGCAGGCTGTCGATCGCGGCGTGCATTGCGCTCTGCGCCTCGATCAGGTCGCCGAGCGTGCTCGCGCGGTACCTCTGCAGACGGTCGGCCATCGCGTTGAACTCGTCGGCGAGCCGGCCGATCTCGCCGCTGTCGTTGACGCGCGCCCGAACGGCGAGGTCGCCCTCGCCGAGACGCCGCGTCGTCTGTTGCAGAACACCGATGGGCCGCAGGATCCGCGCCGTGAGGACTGCCGACGCGATTGCGCCGGCAGCGCAAGCGATCGCGGCGGCGAGGACGATCGTCTCGCCGAGCGTGCGCGATGCACCGGCCGCGTCGTCGCTCTTGCGCGACATCGCGTCCTGGTTGAGGTCGAGCACGTGGTTTGCGGCGTCCTTGACACGGCGGAACGACGGCTCGACCGACGCGAAGTAGGCGTCGATACGATCTGCAGCTTCCGGCAACGCGCGGTACTGCTCGACGATGACGAGGTAGTCCGCCCAGGACGCCGCAAGCGACGATGTCGCATGCTCCTCGCCCGGCTCCGTGACGTTCTCCTGCTGTGCGCGGAGCTCTCGCCCGAACGCTGCGATCTGCTCATCCACCTGGCGCACGCCCGCTTCCGCTCTCCCGGCGGCGGCGAACAGCAACCCGCTGTCGATTCGCTCGAGCGACTCCTTCATGCGCTGCGACGCGAGGACGCTCCGGTAGTTCTCGCGCAGGATCCGGTCCGCGCGACGGCCGAGCGAGTGGATGCTCGACGTGGCCACGGCGCCGAGTGCCAAGAGCGCCACGAGCAGCGGCACCTGAGCAAGCAACACCTTCGTCCGGAGTCTCACTTGGCATCCTCCGGCAGGTCGGCGGCGACGACGTGGACGTCAAGGTCGTGGGCCTCGGCGAGCAGGCGGTCCACGAACGTCGGGCGGAAGGTGCGGAGCCACGCAGGCTTTCCGCTGCGGCCGACGATCACATGTGCCACGCCGTGCGATCGCGCGAAGTCCACGACGGCGGCGACCGGGTCTCTCGACCGAATGACTGCGACCTCCGCCCCGAGTTCGCGGGCGAGGTCCACGCTTCGGATGAGCTTCCGCTGGGCCTCCGCGTCGATTCGGTCCGGGGCCTCCGACGGGGTCTCGACGTGGATCGCGAACCAGCTCGTGTTGAGGCGGCCGGCGATGCGCGCGGCGCGACGCAGCATCGGACCCGCTCGCGGCGACGCCGACGACAGGCACACGAGCACGCGGGCGCTGACGTTCCGCGCAGCCGCGGCCGCGGCCGCTTCGCCGGAGTGCTGTGGTGCCGCGCGGCCGAGCGTGTCGGCCACCTCGCGAAGCGCCATCTCACGCAGCGCGGCCAGGTTCTCCTGCGTGAAGAACGCGCCGAGCGCGGTCGGCACGCGGTCCTGCGGATACACCTTCCCGGCGCGGATCCGCTCGAGCAGGTCCTCGGCCGAGAGATCGACGTTGACGATCTGGTCCGCGAGCCGGAGGAACGCATCGGGAACGGTCTCGCGCACAGTCACGCCTGTCACGCCGCGGACGAGGTCCACCAAGCTCTCGACGTGCTGCACGTTCAGCGCGGCGATCACGTGGACGCCGGCGTCGAGGATCTCTTCGACGTCCTCGAATCGCCGCAGATGCTTCGATCCCGGGAGGTTCGTGTGCGGGATCTCGTCGATCACGCAGACCTCCGGCATGCGGCGGAGGATCGCGTCGAGGTCCATCTCCTCGACCGTCAGCCCGCGGTGCTCCACACGGAGGCGCGGGATGACCTCGAGGCCGGCGATTCGCGCCTCGGTGTCGGCGCGACCGTGCGTCTCGACGAAGCCGACCACGACGTCCACGCCCTTCGCGCGGAGCGCCTGCGCTTCTTCGAGCATCCGGCAGGTCTTGCCGACGCCCGCGGCGAAGCCCACGTAGAGCTTCAGCCGGCCCCGGCGGCCTCGGCGCACGAGATCGAGGAAGTCGTCGGAGCGCGATCTCGACGGCGGACGCGGCGACGGAGGGGCAGGTGACGTCACTTCGGTGTGATGCTCGCGCCGAGGTGCGGCTGACCGAAGCGCCGATCCAGGGCCAGGTTCAGGAGCAGCACGTTCACGCGGGGCTCGCCGAGGACGCCGAGTGCGCGCCCCTGCTCGAATTCGGCGGCCACTGCGCGCACACGATCCGCTGCGACGCCGCGCGCCGCAGCGATTCGTGGGATCTGCCACGCGACCGACGCAGGCGAGAGATGCGGGTCGAGTCCGCTGCCCGACGCCGTGACGAGTTCCGCGGGCACCTCCCCAGGCGCGTTCGGGTTCGCGGCGACGAGACGGGCAACGTCCGCGGCGACGCGGTCGCGCAGCGCCTTCGACGTCGGGCCCAAGTTCGACCCGCTCGACGCCGCTGCGTCGTAGCCCGCGCCTGCGGCGGACGGTCGCGGGTTCACGTAGGCCGGGTCCGAGAACGACTGCCCGATGAGCGCGGATCCCATCGTGACCGACGGCTCCGTGGTGTCGTTGATCAGACTCCCGTTCGCCTGCGCGGGGAACGCCACCTGCGCGATCCCGGTGACGAGCAGCGGGTACGCGATGCCGGTCAGCACGAGCGTGACGGCGGCGGCGCGGAAGGCAGTGACCAGTTCGTTCCTCATGGTGGAAGCTCCTACACGAGGCCGACTGCGGCCAGGCCCATGTCGATCAGCTTGATGCCCGCGAAGGGGGCGACGATGCCGCCGAGGCCGTAGATCAGCATCGACCGCCGGAACAGCGCCGCGGCGCCGAGCGGTCGGTACTTGACGCCCCGCAGCGCCAGCGGGATCAGCACCACGATGATCAGCGCGTTGAAGATCACCGCCGAGAGGATGGCGCTCAGCGGCGACGCGAGGCCCATCACGTTGAGCGGGGAGATCTCCGGGAATGCGATGGCGAACAGAGCCGGGAGGATCGCGAAGTACTTCGCCACGTCGTTCGAGATCGAGAACGTCGTGAGCGAGCCGCGCGTCATGAGGAGTTGCTTGCCGACCTCAACGATCTCGAGCAGCTTCGTCGGGTCGCTGTCGAGATCGACCATGTTGCCGGCCTCTTTCGCCGCCTGCGTTCCGGTGTTCATCGCGACGCCGACGTCGGCCTGGGCGAGCGCCGGGGCGTCGTTCGTGCCGTCGCCGGTCATCGCGACGAGCTTGCCCTTCGCCTGCTCGGCGCGGATGAGTTCGAGCTTCCGTTCGGGCGTGGCCTCGGCGAGGAAGTCGTCCACACCGGCTTCGCGTGCGATCACGGCCGCGGTGCGCGGATTGTCGCCGGTGACCATCACGGTGCGGATGCCCATGGCGCGGAACCGCGAGAATCGCTCGCGGATGCCCGTCTTCACGATGTCCTTCAGGTGAATGACGCCGAGAGCGCGCGTTCCGTCGCACACGGCCAGCGGCGTGCCGCCCTGATCGCCGATGCGATCGGCGATCTCACCCAGACTCGCGGGGGCGTTGCCACCGAGCGTCGCGACGTGGCGCCGCACCGCATCGACAGCGCCCTTGCGGAGCACGCGGTCGTGAATGTCGCAACCGCTCATGCGCGTCTGCGCCGTGAATGGGACGAACACGGCACCGCGCAGGTCCGCCGCGGCCGCTGCGGGGAACATCTTCGTCACGAGCGCCACGATCGACCGCCCCTCCGGCGTTTCGTCGGCGGCGCTCGCGATCCCGGCTGCGGCGGCGAGTTCGGTGACGTCCACGCCGGGCAGCGGGAGCAGTTCGACCGCCATCCGGTTCCCGAGAGTGATCGTTCCGGTCTTGTCGAGCAGGAGCGTATCGACGTCGCCCGCGGCCTCGACGGCGCGACCGCTCGTGGCGACCACGTTCTTCGCGAGCAGACGGTCCATTCCCGCGATGCCGATGGCCGAGAGCAGGCCGCCGATCGTGGTCGGGATCAGACACACGAGGAGCGCCACGACCGCGATCGTCGAGATCGGCGCGCCGGAGTAGATCGCGAACGGCACCAGCGTGACGCAGACGAACAGGAACACGATCGTGAGGCCCACGAGCAGGATGTGGAGCGCGATCTCGTTCGGCGTCTTCTGGCGCGCCGCGCCTTCGACGAGCGCGATCATGCGGTCGAGGAACGACTGCCCGGGGTCGGCGCTGATGCGCACGAGGATGCGGTCCGAGAGCACGCGCGTGCCGCCCGTCACCGCAGACCGGTCGCCGCCGCTCTCGCGGATCACAGGCGCAGACTCGCCGGTGATCGCGGACTCGTCCACCGACGCGATCCCCTCGACGACGTCGCCGTCGCCTGGGATGGTCATCCCGGCAACGACCACCACGACGTCGCCGCGGCGCAACACCGACGCCGGCACCTCTTCCTCACGTCCGCCGGAGACGCCGCCGACCAGGCGTCGCGCCGTCGTGTCGCGCCTCGTCTTCCGCAGTGCCTCGGCCTGCGCGCGCCCTCGGCCTTCCGCGACGGCCTCGGCGAAGTTGGCGAAGAGCACCGTGAACCAGAGCCAGAGCGTGACCAGGCCGCTGAACCACAGCGGCGTGTCGGGGGCCGTCGCGGCGAGGTCTCGCACCCACAGAGCCGTCGTCACGACGCATCCGACCTCGACGACGAACATCACGGGATTGCGCGCGACGAGGCGCGGGTCGAGTTTGACGAAGCTCTCGCGGATTGCCCGGAGTGCAGCGTCGCGACCGAACACAGAAGGCGCGGGGCGAGACATCAGTACACCTTTCCTGCGGCGCCGACGTAGTGCTCCAGGATCGGGCCGAGCCCGAGTGCCGGAAGGAACGTGAGCGCGCCGACGATCACGATGATCCCGATGAGCAGAACTGTGAAGAGCGTGCCGTTCGTCGGGAACGTGCCAGGCCCCGCCGCGACCGTCTTCTTGTCCACCATGGAGCCCGCGATTGCGAGCACGGGAACGATCATCGCGAAGCGGCCGAAGAACATGGCGACCGCGAGCAGTAGGTTCCAGAACGGCGTGTTCGCACTCAGCCCGGCGAACGCGGAGCCGTTGTTCCCGGTGGCGCTCGACGTCGCGTAGAGGATCTCGGAGAGTCCGTGCGGACCCTGGTTCGCGAGAGAAGACGTTCCGTAGCCAACCGCCGACGCCCACGCCGCAGGAACGAGCACGAAGAACGCGAAGACCGCCATGTAGACCGTGACGAGCTTCATCTCCCTCGCTTCGATCTTCTTCCCGAGCAGCTCCGGCGTGCGCCCCACCATCAGGCCGGCGATGAACACCGAGAGCACCACGAACACAAGCATCCCGTAGAGCCCCGCACCGACGCCGCCGAAGACCACCTCGCCGAGCTGGATGTTGAGCAACGGGACGAGTCCGCCGAGCGGCGTGAAGCTGTCGTGCATCCCGTTGACGGCGCCGCACGAGGCGTCGGTCGTCACTGTCGCGAAGAGCGCGGTGTTCGCGATGCCGAACCGTACCTCCTTGCCCTCGAGGTTGCCGGTCGCCTGGTCCACTCCGAGTCCGGCGAGGGCGGTGTTCGCGTGCGACTCGGCGAAGTAGCACGTCGCCACGCCGGCGAGGAACAGCGCCGCCATCGCTCCGAAGATCGCCCAGCCCTGCCGCTGGTCGCGTGCCATCTTCCCGTACGTCCAGGTGAGTCCGGTCGGGAGGACGAAGATCAGGAGCATCTGGATGAGGTTGGTGACCGGCGTGGGGTTCTCGAACGGGTGCGCGCTGTTCGCGTTGAAGAACCCGCCGCCGTTCGTGCCGAGCATCTTGATCGCTTCCTGAGTCGCCACGGGACCCAGCGCCAGGACCTGCTTCGCGCCCTCGACGGTCGTGACTTCGCGGTACGCGGACAGCGTCTGTGGAACGCCCATCGCGACAAACACCACCGCGACAACGATGCTCACGGGGAGGAGGACGTACACGGTCGAACGAATGAGATCCGCCCAGAAGCTCCCGATCGTCTTCCCGCCCTCAGGACCGCCCCGCCGCGTGAGACCCCGCGCCACGGCCACCGCCACCGCCAAGCCTGCGGCGGCCGACACGAAGTTGTGCCAGGCGAGACCGACCATCTGCGTGAGGTAGCTCATCGTGGTCTCGCCGGAGTAGGCCTGCCAGTTGGTGTTTGTCGTGAAGCTCACGGCTGTGTTGAGCGCGAGGTCGTGGGGCACGGCGCCGAATCCCTGCGGATTCAGTGGCAGTACGCCCTGCAATCGCTGGATGCCGTACGTGACGGCGATCCCGACGATGCTGAACAGCAGCAGCGAGACTGCGTACGCCCTCCAGGTCTGCTCGTCGTCGGCAGTTCGACCGCAGAGGCGCAGACAGAGTCGCTCCAGGCGACCGAGGATCGACGGCAGGGGCCGCTCCTCGGTCTCGAGGACCCGGTAGAGGTACGCGCCCACGGGCTTCGTGAGCGCGAAGACCGCCGCAGTGAAGAGCGCGATCTGAATCCAACCTTGAACCGTCATGTGAGTCTCCTTCGCCCGATCAGAATCGTTCCGCCCGGACGAGGGCGTAGACGAGGTAGATGCAGAGACCGAGCGCGACGAGCGCGCCGGCGAGGTGTTCGATGGACAAGGCGAGATCTCCTTCCGGCGGCGTCGAACGGACGCGGAGCTCAGGCTTGCTGTCGCAGACAGCGTGCCGCCGACTCCGTGCGTCGGCGCCGCGGCACGCGTTGCATCCCGCACGACGCGTGAGGCAGGCGATCTCGCAGATTGCACGACGGCACTGGCCCCATCACGCTGCGCGCGGTGCCCACGCGGAGGGCACGGACCTTGCTTCCCGTGGACAGCGGGCCACGGCTGCGACGGCCACGCAGGAGGCATCCATGACCGCCGCCCCGCGCATCCTGATCGTCGATGACGAGTGCAACATCCGTCTTGCGCTGCGCACCACGTTGCAGGCGACGGGCGCGGTCGTCGACGAAGCCGCCGACGGTGCCTCCGCGATCCGGTGCTTCGAGCAGTCGTCGTTCCAAGCCGCGATCGTCGATCTGCGGATGCCTGGGATGGACGGCCTCGAGGCCCTCCGACGAATCCGGGAGCGGTGGCCGACGGTTCCCGTGGTGATCGTCACGGCGCACGGCACCGTCGACGCCGCGGTCGACGCGATGAAGTTGGGAGCGTACGACTTCCTCCAGAAGCCGTTCGACCCGCAGCAGATTCGCGACGTCGTCCGCCGGATGCTGCGTGGCGAACCGCCAACACACGCGGGTTCGCTTCCACCGACGGCGACCGAGTTCGACGCGCTCATCGCCGCAGGCCAGTCGGCCGTGCGTCAAGGGCGCTTGGACGCGGCAATGCAGTTTGCCCGGCGCGCGATCGCACTCCTTCCGGACCGGCCGGAGGCGTACCACGTCCTCGGCACCGTGAACGACGTCGGCCGGGACCGACTGCGCGCGCAGGTCTTCTACCGCACCGCACTCGCGTTCGACCCCACGTACACGCCGTCGGACCGCAACCTGGATCGACTCGTCGCAGGCGGCACGGAGCCGATGCTGTTCGGTGACGAGCCGAGGCCGCCGCGCCGACGTTCGTAGTTCAGCGGGTGTGCGGCGCGCGAGCGGTCTGCGCCGGGGTGTCGTCGGCGAACGCGTCGTGAGCGGTGTCGGCTACGGCGCGCCACGTGCGCCGGGAAAGTCGTCCGAGCCCTGCGGAGTCGAAGCGCGGGTTCCACTCGAACGCGCCTTCGTCGTCGATCCGCGCCAGGTCGATGATCCCCAAGGCGAGCAGGAACGTGGTCCCGAAGACCAACACGGACAGGAGGGATCTGAATGTGCGCATGACGTTCGTTCACTTCTCGAATCGGGTTGCGGTCGCCGTTGCCTCCCCGTCAAAAGCGGGAATCGCGACTCTCGAATTGAGAGAGCGAACGGTGGATTAGTATGGGTGCATGTGCGCGGCGAATCTGACGAGCGACGGAGCGCCTGCTCGTCGGCCCAAGAACTGGGGCCCCGCCGACGTGCTGACGGCGTTGCGCATCCCGCTCGCGATCGCGTTCGTCGTGGTGCCCGACACGACGGCGCGTCTCGTCATCCTCGCGGCGGCCGGGCTTTCGGACGTGCTCGACGGCATCGTGGCACGGCGCTGCGGACCGTCCCGAATCGGTGCGGTGCTTGATCCCGTCGTGGACAAGGTGTTCATGCTCGCTGCTGTGCTCACCGTGGTTTCCACGAGGGCCGGCATCGGTCTCCGATGGTGGGAGATTTCCGGAGTGCTCCTTCGCGATCTCGCTGTGTTCGGCGGCTTCATCGCAACCCTCTTCATGCACCGGAACGTGACCATTCCGGCGAGGTCCTCGGGGAAGGTGGTCTCCGTGCTGCAGTTCGCGACCGTGGCGGCGGTGCTTCTCGAACGCCACGAGATGAGGCCGCTGGCGTGGGTCACAGCGGCGGTGTCGATCTGGGCGATCGTGGACTACGCGGTCGCGGGTGTGCGGATCGTCCGAAGCGGAACGCCGCTCGTCGCGCCGTCAGTTGCCCCGCCAGAGCCTGACGTCAGAACCAGTTCCAGTTGAAGCTGATGCTCACGCGTTCGTCGGCGGTCTGATTCGCGCTCACCTCGTGGCGGAGCCAGCTCTCGAAGAGGATCACGCGGCCCGCCTCCGCCGGGTAGTGGATGAAGGTGCGGTTCTCGTCGCGGCAGTCGGCCTTCCGCGGCGGAGCGGCCATGAAGCTCGGCAGGCGCGGGTCCTCGAACTTCAGCTTCGCGCAGCCCCGTGGCGTTCTCACGTAGTACGTGCCGCTGATCGTCGCGATCGGATGGATGTGGAGCGGATGCGCCGCGTGGCGCGGCATCACGTTCGTCCAGCAGTCGGTCATCGTGAGCTTGCGACTGCCGAGCTCGAAGTCGAGCGACTTCGCGAACGACCGAACGTGTCGCGTGAGGTGCTTCTCCAGTTCGCCGAACGTGGACGACGTGCGGTGGAGTTGGTTCATCGAGTTGTACGACGTGAACCCGCCCGGGTAGTTCGTCTCCGACCAGCGCCGCCCTTCGTCGTCGATCTCGCGGATCGTCATGCACTCGCTGAGCAGTTGCTTGTTGAGCGCGGCGGCGCCGCGCTTCGTGAGGGGCGCGTCGTAGATGAACGTGGGGAACCAGGCGCGTGTGGGCATGGCGAGACGATAGCGCCGCGGCGCGGCGACGTCGATGCGGCTCGACGGCCGGGCGGCGGAACTTCTTGTCGAACGTGATCCGAGTCGCCAGCGGCGCTGGCCCGCTCGGAGTGACGCAGCGCCCCGGAATCGAGAAGGGGCCCGGCCGATCGGCCGGGCCCCGAGAGTGCCGGCGGGAGGAGGTGTCAGCCCGCCCGGCCCCAGGAATTGCCGCGTTCCGGGAAGACGCGCAGGAGGCGCGCCCCGAAGTGGAAGCCGACGATCGCCATGGCGACGACGGCGAGGGAGATGATCACCTCGGCGACGGCCGGGACGTAGTGGCCGCCCTGCGCCGCCTCGAACCCGGTGATGCTCACGTTGAGCCGGTTCGCGACGAACCCGAGGGCCACCATCGCCGCGGCGACGTACAGCCCGCTGGCGCTGGCTCGGATCTTCGGAACCGCGAGGATCGCCATCGGGAGGACGACGCCGAGGACGAACTCGAGTTGGAACATCATCGCTTCGTACGTGGTGTCGAAGGCGAGGCCGAGCACGCCCCGCTGGGCGAGGTCGAACACCCGGATCACACCGAAGACACCGAGGATCGCGACCATCACCCGGGCGACGTCGCCGAGGATCGGCATCGGGATCGCCGGCTCGTCCTTCCCCGCGAGGCGGGCGAGGATGATCACCATGGCGAAGCCGAGCGCGATCGCGGAGACGAAGAAGAGGACCGGCAGCCAGGGCGTGTACCAGAGCGCGTGGAGCTTGCCCGGAGAGATGAGGAAGAGCGCGCCGAGCGAGGACTGGTGCATCGTGGAGAGGAGCACGCCGACCATGACCGCGGGGAGCGTGATCGCGTGCTGGATGCGTACCAGCTTGAGCCAGCCGAGTCGTTCGAACAGCATCCCGGAGCCCTCGAGCAGCAGCACCGTCATGTAGAGCATCAGGCACCAGGAGACGTCGAAGAGGATCGACTCGTGGTTCCAGAAGACGATCGGGTGCCAGATCGCCCAGGACTTGCCGATGTCGAAGAAGAGTGTGGCGGCCGCGCTCGCGTAGGCGAGGAAGGCCATGAGGACCGCGGCCTTCACGATGGGCTGGAAGCGGCGCGCGTGGAACACGTACACCGTGCCCATGATCGTGAAGCCGGCGCCGCCGATCGCGACGCCGCCCAGCACGTTGAACGCCTTCCAGATGCCCCAGGGATAACGATCGGAGAGGTTCGACACCGCTCCGAGGCCCTGCGACCAGCGCTGAACCGCGACCACGACGCCTGCGGCGATCAACGCCATCAGGACGAACTTCCAGAAGCCCAGCCGGAACTGCGGCCGGTCATGCGCGATGCTCGACATCGACGTCCTCCCTGGGGCTGGCCCCGTGTTGATTGCGAGAGCGGAAGTGGGCCGCGCACGCGGCCGCGTTCTCCGCCGCAGCGACTTCATCGCGACGGCGGGTGATCCACCAGACAGCCGAGAGCGCCGCGCCGCCGCAGAGCACGATCGCGGGGATGCGTCGCGGAACGACCACGGTCAGGTCGGGCAGCGGCTCCGTCCCGAGCGACGCCTTGAAGCCGAGTTCCTCGACCGGATACGGCGTGAGGAAGAGCACCGACGTTCCGCCGACCTCGTGCTCGCCGTAGACGTGCGGATGGTACTCGTCGGGCGACTCCGCGATGCGGCGGTGCGCCTCGGCGATGAGGTCCTTCCGCTTGCCGAACACCGTCGCCTCCTGGCGGCAGGCCGCAGCGCAGGCCGGCGGTTCACCGCGGTCGAGGCGATCGACGCACAGGTCGCACTTCTGCACGCGCGGCACGGCGCTCTTCCACTCGTACCGCGGCATGTTGAACGGGCACGCCACCATGCAGTAGCGGCACCCGATGCACTTGTCCGCGTCGTACTTCACCGGGCCGCGTTCGTCCTTCTTGAGGGCGCCGACAGGGCAGACGCTCGCGCAGGACGGACTCAGGCAGTTCCGGCAAAGATCGCGGACGTTGTACTCGCCGTTCGGGCGGATGCAGGTCCGCGCGTCGGCTGAGAGTTCGGTCACCGTCTCCGGATTGGCCGCGAGACCGTGCGACTTGGTACACGCCTTGACGCACTCGCGGCATCCGCCGCAGCGCGTCATGTCGAAGAGCAGCCCGACCGGTTCGATGGTCATGGTCCAGCTCCCTCAGCAGTGCTTCCGCGACGACGACGTGTCGGGCTCGTCCGGTACCGGCGGCCAGCAGTCAGGAAGCGTTGCGCGCAGGACTCGGCGCGCCACGTTCTCCCAAAGGACTCCTCCCAGAACGGCCAGCGCGCATGTGAGGCAGACGATGCCGAGCGCGATGTTCGTTGCGGTCAGGAGCGTCGTGTCGGGGTCTGTGATCCCGTTCATGGTTCACCTCTGCCCCCGGGATCGCATTGCGTGTGCCGTCGCAGTTGCGTCACGCGAAGCGAGACCGCAGTCGCGGCGCAGGCTCGACGCCGGCGAGGTCGCGGCCGGCCTGTGCAGGGAACGCCCACACGGGCAGTCGGGATTCCCGCCACGAGCGCCCGGGAGTCCGCGTGACGCCTGTCGCAGGGCGGCCGCCGCACGCGCCCGACAATCGCGGCTCGCACTCGGGCGCGGCGAGACGCACAGCCGACGCCCGTGCGGTGGCAAATGACCGAAGAGAGCGCGACCGACCTTCGCGCCACTTCCGGGACGACGTCCTTGGGAGCGGAGACCCGTGCGGAGTCCGACGCCACGGGCGGCAGTCGCAGGATCGCGACGCGGCTGATCATCGCGCTCGTGGCGTTGATGTCGGTGGTTCAGCTCGGGTTCGGGTGGATCAACGCGCTCATGGTCGAGCGCGAGTTGATCGACCGCGTCGTGGACGGCGGCGTGCAGTTGTCGCGGAGCATCACGAGCGCCACGTGGCATGCGATGCTCGCGGACCGCCGCGGCGACGCGTACTCGGTGATGGACCGCATCGGCGAGCGAAACGGCGTCGAGCGCATCCGGCTGTTTGACAACACGGGCCGCGTGGCGTTCACCACGGAGGCCGCGCCCGAGTCGAAGCAGGTCGGCCCGGACGCCGCACCTTGCACCGTCTGCCACGATCTCGCGGCGCCCCGTACGCGCCTCGACGAGCCGCGGCGAACGCGCGTGTATGTCGGAACCGACGGGCACCGGAAGCTCGGCGTCGTCACGGCCGTCCACAACGAGCCGGCGTGCAGCACCGCTGCGTGCCACGCCCACCCCGGCGGCCGCTCGGTCCTCGGCATCCTCGACGTCACGATGAATCTGTCGGCGGTGGACGACGAACTCGACGACCTGCGGCGCCGCACCATCCTGATGACGGTCGTGGAGATGTCGATCCTCGGCGGCGCGGTCCTGCTTCTGACCGGCGTGCTCGTGGGACGCCCGATACGTCGTCTCGTAAAGGCCACGCGGTCGATCGAACGCATGGACCTCGACACCCCCGTCGCCATCGAGGACCGCACGGAGCTTGGCGCGCTCGGGCGGTCGTTCGACCGGATGCGCATTCACCTGCGGTTCGCGTTGAAGGAGCTGGATCAAGAGCGCAGCGGGCTCGAAGCGAAGGTCGAAGAACGCACGCGGCAGTTGAAAGACGCGCAGGTGCGACTCGTTCGAAGCGACCGGCTGGCGTCGCTCGGGCGACTCTCGGGCACGGTCGCGCACGAGATCAACAACCCCATCTCGGCGGTGCTCAATCTGTCCACGCTGATGGAGCGAATCCTGAAGGACGACGGCATCCCGAAGGGGCGAGAGGCCGAGTTCCGCGGGTACCTCGTGCAGGTGAGCAGCGAGACGGCGCGCGTTGGCCGCATCGTGTCCGAACTCCTCGCCTTCTCACGGCGCCCGTCGCCGCAGCGGGCTCCGTCGGATCTCCACGCGGTGATCGAGCGGACACTCTCCATCCTGCGGCACAAGCTCGAGATGTCCCGCGTCGAGGCGCGACTCGTCGCGGCACCGGACCTCCCGCTCGTCGAGTGCGACCCGTCGCAGATGGAGCAGGTGGTCATCAACCTCGTCGTGAACGCCGCCGAGGCCATGAGCGCCGGAGGTCACGTCGTCGTGCGCACCCGCGCGATCCCGCGCGACGACACCGTGGAGATCTCCGTCGTGGACGACGGCCCGGGCATCTCGGAAGCCAACATGCAGCGCATCTTCGAGCCGTTCTTCTCCACCAAGGAGGGCGGGAAGAGTCTCGGCGTCGGGTTGGCCGTCGTCTACGGGATCGTGGATGCGCATCACGGTCGCGTCGATGTCGAGAGCGAGGTCGGTCGTGGGACCACGTTCCGGATCACCCTGCCGGTGCGCGCGGTGGCGGAGCCCGCGCCCTCCGCTCCGGCCGGAGGTGGCGAGTGACTCCGAGTCCGTCGGGGCGCGAGAAGTGGCGGATACTCATCGTCGATGACGAGGCCGCGCAGCGCGAATCGATGGCTGCGTGGCTCCGCGAGGACGGCTACACGGTGGACACCGCCGAGAGCGGCGAGCGCGGGCTCGTCCTCGCGCGGACGAACCCATACGTCATCTGCTTCGTGGACCTGCGGATGCCCCACGGCATGGACGGAATCGAGACTCTGCATGAGCTCCGCAAGATCGACGCCGCAACTGCGGTCATCGTCATCACGGCCTACGCCACGGTGGACACCGCGATCCGTGCGATTCGCGAGGGTGCGCAGGAGTACATCGTCAAGCCGTGCAATCCGCACGAGCTCTCGCTCCACGTCGAGCGGCTCATCCGCGTCCACGAGTTGCAGGTCGAGAACCAGATCCTCCGCGAGCGTCTGCAGCACCAGTTCCGGTTCCACGACATCGTGAGCCGCAGCCCGCGCATGCACTCGATCTTCGAGCTGATCCGGAATGTGGCGAGTTTGCGCAGCACCGTGCTCGTCCAGGGCGAGAGCGGCACGGGCAAGGAGATGATCGCGCGCGCTCTCCACGCGGCGGGCGACCGTCACGATCGCCCGTTCGTCGCGGTACCGTGCGCCGCGCTGGCGGAGTCGCTCCTCGAGTCCGAGCTCTTCGGTCACGAGAAAGGTTCGTTCACCGGCGCGAACGAGCGACGCAAGGGCAAGTTCGAGCTGGCCCACGGCGGAACGCTGTTGCTCGATGAGATCGGCGACATCTCCCCGCGCCTTCAAGCGGAGCTCCTGCGCGTCCTCCAGGAGCGCACCTTCTTCCGCGTCGGCGGAAGCGAGGAAGTGAAGGTGGACGTGCGCGTCGTCGCCGCAACCCACCGCGATCTGAAGGCGGCCGTGAAGGCGGGCACGTTCCGCGAGGACCTCTTCTACCGGCTCGACGTCATCCACATCGAGCTGCCGCCGCTCCGCGAGCGAATGGAGGACCTGCCCGCGCTCGTGCGCCACTTCATCGTGCGTTCCGCCGCCGAGCAGGGCCGCTCGGCCCCCGACGTGGACGAGCCCGCGCTGAAGCGCCTCATGGCGCACACCTGGCCCGGCAACGTCCGCGAACTCGAGAACGCGATCGAGCGCGCGATGGCCACCACGTCCGGCCCGACGATCGGTGCCGACGCCTTCCAGTTCCTCGATCCCCCGCGCACCGCCCCCGCCGACATCCCCGACGATCAACCGCTCCGCGAGATCGAGCGCCGCGCCATCGAAGCCACCCTCCGCCGCACCGCCGGCAACGTGAAGGCAGCGGCGGCGTCGCTCCAGATCGACCGCTCGACGCTGTACGACAAGATGGAGAGGTACGGGCTGAGTCGTCCGTCGGAGGGGGGCTAGTTGTCCCAGACGAACGTCGCTCCGTCCTGGTCGCTGCCCACACGGTACGGACGCCATTCGCCGACCGTGTCGTCCAGGCCTTCCAACCGGTACGGCCCGACGGGGAGGTTCGGGACGACGACGTCGGGGCCGCTCCTGCGGCTCGGTTTGGTCCGGTCCACGCCCGGAATCGCGACGATCGTCCCCGACAGCGCGTGAACGAGTCGCTTCGCGGACGGCGTTCGGTGACCGACGACGGCGTCGCCGAGTCGCGCCTCGACAGGCAGACTGGCGTGGACGGCGCCCCCGAACTCGACCGTGTGCAGCCCGTCGGGGCCGGCGGTGAGGACGATGTCGGCGGTTCCCACCGGGACGGACAGTCGCCCCCGGAGCCCCGCGAACTCGGCGACGATGTTGCACGGCGCGTCGAGCCGCAGGCCGGTTCCTTCGAACTTGGATCCAGCGGCGCCCCCGGAGTGCCAGGTGGTGGAGTTGGGCCGCGTGGGGATCCACACCGAGAAGTCCGCGAACGGCTTGCCGGCGTCATCGACGACGCGACCCGCGATCGTGGTGGCGGCCTTCGTCGGGATGCGCAGGACGACGTCTTCCGTCCCGGGCGCCACGTCGATTCCGCCGACGAGCGGCCAGGTGGACTCGTCCGAGTCCCAGTCCCGGTCCGGCTTGTTGAGTTCGATCCGGCAGAGGGTCTCTCCCGTTCCGACGAGACGGAACCGGCCCTCTGCATCGGTGACGGCGCTGACCTGCACGTCGGCTCGGTCCCAGTCGATCCGCATCCGCGTCGCGACGAGTGCCCACCCCGCCGCCGGCTTCCCGTCGCTGCCGAGAAGCACCCCCTCGATCACGGTTGGAGCGGGAAGACGAACCGCGGCGTCGGACGCCCCGGCTTTGACCTCCCGGAGGCAAACGGCGTCCGCGAGACCTGCGACGACGGTGATGTCGTACTGCGCGTCGGCGAGGGCCGTGAGCGTGAAGGTCCCGTCCGCGGCGGACCTCGTCTCATGCGAGCCATCGTATCTCCGGCTCGTGAGTTCGCCCGACACCGACACGCCGGCGGCGGGGCTGCCGGCGTCGTACACGACGCGGCCGGAGATCGTCTCGCCCGCCGTCACGAGGATCTCGACCGGTTCGCCGCCCGGCGTGTGCGGACCGGACGTGGTCTTGCGGAACTCATCCCCGTCACGGTTCGGTGAGACCTCCACGTCGTAGGAGAAGCCCTCGCGGACGCGCACCTCGAAGGTCCCGTCGGAGTTCGTGCGCCCGTACTCGGTGCGTCGCAGCCAGGCTCCGTTGGTGCCGTCGTCCTCGGTCACGCGGACCGATGCGCTGCGCACCGGGCGCCCGCCTCCTCGCGTGACTCGACCGCGAATGAAGGCCTCGCGGCAGAGCTGGATCGAGTCGATCGAACCCCCGCCGTCGCTCGGAACGTCGATGCTCGCCTCCTCCTCGACGTACCCGGGGAACGCGGCGTGGATGGTGTAGCTGCCTGCTGCGACCTGATGCGTCTCGAAGGAGCCATCCGGTCCCGTCACTGCGACGATCGGAGGCGACGGGTCCTCGTCGAACCCGCACACGATGCCGTTGAAGTCGCTCTTGCGCTCGAGTCCGATCGTCGCCCCGGCGACGGGGCCGTTCCGGTCGTTGACGCGGCCGCGGATCGCGACGGCGCGCGGGACTTCGATGTCGCCCGCGTCGGTCGGCGCGTCTGCAGCGTTCACCACGACGTTCACCGGAACGTCAAGCGTGCGCTCGCCCCATCCAGGCACGACCACGCGGACCGGCATCTCCTTCTGCCCGACGAACACCGTGACCTCGAGATGGAATGCGCCGGACGGATCGAGAGGCGTCCACGCTCCGTCGCAATCGACACATGCGTCGGTCATCGGCGTCGCGGGGTCGGTGAGGTGGACCCGGCCGGTCACGCGGACGAGCCGCTCGCGCGCAGGCTCGGCCTTCGGCCGGAGGCGAACCTCGATTCCGGCAGCATCCGCGCCAACGCCGGCCGTGAAACTCGCACTCTCGCCCTGGAGCGCGTCATCGCTCGAGTGGGCCCACACCGTCGCGTCGGCTGGGTCGTCGAGACCCTCCAAGACGAACGTCCCGTCGCCCGCCGAGGTGGACCGAACTCCCCCGCGCGTCACGACGGACGCGCCGCCCACGGGCTCCCCGTTCTCGCCGACGACGCGGCCCGAGACGCGTCCGCCCCGCGCCATGACGAGGTCGAGGTCCACCGGCCGCGTCGCGTCGGCGGCGATCGTCCAGCGGGCGTCCGGCGTCCGGCCACCCGCGATGCTGTCCTGGGTGCCGGGCAGGAAGAGGCCCGCCGTACTGTTCACGATCACGTCGATCTGACTCGCTGGGACGTCGAAGACGCGAAACCGCCCCGTGGCGTCCGTCCGCGCGGCCGCCGACCAGGAAGGCCCGCTCTGGTCCGCCATCAGCAACAACTTCGCATCCGCGACCGGCCCGTCCGGCCCGCGGACCACGCCGCGGACGTCGGCGTACTCGTCGGTGTCTGGTCGCAGCGCGAGGTTCAGGACCGTTGGACGGTCCTCGTACAGCCGGAACGGCGGTTGACGTGCGTCCACCACTTTCGGCGTTGGACAGAATCCGGGTGCTTCGACGTCGATGCTCATCACCCCGCCGCCCGGGTAGACGGGAATGCTGTACCGGCCGTCGGCGCCCGACGTCGTGCGCGCCGTGACCCGGGCCATGTGCCACGTCTCGACCGTGAATACGATGTCGGCGCCGGCGACCGGCGTTCCGTCCGGCTCGGCGCGGACCCAGCCCTCGACCGGGCCGCAGGTCTCCATGCGCAGGTCGAGCGAGGGGACCGACGGGACGGCGACCGACCACACGTGCGACGACCAAGCGCCGGGCGGGCTGCAGGAAACGCCGACGATCGTCGCGGGAAGCGCGTCGAAGCGGTAGCGCCCATCAGCGTCGGTGTGCGTCGTCGCGAAGTCGCTCTGCGCTGCGTCGCATCGACCGCCCGGCGCGATGCCGGGGCACTGCGCGATGACGAACGCGCCCGCGACCGGCGCGCCGGTCCACGTGAGCACGCGACCTTCGAGAGGGTGACCCGTCTCGGCGCGGAGTTCGATGTCGGCGATCGCAACGCCGGCGGTGCCCGCGGCAGCGACGGCGCCGCCGATGCTCCCGTCCGGGGCGACGTTTACCGTGATCTCGCGCCGGACGCGCCCGGGCGCGTCCACCGCGACCATCCAGACTCCCGGCGCGAGTCCAGAGAGCGTTGCGCGCCCGTCGGCCGCAGTCTGCGCCGAGGCGCGCGGGTCGAGGTCCCACCGCGGCGGGAGCCCCTTCCAGCCTTCAGCGGAGTTCAGGGACGTCATCCCCGGCCAGTTCCCTGGCGCATCCGGCCGCGGCAGCAGCGCGACTACGCGCGCGCCGCCGACGGGCGCACCCGCAAAGTCGCGGACCGTCACGGGGATGCTGACGAGGGCGGCGGCGTGGACGTCGCCCGACGGTGCCGCCGCGGGTGCCGCGTTCGGGCTCTCCTTCGTACAACCCGTCACGGTCGCCGCCGCAGCGAGGACACCGATCAGAAACCAAACGACCCGTCGCATGCTCCGCACAGCCACCTCCGTCGCGCACCGCGAGCGTAGCATCGATCGCGCCGGGGACGGTTCCCACAAGCGGGTGGGAATCCGTTCAACCGTCGCCGGGTCCCCTTAGCATCCGGAGCGATGCACCGCAGTAGCCATGGGTTCCCCTTCGACGCAGTGCGAGCGGCCGAGTCTGCAGCGTACGTCTTGGAGCGCATTCCCGACCACGCCCGCACGCGGTTCCACGTGCTGAAACTCCTCTACCTGGCGGAGCGCGAGGCTCTGGCGCGATACGACCGGCCGATTTGCGGCGGATGGTACGTTTCGATGCCGAACGGCCCCGTGATGAGCGACGTCTACTCCTGCATGAAGGGCGAGGCGACGGCGCCGCAGCAACGCGCATGGGACGAGCGCATCACTGCGTTGAGCGGGGGCTACCACCTTCAGCGCCGCGAGTCTCAGCTACCTACCCGGCGACTCTCTCGCGCGGACGCGGGTGTCCTGGATGAGATCGTGAGACTGCACGGGGCGAAGACCTACGCCCAACTGTGGAGCTTCGTGCACGACGCGGAACACGTCCCTGAGTATCAAGCGCCTTCGGGAACTCGCAAAGCCAACGCGATTCCCTTTGATCGGCTTCTCGCCGCGCTGGGCCGCGAGCCGCATTCGATTCGCGAACTCGAAGCGGAGGCCGCTGCGCTGCGACGCCACAAGGGAACCGTTACGGCGTAGTCTGCGTCGGCGAGGGGTGACTCGGGATGGCGTTGTGCCGCGGCGACACGTACCTTGACGACGGTTCCGCGTGCCCGACCGGCGACCGCCACCTGTGGGTGGTGTGTTCTGACTGCAAGGGCTCATCCGTCGTGGTCGTGTCCATCACTACCTTCCGGAATGAACGTCAGGACAAGACGTGTCACGTCGATGTAGGAGATCACCCGTTCGTCACGCACACATCGATCGTGCTCTATCACGCGGCCGAAGTCCGATCGGCCACTGAGCTCGCCAGGAGTCAGGCGAGCCGGACCATCCGCGTGCGAGAGCGAATGCCGCCACACGTGCTCGATTCCATCGTCCGCGGGTTCGTGGACTCACCGCACTCACCTCCAGAGTGCGTCGCGATCTTGGAGGACCAGGGGTACGTCTGAGGGCGCGATCGTGGTGCAGAGGACGGGCCCGCGCGGCGCGCGCACCGGAGGCGCAGGCGGTCGTTGACCGGCGCGACACCGTGCTTCCAAGCCCGCACGCGCCGACGCGGCAGCGCTACCGTGCTATCGTCGGAGGCCGTCGGCTGTCGATCGTTGTCGAGAGCACGACGATTGCCGCGTGGACCGTCGTGACCGCGTACGATGAGGACGAGGAAGACTGACACATGTCCCGCAAGAGCAAGTTCGAGACGCTCGTGGGCTCTCTGAGGCTCCACATGTACGGGCCGACCAAGCCGCTTGGAATCGAGTTCGGCGAGGCGGGCGCCTGCATCTACGTGATCGTCAGCCGCAACCCGGTCACGCGGACGAAGGAGATCCAGCCGGAGGTCGTCGCCGACTACGACAAGGACGGTCGGCTCGTCGGGTTCGAGGTCATCGGCGCGCTGTCGAAGCCGATGGTCGAGGTGCCCGGCAGCCTCGCCCTCAAGCAGACGAAGCAGGTCTCCGAGGCGAAGCGCTGGGAGCTTGTCGAGGCGTAGTCAGCGGCCGCGACCGTGCGTCCCGCAGCGCGTGCAGTTCCGCGCGCGTCGCGGCTTCAGCTACGTGCGCGCGTCGGTTTGGTCCGCGAAGACGCGGTAGAAGTACGGCAGGCTGTTCTCGGTGCCGGCATCGAGCCGCTTGAAGACCTTGCCGACGGGGTTGCACCACTTCCCGTTCGCCAACTCGACCATCAGCGGAGCATCGTGAAAGACGGCGTGCGCTGACTCCTTGCCGCTTCGCCACCGCCCCCCCGCGTGCCGGACGAACACCTCGCCGACGTAGCAGCCGAATCCGAATGTGGTCTCTCCGACCTGGCTCGACGTGCATCCGTCGCGGCGCAACCCCTCGATGATGTCGTCCACGGCTTGCAAGCTCGCCACGGAGTAGTCGAGTAGCCCCGCGCGATCAGAGCGGCCACCAACTCGTCCTCGGAGATCTGCGGCGTTGCGACGACGATGTCGCACAGCTCGATCGCCGCGCGCTGCCATCGCAGGTGTTCGGGCGGGTGTGTCATGCGACATGCAGCGTAGAGCACCACCTGCCGCGCAGCCGCGTCCGAACTTCGCCACTCGGGTCCTCCGACCTACTTCGTGCCGGTCGCTGCGGCGTTGTCGTCCTTCGTCCCATAGTCGAGCGCCAGCACCGTCGCCTCCTCCGCGTGCCCGAGCTGAGACTGGAAATCGATGATCGCGCCGCCGCCTTCGAGCGAGTGTGTCGCGGGCCACTGCCGCACCCCGTGGAATGCGAGGTCCGTCCGGTCGCCGAGCTCCGCCTGCGTCAGCGCGTGGCCCCATCCGCGCCGGACCTCCTGCCAGTGCCTGCGGTAGCGGTTGCCGCTCGCCTACGACGTCTCGCCCGTCACCTACCGATTCACCGACATCGACCTGTCGGTGTCGGTTCCGGAAACTCTGGCCGCCCGCTGACGCCTGCTGATGCCGCAGGATCTCGCTCCAAGCTGAAGCCGCCGAAGGGGCGGCGGGCAGGTAGGAGCGGAGCGTGTGGGACGCAATGAAGCGACACGAGATCGGTGTGCTCGCGCGGGCCGGAGTGCCCACGCATCGGATCGCGGAGACCACGGAGGTGCCGGCGCGGTCGGTGCGCCGGATCGTGGGCGCGATGGCCGACGACGATGCCACGACGCGGGATGGCAGCGAGGCGCCACCGTCGCCACGTCGCCCCGGCCGGCCGAGCAAGGTCGATGCGTACCGCCCGCTGATCGCCGCGATCCTCACCGCCGAGCCCGCGCTTCCGACGATGGAGATCCTCTTCCGCGTCCGGGCTCGCGGCTAGCGCTGACGTCAGTTGCCGCCGGTCCTCCTCGTTCTCCATGACGAACGCCAGTCCAGGCTTGTGCGAGGCGATCGATCTTCGGCACCGTCGCGCGACGGCGATCAGGTTCGCGTACGTCTCTGTTGCTCGCTCCGTGCGACGCCGCGGTTCCTCGGGCACGGTCACGATCCCGTCGGGATCGACCTTGAGAGGGGCCTCGACTTGCGTCTCGGCGACCGCGAGGAGCACCTCGCGCTCGCCCTCGTCCACGCGGCGCACAATCTCCACGTTCACCTCGTCGAGTTCCATCGCGAGTCGTGCGCCCGCGTCGCCTCGGCGGGAGAACGTCAACCAAGTCACGCGCGCCAGCTTCATGAGTGCCTCGCGTGCCATCCTCGCTCGCGGGGAGGACAAGCTGCTCCCGTTGGCTCAAGGTGGACGCAGGATGGCCACCTCGCCGGGTCGCATGCCGGTGAGACGCTGAAGGACGACCATCGCACCGACCTGACGCGACAGGTGGGGGAGGAGCTTCTCGACGTGGTCGGGCGGCACGGGCCGCACGCGGAGGCCTTCGCGCGCCGTCGTGCGTCCGCGGGCGAGGCCTTCGACCGTCGCGAGTGCCTGGAGAACCGCGACGGGGAGAAGCTCACGCGATGCGGCCCACTTGAACATCCGCCGGACGGACTGGACGTTCCGGTTGACGCCTCCGCGGCACCATCGGCCGCTCTCGACCATCCGGTCGCGAAGGGCGCGCAACGCGAGAGGGCCGAACTCGGTGGCGCGGACGTCGCCGTAGAGCTCGGCGAGGTACTTCCCCACGGCCTCGAAGTGCTGCGACTGCCCAGCGTCCGGGCCGCCGTAGTACGCCTCGGCGTGGCGCTGGAACCGCTCGACGAGCTGCGCGACGGTGAGGCCCTCGTCACCGTCCTCCGGCGGGGGACCGCCAAGCGTTCGGTACGCGCGGATCCACCGCGCCGCGCGTGCGAGCGCTTCGCGTCGGGGACGCCGCCGTCCGCGTCGCTGAAGCACCGACCTTGGTAGAACCGCCGCCGTCGCCCGCTCGCGTCCGGGAGCGAGAAGTACGCCACGCCCGAGCCCTTGTGAAGCGAGAGCCGTTCGCCCTCGATGAACGTGTGGACCGGACGGTTCCGCCGCTTGCTGCCGCTGCCGTGCGCCATGCCGAACTCTCTCCCCGGGTAGGTCGTACCCGGTTCCGAGGGTTGCAAGGCCGCGCCGCACAGTGCGGGTAGGCGCCGTATCCGGCGCCTCAGCCATTCGTTACGTGTGGTGGGCGATAGAGGACTTGAACCTCTGACCCCCAGCGTGTCGATCAGGTGGACCGTGTGGAGCGGCTGCCGCCGGACTCCATGCGCATCTCCGCGCGTTCCCGGCCGGCGTGCGGAGGAGCAGGTCCACGACCGCAGACGCGGCGAGGACGATCACCGCTCTTCGCGCCCGGCCCGCACGACGTCGGCCAAGTTCACGTCGAGGACCGTCCGCGGGTGCGTCCTGAGCGACGCGAGCCAATCGTCGAACGCCGCGACGCGGTCGTCGCGCTCAAGGATCGAGAGGACGTACGCGGTGAGGGTCATCGATCGCTGTGCGGCCCGCTGCCGGAGGCGGCGGTGCAGGCGGTCGGGGACGTTCCGGACCCGGAGCGTCTTCGGCATGTCGTCACCTTCGGCGCATGTGCGTCGCATGTCAAGCGGCAGGATCCTCGCCCATGGCCGGTCCGGTCGCATGTCTGCCCCGCTGCCCTTGACACCACGATGCGCACATCTACGCTGCGGCCATGCGCCGCATCACGGTTGCCATCGAGGACGACATCCTGCGTGACCTGAAGCAGCAGGCGGCGCGCGACGGCGTGACGATGAGGGATCTCGTCAACCGACTGTTGCGGCGGGGGCTGCGCGAGTCCCGGCGGGGAGTCTTCCGCTTCCACCTGACGACGGTGAAGGGGCGCTTGCGGAAGTGCGCTGACCTCGACGACACCAGTGCGCTGCTCGATCGCATGGACGGCCGAAGGTGACCGTCGCCGTCGATGCGGACGTGCTCGTCTAGTCGGGGCACTTCTCGAGGGTTCGCGTGTAGCCGGCACGCGTCGTAGGAAACGCCGGCGATTCACGCCGACTCGGGGCGCCGGCGCGTCACGACACAGCGTCCGACTCGCGGGCTCGGCCAGGTGCGAATCGCCGCACCTCGGCGCGCAGTCCGTCGTGCGGCTCCGCGCAGACATCGATACACTGCAACGCATGCGGATCGTTCCGGTCGTCGCAGCTCTGATCGCGGCGTTCAGCCTCACGTCGGCCGCTTGTACGGCGGACGCGCCGTCGGCCGCGAGTCGGGCGCCCGAGGTGCCGGGCGCCGTGTGGCCGTGGCCCGCGGACCTGGAACTCCCTCTCTCCGGAGTCGCGGGGGACCTGCCGCCCCTCGGCGAGACGGTCGTCATCTCGTGTTCGGCCGCGGGTGTCGTGCGCATCGGCGACGAGACCGTCGGGCGCCCGGCGGACCTGGTCGCCCGCCTCGCCGAACGCGTGGATCGGAGCGGCGGCGGATCGAGCCCGACGAACGTGCTTCTCGCGTTCGACGGATCGGTCCCGTGGCGCGCAGTCGCGTGGACGGTCCTCTCGTGCGCGCATCCGAAGGCGGCGGCACCGCGCGTGTTCTTCGCCGTGCGACACGCCGGAGACCAGGGGCCGGGGGCGTTCGCGACGTTCCTGCCGGAGGATCGGTGCATCCCGAGTCCCGATCGCCGGGACGACACCGCCGCCGCGCTTCACCTGACGGTTCGCGTGACGGCCGATGCGGAGGCGCGGGACGCGGGCGCCGTGGGATCGTGGCTCGTCGCGCGCCGCGACGCGCAGGACGCTTCGTCGCGCGTGATCATCACGCTCGCGCCGGACCCTGATGCCCCGCTCGCTGCGGTGATCGCCGCAGCCGACGCAGCGGCGCGCGGCGGAGCGGCTGCGCTCTTGTTCCTGGGAACTCCGGGCCCGACCGCCGACGACACGTCGTGGTTCGTGCCCGCGACGGGCGTGGGTCCGGCGCGCCGCTTCGGCGTGCACCTGCCGCCGGGCGGCCCGTCGGCCGGTCCGACGGACCTTCCGATCCCGCCGCGCGTGCGGGGCCTCGCAGGCTTCGCGGACAGCGCCGCGACGTGGGAGATCGAATCGAAGCCCGAAGAGCAGATCGTGGAGGACGAAGCGAAGTAGGTCGTCCCGCGCGACGGATCGTCTCTGCCGATTCTCCGGATTCGTGTCGATCCCACGGTTCGCCGTTCGTCGGTACTCTCGACGGCCCGGGTCGGAAGCCCGGCCGAAGGAGAGAACACGACGATGAAGTACGCACTGCTGGTGTACGTGGACGAGAAGGTGACCCAGGGCATGAGCGAGGACGAGGGCAAGGCCCTCTTCGCCGGCTACATGGAGCTCACGGAGCAGCTCAAGGCGAGCGGGAAGCTGATCGCGGGGGACGCGCTCCAGCCGGCCGGGTCGGCGACGAGCCTGCGCGTCAAGAACGGCAAGTGCCTCGTGACCGACGGGCCGTTCGCGGAGACGAAGGAGCAGCTCGGCGGCTTCTACGTGGTCGAGGCCGCGAACCTCGACGAGGCGATGGACTGGGCCGCGAAGGTGCCGGACGCGAAGTACGGCACGATCGAGGTCCGCCCGATCTGGGACTTCGCGGGGGGCGGAGCCGCCTGAACCCGTCTGCAACGAACCCGTGCGACACCCACGTCGCGCGGTCGGTGGAACGCGTCGCGCGCGCCGAGAGGACACTCGTCCTCGCGGCGCTCGTGCGCCGATTCCGCGACGTGGAGCGTGCGGAGGACGCGTTCCAGGACGCGTGCGTCGCCGCCCTGCGGACGTGGCCCGAGCGCGGCGTCCCTTCGAATCCCGCCGCGTGGCTCCTGCGCGCGGCGGGGCACCGCGCCGTGGACACCGTGCGCCGGGACCGCCACTACCGCGCGATCGTGGACGACCTCGGCCGCACGGCGCACGGCGGCGCGGCTGCGCGAGGCGTCGTCGCGCGGACCGGGTCCGCCCGGCCGAGGGGAAGTGTGGGGCCGACGGGAACCGACGGACTCGCCGCCACGGGACCGACCGAGCCGCCGGACGATCCGTTCGAACTCGGCGACGACCGCCTCCGCCTCGTTTTCACGTGCTGCCATCCGGCGATCGACGCGGAGAGCCGCGTCGCGCTCACCCTGCAGGTCGTCTGCGGCCTCACGGCGCGGGAGATCGCGCGTGCGTTCCTCAGCGACGAGGGCGCCATGGCGCAGCGACTCGTCCGCGTGAAGCGCAAGATCCGCGACTCCGCGATCCCGTACGAAGTCCCGCCGCCGGAGCGTCTCGGCGAGCGCCTCGACGCCGTCCTTCGGGTCGTCTACCTCGTCTTCAACGAGGGGCACCAGGCGACGGAGGGCCCCGCCCTCGGCCGCGCGGACCTCGTCGAGGAGTCCATCCGACTCGCCCGCCTCCTCGGCGAACTCCTCCCCGGCGAGCCCGAGGTCCTGGGCCTCGTCAGCCTTCTCCTGACGACCGCCGCCCGCCGCCCCGGCGCGACGGGCGCCGCACTCGACGCACCCCCGGCCCCGCCCGCGGCGCAAGCGAAACCGGCGATCCCGGCGTCGGATTCCGAATCCGCCCGCGCGTCCGCCGCGCTTCCGCCCGCCGCCGCGTACGTCCCCCTCGAACACCAGGACCGCACGCGCTGGGACCGCGCCCGAATCGACGAGGGGATCGCGCTCCTCGACCGCGCGCTCACTCTCCGCCGCCCCGGCCGTTACCAGATCCTCGCGGCGATCAGCGCGCTCCATGCCCAGGCCCTCGCGTGGAGCACGACGGACTGGCCCCAGATCACTGCGCTCTACACCGCCCTCCTCCGCCACGACCCGAGCCCCGTCGTCGAACTGAATCGAATCCTCGCCCGCTCGATGATCGCGACCCCCGACGCCCCCGACGCCCCCGACGACCGCACGCGCGCCGCGTCCGCCGTCGCCGCGCTCGCCCGTCTCGCAAGCGTGCCCGGCATGACCCGCTACCAGCCGTACCACGCCGCCCGCGCGTCGCTTCTCCGCCGCGCAGGCAGGGAGGACGAAGCCCGCGCCGCATTCGCCGAGGCGGCCGCCCTCACGAGGAACGCAGCCGAGCGGGCGTGGCTCGAAACCCGCTGACCGGGATCGCGAGGTCTCGGATCGGAATGGACGCACTGCTCGGTGCGTCCTGTGCGACGCGAGCCACTCGTCGAACGACGCGACGCGGTCGTCGCGTTCAACGACGGCGAGCACGTACGCGGTTAGGCGCGCCGAGACGGCAGTTCGGGGGAACCCCCGCGTAACCTTCCTCCGCCGCCTCCGTACGTAGCTGCGGAGGCCACGATGACCGAACCCGCCGACTGCCCGTCCTGCCGGAAGCCGCTCCCCGCCGACGCGCCGGAAGGGATGTGCCCCGAGTGCATGCTGCGCGCCGGATTCGAAACCGGCGGGCGGCGGAGCGACGCTGCGCCTGTGCCCGATGCTGCGGAGATCGCCCGGAAACTCCCGCAGTTCGACGTGCTGGGTCCGCTCGGTCGGGGCGGAATGGGGTTCGTGTGGCGCGCGCGGCAGAAGGCGCTGGATCGTGACGTGGCGCTGAAGGTGCTTGGGCCCGAGGCAGCCGCAGCGCCGGGGTTCGCGGAGCGGTTTCGACGCGAGGCGAAGGCGCTTGCGCGGCTCGACCACCCGAACATCGTGCGCGTCTACGACTCGGGCGAGGCAGACGGTGTGTTCTGGATCGCAATGGAACTCGTCGAGGGAACGAACCTGCGACAGGCGATCGCGGCGCGCGCGATTCGTCCCCGAGAGACGCTCGAGATCGTCCGGCAGATCTGCGACGCGCTCGAATACGCCCACGCGCAGGGCGTGGTCCACCGCGACATCAAGCCCGAGAACATCCTGATCTCGACGGACGGCCGCGTGCGAGTCGCCGACTTCGGGATCGCGAAGATCGCCGGCGCGGCGCCCGACGACGGCCTGACCATGCACGGTCAGGTCATGGGAACCGCGCACTACATGGCCCCCGAGCAGGTCGAGCATCCGCAGACCGTGGACCACCGCGCGGACATATACAGCCTGGGCGTTGTGTTCTACGAGTTGCTCACCGGCGAGCTCCCGATCGGGCGCTTTGCGCCGCCGTCGGCGAAGGTGCAGATCGATGTGCGCCTCGACGAGATCGTGCTGCGCACGTTGGAGAAGGAGCGTGAGACGCGGTACCAGCGCGCCGGCGAGGTGCGGACATCGGTCGATGCCGTCGGCGATGGCGGCCCGCGCGCGCCGGACGTGGCCGCGTGCGACGCGCCGACGCGCGCAACTCCACCCTGGATGCGCTCGTGGGCTGCGTCCGGAATGTGCGTCGCGTTCGCCGCTGCGATGTGGGCGCTCGCGATCCAAACGACCAACGACGGGTTCGTCGTGCCGCTCGCGGCGTGGCTCGTCGCGGTCATCTGGACAACGGCGAAGGCGCGGGCGGCGTCCCCGTGGCCGTGGTGCGAACGGACATGGCCGAACGCCTCAATGTGGACGATCGCCGGCACGGTGCTCGCCGCCGCGGGACTCACCTACGAGATGAGCGCGAACGAACGCCACCAGTCCTGGTACTTCCCCGTGGCGATCCCCGGGGCCGTACTCGCCCTGGCAGCCTCGACTTGGGCGGACGCGCGGGCGCCGGAGTTGGCGCAACCGCGGAGGCACCCGTTCGTCGCCAGGAGCCTCTGGGCGCTCCTCGCGGCAGTGGCGCTCCGGGGTGCGGCGTTTCTCTTCGGGAACGTCTTGCACCTGAGTTCTATCGCTCTGACCATGCTAGCAATCGGGGCGGTCCTGTGGCCCGCAGCCTGGATACTCGCGCTCGCGGCGATCGTCGGCATGGTCCGCGGCAGAGGGGCTTGGACCGGGCTCGCACTCTCGATCACCTGCATCGTCATCCCAATCGCCGCGGCCGCGGCCATCCGGTGGTGGTCCCTGCAGGTCACCGGTAGATGACCGTCGTGTCCGACGCCGCCCCCTCCGCCTTCGCCACGACCCGGTGGACGGTCGTCGTCGCCGCGGGCTCCACTGACACAGGCGAAGCCCGCGAGGCCCTCGGCGTGCTTTGCCGCGCGTACTGGATGCCGCTCTACGTGTTCGCGCGGCGCCGCGGGGCCGACGAGGCAACGGCGCAGGACCTCGTGCAGGGGTTCTTCGCGAAGGTGGTCGAGCGCGGCATCGCGGCGGCGGCGGACCCGGCGCGCGGTCGATTCCGGACGTTCCTGCTCGCGGCGTTCCGCAACTTCGCGGCCGACCAGCACGATCGCGACGTCGCGGCGAAGCGCGGCGGCGACACGCCCCCGCTCTCTCTCGACGTGGACTTCGCCGACGGTGAGGCGCGGTTCCGCGCGGTGGAGTCGCACGAGATGACGCCCGAGCGCGCTTTCGAACGGCGGTGGGCGCTCGACCTTCTCTCGACGGCGCTGCGACGCACGATCGCCGAGATCGAGACGTCCGACGCGCCCGCCCTCGGGCGCGACCTGCTGCCGTTCGTGGGCGGCCCCGGAGCGGGATCGCCGTACGCCGAGATTGCCGCACGCCACGCCACGACCGAGGGCGCGGTCAAGACTGCCGTGCATCGCATCCGCCGCGCCTACCGCGGCCACCTTCGGGCCGTCATTCGCGACACGGTCACCACCGATGCCGATGTCGAAGACGAGATCCGGGACTTACTCGCTGCCGTCGCTTCCCCGTGACTGAGATCGCGCTGCGTGCGCGGGGAATCTCCGTCTGCGCGACGCGGCGCGCGCCGCGGTAGCCTTTGGACATGAAGCAATCGTCCCGCCGCGTCCACCGGTTCGCCGTCCTCGGAGTCGCCGCCGCGCTGGCGCTCGGCGTCGCGTCGGGGGCTGCGGTGGTCTTGCCCGCGGACGACGTGCGGGCGGAGGACGTGCCGGGCGCCGTGGCGTTCTTCGACGCGAAGTTCGCCGTGATGGCGAAGGGGTGCGCCGACAAGCTGTTCAGCGTCGCGGCCGACGCGAAGGCGCAGCAGTTCTACCAATTCGCGTGCGAGACGGCGCAGCAGGTGATCGACGACTGGGACCCAGACCACGCCGGGGCGCGGGAGCTGCTCGGGTTCATTCGGCCGCCGAAGTCGAAGGAGTGGGTCGCGGACCCGAAGGCGAACGTCCAGCGCCAGAACATGAAGAACGAGAAGGAGGCGCAGGCATCGTTCGACGCACGAGTGAAGAAGTGGCGCGAGTCGCGCGCGAAGGTGGACCAGTTCGTCGCGGCGAAGTACGCACAGATCGGCGCGGAGTGCGCGGCGAAGGGATACGACGAGCAGGCCAAGAAGGCCGCGGAGCGCGCCCTCGCACTCGACACCGACTGCGAGCCGGCGAGAAAGATGCTCGGATACGCGCGCATCGGGAAGCTCTGGGTCACGAAGGAGAAGGCCGCGGCGATCACCAAGGCGAGCGAGGGCAAGCCCGTCGAAGGCAAGTCGAAGCTCGAGGAAGTCCTCGGTGTGTCGCTCAACAAGATTGCTTCGGCGCACTTCCGGGTGGAAGACGAGGGCACGAAGGACGCGCTCGTGGACGCCGTGAAGGGCCTCGAGACGATGTACGCGTACTACATGGCCGACATCGGACGCGACCCGACGGAAGACGTGTTCGGCGGGCGCGTGCTGGAACTCTGCGTCGTCTCCAAGAAGGAGACGTGGGACAAGTGGGTGGACGGCGTCTCGGGCTTCAAGGACAAGAAGTGGCTGAAGGAGTCGAACACCTACCGGAACCTCGCCGACCTGCGGACGGGAACGCTCCGCGTCGAGACCGCCGAGCACGTGGACACGCGCGACCCGCTGCTCCACCACGCGGCCCACATCCTGAACTACGTGATCTGGCGCGCGCCGAAGACCGCGTGGATCGACGAGGGGCTCGCCTACTACTACACGGTGAAGATCCAGGAGACGACGCGCACGCACTGCGTGGCGAAGGAGGACGGCGGCTACGCGCAGGGCCCCGCCGTCGGCGGCGAGAAGGACTGGACCGTGTCGGAGCGCTGGAAGCCGTTCCTGAAGAACATCGTCGTGAAGAAGTCCGACGTGGAACTGCGCAAGATCCTGAACACGCCGCTCGCCACGCTCGACCTGCCCTCGAGCGTGAAGGCGTGGGGCGTGATCTCCTGGATGATGGACGCGAAGCACGACACGTTCGTCGCGTTCCTGAAGGAGATGAAGGACTGGAAGGAGAACGGCAAGGAGAAGCAGGAAGACGTCCTGCAGCGCCTCTTCGGCACGTCGGTCGAGGCGATCGACGCGGAGTGGCGGGCGTACGCCGTGCGGGCGTACTGATCGGGCCCGATCAGATCAGCTCGACGCGTCTCTTCAGACCCGGCGCGCGGGCGAGTTTGGCGTCGCGCGTGAGGACCGTGCAGCCGAGACGTTCCGCGAGCGCTACGTACGTGGCGTCGTAGGCGGTCAGGTTGTGCCGCAGTTCCCAAACGCGTGTACGAAGCGATCGGTGCGGCCACCGGCGGATTCCGCAGGTGATGAGCCGGGCGACGGCTGCCCCGGCGCGATCCTGGGTGACCTCGCGAGCGAGCACGAGTCGCCGGAACGCTTGGAGCACCTCGAGGTCCATCAACTGCGGCGCGTGTACGCGGCGCCCCTCTTGCAGCAGGCGCTCGGCGATCGGCGCCGCCGCGTCCGTCTGCAGCAGGAACTCGATGACGGCGGAAGCGTCGACGACGATCAATGCGAGTCTCGGTCCTTCCGGACGAGTTCCGCCACGGAGGATTTCAGTCGCACCGGCGGCAACTCGCGCACGGACTCGACCCACTCGTCCATGGGAAGCTCGTCGGCGATGGACTCCAACTCCTCGAGCACGTACGCCGAAAGCGTCATGCCGCGACGCGCGGCGCGTTCCTTCAGCCGCCGATGGAGTTTCTCGGGGACGTTGCGGACCTGCAGCATCTTGGACATGCACGGAGCATGCAGGCATGTGCGGCGCATGTCAAGGCGCATTCGGAGGCGGTCCGTGTAACCTCCTCGCGCGCCTCCGGAACCGATGGGTGACCACCCGTTCCCCGGAGACGAACGCCATGACCGACCCGACCCCGGCATCCCCGCTGCCCCCCGCCTCGCTGTGCCCGAGCTGCGGCGCGCCGATCGCGTCCGACGCCCCGTCGGTGGACGGCAGCCGCGTCTGCCCCGGATGTCTGCTCGGGGCCGGCTCTCCGACCGGCGGAACGGCGGCCGACGTTCCCTCCGCGGCCGCCGTCGCCGCGAGGTTCCCGGACTACGAGATCCTCGGGCTCCTCGGGCGCGGCGGCATGGGAGTCGTCTGGAAGGCGCGTCATCGGGGGCTCGACCGCGTCGTCGCGCTGAAGGTCCTGCCGACGGCGGTCGCGGGGCAGCCTGGGTTCGCGGAGCGGTTCCAGCGCGAGGCCCGTGCCCTGGCGCGGCTCACGCACCCGAACATCGTCGGCGTGCACGAGTTCGGAGACCGCGACGGGACGTACTTCCTCGTCATGGAGTACGTGGACGGCGTGAACATGCGCCATGCGATGCGCGAGGGCGTCATCGGCCCGCGCGACGCGCTGCGGATGGTCCCGCAGATCTGCGATGCGTTGCAGTACGCGCATGACCACGGCGTCGTCCACCGCGACATCAAGCCCGAGAACGTGCTGATCGCCCGCGACGGGCGCCTCAAGGTCGCGGACTTCGGTCTGGCGAAGATCGCGTCCGCGCCCGGCGACACGTCGGACGCCGCCGCGCGCGGCCTCACCGTGACCGGGAACGTGATGGGCACGCCGCACTACATGGCGCCCGAGCAGGTCGAGCGGCCCGGCGCGGTGGACCACCGTGCCGACATCTACAGTCTCGGCGTCGTCTTCTACGAGATGCTCACCGGCGAGCTCCCGCTCGGTCGTTTCGACGCGCCGTCGAAGCGCGTGCAGGTGGACGTGCGGTTCGACGAGGTCGTGCTGCGGTCGCTTGAGAAGTCACCGGACCGCCGGTGGCAGCATGCGGCGGACGTGAAGACCGAGGTCGGGACGATCGCTGCGGGGCCTGTCGCTGCGACCGCGGCGCCGCAGCACACGGCTCGTCTCTGCCGCCTCGCGGTGTGGGGGCTCGCGCTGGTGCTCGCAGGGCCCGCGACCGGCATCGCCGTCGCGGCCGCCGCGCGCGCCGCCGGGACCGGCGTCGGAATCCCGGAGATGGCGCTGCTCGCGAGCGGCCTCACGCTCGCCGGATGGGCGGCGTCGGTCGTCGCATGGGTGCGGATCGGACGATCCCGCGGCGCGCTGCGCGGCCGCGGCTTCGCGATCGCGGGGGCGCTCCTGCCCCTGGCGGCGCCGTGTCTCGCGGTGCCGGTCATGCTCTTCCTCCCGGCCCGCGCGCAGAGCGCCGCGGCGGCGTCGGGCTGGGACGTGCGCGCCGTCGGTACGCCCGACGCAGGTCCGGAGGCCGCCCGGAACGTCCCGGAGTCGCTGACGTCGCCCGTGGACACGCGGCAGCAGATGCAGGATCTCTGGGTGGCCCTGCAGGGCGTCCACCCGCACGTGTCGCCGTCGGACGTGCACCGCTGGTACGTCCGGGAGTCGTGGCCGCGGGTCGTGGCCGACTGGGACCGCGAGGGGGCCGAGGCGGCCGCGCGCGGCGAACGGGGCCTGCCGTTCATGTCGGAGGCGGCCATCGGCGAGCCGCTCGCGGCCTTCCACGGCTGGTCGATCACGGTGGACGACGCCGCACGCACGGCGACACTCACCGCGACGTCGGACACGCGCCGGCTCGTCGTGCACCTGCGGTTCGCGGAGAGCGTGTGGCGGTTCACCGACGAGCCCGTCACGGTCCGGCGGAAATGAACGACGCGTCGGGACCGGCGACGTTCGCGACCACCCGCTGGTCGGTCGTCCTCGCGGCGGGGGCCGGCGACCCGGGCCGCGCGCGGCCGGCGCTCGAGACGCTCTGCGCCGCGTACTGGTTCCCGCTGTACGCCGACGCGCGGCGCCGCGGAGCGAGCCGTCATCGCGCCGAGGACGTGGTCCAGGGCTTCTTCGCCGCGCTGCTCGAGAAGGGATGGGTCGGAGACGCCGACCCCGCGCGCGGTCGGTTCCGGTCGTTCCTGCTCACCGCGTTCCGCCGTTTCGACGCGAAGGAACACGAGCGCGACGTCGCGGCGAAGCGCGGGGGCGGACGGACCGCGCTCTCGCTCGACTTCGACGACGGCGAGTCGCGGTTCCAGGCCGAGGGGCCGGCCGAACGGGAGCCCGACCGCGCGTTCGAACGTCGCTGGGCGCTCACGCTGCTGGCGCGGGCGCTCCGCCGCACCTGCGATGCGTGGGCGAGCACCGGCGACCCCCGGACGTTCGCGGCGCTCGTCCCGTTCATCGGTGGCCCGGGCGACGCGCGGCCGTACGCAGAACTCGCCGAGCGTCTCGGCACGACCGAGGGCGCAGTGAAGGTGGCCGTCCACCGGCTCCGCGTGCGGTATCGCGAGAACCTCCGCGCCGAGATCCGCGACACGGTCGCCGACGACGCCGCGGTGGACGACGAGATGCGGCACCTCCGCGAGGCCGTCGCGGAGTAGGACGGGCGGTGCCCGCCGGGGCATGCGCGGACGGTTGCGTGCTGACGGCGCCCGACGACCCGACGCGCATCCTCGTGCTCGGCGCTGCGCTCTCCATCGACAGGGCCCTGAAGGAGCGGCCCCGCACGCGGACTGGCATTCCGGACGGATCCGGCGCGGCCGCCGTCGAGGCCGCGGGACTCCGTGTGTCGTTGGTGTAGGCTCTCCCGCATCCGACCGGAGACCGCGTGAACGAAGCCCCGCCAGCCGAAGCCGGAGCCGCCCCACCCGCGCCCGGGAAGAAGCGCGAGTGGTTCCACCGCGGCGTGCTCCGCTCCGGGCTCATCGCGATCGCGGTGATCGTCGCGCGACCGACGCCGATGTGCCTGCTCGTCGGCTGGGGGATCGTGGCGGTCGGGTGCGCGATCCATCTCTGGGCGCGCGGATGCCTTCGCATCAACCGCGAAGTGACGACGAGCGGGCCGTACCGCTGGGTTCGGAATCCGTTCTACTTCGGCGCGGGCCTCATCGATCTCGGCATCTGCGTGACCGCGAACCAGCCGTGGCTGACGGTGCCGTACTTCGTGATCTGGTTCCTCACGCACAGGGCGACGATCCGCCGCGAAGAGGCCACGTTGCGCGGGCTGTTCGGGCCTGCACTCGACGACTTCCGCGCACGCGTGCCCATGCTGATCCCGTGGAAGGGACCGGTCTCCGGCCTGCGGCCGTCGCAGCCGTTCTCGTGGCAGAACCCCAGCGTGGCGGAGGGGCGTGAGTTCTCGAGGATCGCGCGCGCGTTCGCCGAACCGCTGCTCGTCTACGTGCTGCACGACGCGATCTTCCACCCGTTCGTCGCGCTCTCCCTCGGGAGCCCGGTCCTCGCGCTGGGCGTGCCAGGGCTCGCGGCGATGTTCGCCGTCGAACGCGCGCTCCTCTTCCGTGTGCGGTGGGGCAAGCGCCTCGTTCCGGCGTTCGCCCATTCGGTTCCTGCTCAGTTCGTGGCACTCGCGGCGGTTGTCGTGCCCGCGTGCACGATGAGCATCCTGCCGATTGGCCGGCCGGTCACCGCGGTGCGCGTCGGCGTCGCGCTCTGCGCTGCCGTGCTGCTCTACGCCGCGCTGATGCCGCGGAGCCTCCGGACGTCTGCGGCGGCGCAGAGAGTCCTCGCGGGTCTCGCCTGCGTTGCCGTCGGCACGCTCGCGATGGAGCCGTGGCTCGGACTGCTCGGGTTCGCCTGGTTCTCCGTCCTGGCGATCGACGCGGCCGGACGGAGTGCCGACGCGCCCGCGGCGCAGTCCCCGGCGCATCCGTGGCTCGGCCGCTTCGTCGTCGCCGTGATCGTGGTCGCGGCGGCGGCCGCGGCGCTCCACAAAGTCGCCTGAGGAAAGACGTCCCCGTCAGCCCGCCCCCGGGGCGGATTCGGGCAGCGGCGCCCTCTCGGATAGCGTCGGCGGTTCCCACGTCGGCGACCTCGCCGCTGGGCCACCGACCATGAAGCGACACGCACCTGTCCACCTCCGCGGGTCTTCGCCCGCTCGTCCCTCGGGAGACTGACGGCATGGTCGAAATCCCCACCCCGAGTGTGGTCGTGCGCGTCGAAGGCGCCGTCGCGCGCGTCGTCCTCTCGCGGCCCGAGAAGCGCAACGCGTTCGACGAGGCGCTCATCGACGGGATCGACGCGGCGTTCGCGCGTCTCTCCGCCGACCACGCGGTTCGCGTGATCGTGCTCGAAGGCGAGGGCAAGGCGTTCTGCGCGGGCGCCGACCTCGAGTGGATGAAGAGCCAGGCCACGGCCACGCTCGAGCAGAACGCGGTCTCGGCCCGGCGCATGGCCGACATGTTCGACCGCATCTCGCGGGCGCCGCAGGCCGTCATCGCGAAGGTCCACGGCGCGGCCCTCGGCGGGGGCGCGGGCCTCGTGGCCGTGGCCGACATCGCGGTCGCGTCCGACACGGCGCAGATCGGCTACACCGAAGCGCGTCTCGGCATCCTGCCCGCGGTGATCTCGCCGTACGTGATCGCGAAGATCGGCCCAGGGCACGCGCGGCGCTGGTTCGTGACGGGTTCCCGGATGGCCGCTCACGAGGCGCTGCGGATCGGCCTGGTCCACGCGGTCGTCGCGGAGGCCGAGCTCGAATCGGCCGTCATGCGCTTCGCGTTCGAGGTCCTTCAGTGCGGGCCGGAAGCCGTCGCGGCCTGCAAGGACATGGTCGAAGCGGTCGCGGGCGCGATGACGATCGCCGCGACGACGGAGGACGGACTCGACGTCCTGAAGGACTTCACCGCGGCGCGGATCGCCGAGGCGCGGGTGTCGCCCGAGGGTCAGGAAGGCATGCGCGCCTTCCTCGAGAAGCGCAAGCCGAGGTGGGCCGAATGACCGCCGCGCCGCGCCGCCGACCGCTGAGTGAGCTCTACCGCCCGTTCAAGACCGTGCTGATCGCGAACCGTGGCGAGATCGCCGTGCGGCTGATCCGCGCCTGCCGCGAGATGGGACTCGGGACGGTCGCCGTCGCGAGCGAGCCGGATCGTCACGCGCCGCACGCGCTCGCCGCGGACCGTTGCGTCGTCCTTGGCGAAGGCCCGGCGGCGGAGAGCTACCTGAACGCCGACCGCATCCTCGAAGCGGCGAAGCTCACGGGCGCCGACGCGATCCACCCGGGCTACGGCTTCTTCTCGGAGCGCGCCGAGTTCGCACAGAAAGTGATCGACGCCGGACTCGTGTGGATCGGTCCTGCGCCTTGGGTCATCGACGGCCTCGGCGACAAGGTGCGCGCGAAGGAGACGGCGCGGCGCGCGGGTGTGCCGACGAGTCCGAGCTTCGAGGGTGACGTCGGCGACACCGACGCCGTCACGAAGGCCGCGGAGCAGATCGGCTGGCCCGTGCTGGTGAAGGCCGCTGCCGGCGGCGGCGGGCGCGGCATGCGGGTCGTGCGGCAGGCCTCTGGTCTCGTCGAGGCGCTGGAGAGCGCGTCGCGCGAGGCGGCGGCGTCGTTCGGGTCGGGGCGCGTGTTCCTCGAGAAGTACATCGAGCCCTCACGGCACGTCGAAGTGCAGATCCTCGGCGACATGCACGGGAACGTGTTCGCGCTCGGCGAGCGCGAATGCAGCGTGCAGCGACGTCATCAGAAGGTGATCGAGGAGAGTCCGAGCCCGGCCGTTTCGCCCGAGCTGCGGATGCGCATGGGCGAGGCGGCGTCGTCGCTCGCGCAGGCGGTCGGATACGTGGGCGCGGGGACCGTCGAGTTCCTGCTGGCTCCTTCGGGGGAGTTCTACTTCCTCGAGGTGAACACGCGTCTGCAGGTCGAGCACCCGGTGACGGAACTGGTGCTCGGACTCGATCTCGCCCGCGCGCAGATGCGTGCTGCGCGCGGCGAGTGCCTCGAGGAACTCGCGCGGATCTGGAATCCCCGTGGCCACGCCATCGAGATGCGCGTGTGCGCCGAGGACCCGGCGATGCACTTCGCGCCGCAGGCGGGCCGCATTCTCCATCTGGAACTGCCGACCGGGCCGGGCATCCGCGTGGACTGCGGCGTGCGCGCGGGGTACGAGATCCCGACGCACTACGACTCGCTCGTCGCGAAGCTGATCGTCCACGCCGCCACGCGCGACGCAGCCATCGGCCGGGCGCTCCTGGCTCTGCGCGACTTCGTCCTGCTCGGACCTGCGACCAACATCGAGTACCTGAGCGCCATTCTCTCGCATCCGAAGTTCCGCTCCGGGGAGCTCTCCACATCGTTCATCGCCGATCACCTCTCCGGGTGGAAGCCCGAGGGCGCGGCGCCCGCCGACGCACTCCTGGCTGCGGCGGCCGGCGAGATGCTCGGCGGCGTCGCGTCCGCCCCTGTGGCGCGGCGCGCAGGCGCCGACGACGCGGATGTTCCCTCGCCCTGGGACACGCTGGGGCCGTGGCGCGTCTCGGGAGACACCCCGTGAACCGCCCGATTCGCCGTCACTACAAGACCGTCGCGGGGCCCGCTCCGGTGGTCCACGACGTGGACCTGCAGATCCACGACGGCGCCATCCGCGGACACATCGACGGCGATGCGCGCTCGTTCGACGCGCGTCTGCTCCGTCGGCTCGAAGGCGGGTCCGAGATCGCCGTGGTGCTCGACGGCGTCCGCTCGCGGGCGATCGTGCTGCGCGTCGGCGACCAGGTACACATCTGGATCAACGGGCGCGCCCACCGGTTCCAGGCCGTCACGCCGCGACCCGGCGGAGACGTCGCCGGCGCAGACCAGGGCGACCCGTTCGCCGCTTCGCCCATGACGGGCGTCGTGCGGCGCGTACTCGTTGCTCCGGGCGACGCCGTGAAGGCCGGGGCCACGCTGTTCGTCGTCGAGGCCATGAAGATGGAGTTCTCGGTGACGGCTCCGCGCGACGTGGTCGTGGACGACGTCCGCGCCACCGAGGGCACGCGGGTGGACATCCAGCAGGTCGTCATCACGTTCCGTTCGCCCACCGCGCCGCCGGGAGCCGGAGCGCCCGCATGAGCGGCGGGGTCTTCGTCACCGACCTGCGCGTTCGGTTCGCCGACGTGGACAACGCCGGGATCGTCTACTACCCGCGTTTCTTCCACTTCTTCCACGTGGCGATGGAGGAGTTGTTCGAGCGCGAGTTCGGGAAGAACTACCCCGACGTCATTGGCGTGGACCACGTGGGGTTCCCCGCGGTCCACACCGAGGCCGACTACCGGATGCCGGTCCGCTACGGAGATCGTCCGCACATTCGCGTCTCGTGCGTGCGCATCGGCGGCAAGAGTGTCACCTTGCGATATCGTGTGACGCGACCAGCCGACGGCGCGGAGTTCGCCGAGGGCCGGATCACGACTGCGTGCGTGGACATGCGGACGTTCACGCCGATGGAAGTGCCGCCCGCGTACCGCGAGTTCTTCTCGCGTTTCCTCGAGAGCTGAAGGAGCAGACATCGATGCACGGTCACATGAGCCAGTTCGGATGCCGGCGTTGTGCGGAACTCGGCCAGTCGGCCCTGCTCGCCGCGAGCGGGTGGAAACCCTTCCAGTCGCCCGGCGCCCCGACGCAGTGGTCCCGCGACCGCAAGGTGGACGTCGAGCACGTGAAGCTCGAAATCCGCGTCCTTCCGGACACGAAGCGCATCGAGGGAACCGTGACGCACACTGTGCGGCCGTTCCTCGACGGTCTGACGACGCTCGAGTTCGACTGTCAGGAGCTGACGGTCGCGCGCGTCACGTCGGCGAAGAAGGCGTGCGCGTTCGCCATCGACGCGGGCAAGCTCCGGATCACGCTCCCCGCTCCCGCGAAGAAGGGCAAGTCGTTCGACGTCGCGATCGAGTACTCCGGCTCCCCGCGCCGCGGCATCTACTTCACCGGACCCGACGAGCACCGCCCGTCGAGGCAGATCATGGTGTGGACGCAGGGGCAGGACGAGGACTCGCGCTTCTGGTTCCCCTGCTTCGACTTCCCGAACGAGAAGCAGACCACGGAGGTCATCGCGACTGTCCCGCTCGGCATGAAGGCGCTGAGCAACGGGGCGCTGCTCTGGCAGAAGGACGACGCGAAGGCGGGCACTTCGAAGTGGCACTGGAAGCTCGAGTTCCCCCACGTCGCGTACCTCGTCACGCTCGTGGTCGGCGACTTCGAGATCTTCGAGACGAAGTGGAAGGGCGTGCCGGTCACGTACTGGTCGCCGAAGGGCCGCATGGCCGACGTGAAGCGCACGCTCGAACGCACTCCGAAGATGCTCTCCCTCTTCAGCGAGAAGACCGGCTTCGCGTACCCCTACGCGCAGTACGCCCAGATCTTCGTGCAGGACTTCATCTTCGGCGGCATGGAGAACACGTCGGCCACGACGCTCACCGACACCTGCATCGTGGACCGCGACTCCGAGTCCGAGGTCTGGATGGACGGTCTCGTCGCGCACGAGCTCGGACACCAGTGGTTCGGTGATCTCGTCACGTGCCGCGACTGGTCGCAGGGCTGGCTGAACGAGGGCTTCGCCACGTTCATGGAGACCGTCTGGAAGCGCGCATCCTGCGGCGCCGACGAAGAGAACTACTACCGCATGGGCGAGCAGAGCTCGTACCAGGACGAGGACGCGCGCCGCTACCGCCGCCCGATCGTCTGCCGCACCTGGCACGACCCGATCGAGGTGTTCGACGGGCACCTCTACCAGAAGGGCGCCTGCGTGCTGCACATGCTGTCGCAGGAGCTCGGCGAGGACCTGTTCTGGGCGTCGATCGCGCACTACCTGCAGCGTCACCAGAAGGGCAGCGTGGTCACCGACGACCTGCGCCGCGCGATCGAAGACACGACCGGCCGGAACCTCGAGTGGTTCTTCGACGAGTGGGTCTTCCACGGTGGGCACCCCGATCTCGACGTCTCGTGGAGCCAAGAGAAGAGCTCGCTCATCCTGAAGGTCCGCCAGACGCAGAAGGTGGACGAGATGACGCCGCTGTTCCGCTTCGGCGTGGAGGTGCGCGTCGAGACCGAGGCCGGTTCGGTCACGCGGAAGCTCGAGATCACGGACGCGGTACACAACTTCGTCATCGAGCTGCCCGGCGGCGAGAAGTCGAAGGTCAAGTGGGTGGCGTTCGACCCGGGCGCCCACCTGCTCCACTCCGGCAAGTTCGCGCAGAGCGACGAGCAGTGGGCGGCGTGCATCGCCGGCGACTCCGACGCGGCGACGCGCGTCCGCGCGGCCCGCGCGCTCGGCGAGAGCGCAACACCCGCTGCGGTGGACGCGCTCGGCAAGGCGCTCGTCTCCGACAAGCTGTGGTTCGTGCGCGCCGAAGCGGCGCGCGCCCTCGGCGCCGTCAAGAGCACAGCCGCACGCGACCACCTGATCGGCCATCGCGCCGACAACGACTCGAAGGTGCGAGCGGCGGTCGCGGGGAGCCTCGGCTCGTTCCGTCACGACGGCACCGCGGCGGCGGCGCTCGTGGAGATGCTGCACGACGGCGAGCGTTCGCCCTCGACGCTGCTCGAGGCCGGCGTCGCCCTGGGACGCACGCGTCACTCGACGGCGCACGACAAGCTCGTGTCGCAGCTCTCACGCTCGTCGTGGAACGACATGGCCCGTCGCGGCGCGGCTGCCGGACTCGGCGAGCTCGGCGCGGACGACGCGATCCCGGTGCTCATCGGAGAGCTCTCGCCGGACCGCCCCGACGTGCTGCGCGCGTCCGCAGCGGTGGCTCTCGGCAAGCTCGGTCGCGACAAGGCGTCCGACAAGGACCTGATCCGCGAGAAGCTGGAGGAGTTCGTTCGCGGCGGCTACCTGCGTCTCCAGATGTCGGCGATCGCTGCGCTGACCGAGCGCCGTGATCCGAAGTCGCTCGGTACGCTGCACGAGCAGGCGGCTCGCGATCTTGACGGCAGGGTCAAGCGGGCGGCGAAGTTGGCGGCGGCGTTCATCGCGTCGGGACAAGACCGTGGCGACGACGTGCGCAAGCTCCGTGAGGAGCTCGACCGACTGCGCGAGGACCACCGCAAGGTGCTGGACCGGGTCGAGAAGCTCGAGCGTCCGAAGAGCTGACACCCCGCGGGGCCGGGCGCTTCGCAGCGCGCCGGCTCCGCGAGGACCACTTACCTCGGGTCCCGCGGCAGCGTGATCTCGACGGCGTCCGTGCCCATCGGTGGTGCGGCGGCGGCCGCAGCGTCAACGACGACGGGCACGACCTTCCCGTTCGCGTACCGCAGTGCGTGCCGGCCTTCCGGAACGCCCGCCCAGCGGGCCCGGTAGAAGTCCCTATTCAAGCGCAGCGGCGGCACGGGAAGGTCGCCGTTCAGGAGCAACTCCGTGCGCGGATTGTCGCAGACGACCGTGGCGCCGCCCCGCGGTTGCGCAGCGACGTCGAGGACGACGTCCTCGCCCGCCGTCAACGTGGCGCGCATCGCGATCCAGCACCTGCCGTCGGCGCGCGCCGCCACGGCGAACGTCGCGCCGGGACGCAACTCCTTCAGCACCCACGGCCGCGGCGGAGCGATCTCCTGCGACACGCGCCAACTGTCCGACTCGGGTGCCGCGTTCTGGTCCCACACGGCGAAGCGCTGACCGCGTATGGTGTCGCGGATCGCGGCCATCCGGGCGCCGGTCTTCTCGTCTGCGACGGTCACGGTGTCCGCACCGGAATCGGTCTGCTCGTTCCCGGTGAGACGCAGGCGGGCCCTCGGCGGCAGGTCGATGATGATCGCATCATCGGCGCCGTAGGTGCCCTCCGCGTGGACGTCCCACAGGATGCTCAGGATCGCTGGGGTCGGTTCCTCTTCCGCGTGGGCGATCCACTGCGTCCCCGGGCGGGCCGCGAGCAGGACGGGCTCTTCTCGAGCGAACCATGTGACAGTCGTCGGCTTCGAGCGCTTTCCGCCCAGCAACTCAGAGACGTACACCGCACGGTTCCACGGGAGATCGTCGTCCTGGCCGCTGTAGTAGAAACCGTACTTGCGCGGTTCGCCGGTCGGCGTCGCGGTCGGGCCGGGACCCACCGGCGGCTCGGTGCCGGGCGAGCAACCGCCGCACCCTGCGAACGCCGCGACGAACCCGCCGATCAGCGCGACGGTGACGACCAGCCCCGGGCGTCCGGAACCGTCGCTCGCGCCGAGCGGTCGGAACAGCGGACGGCTCACGCCTTCTTCGTCCGTTTCTCGAGGAATGCAGTCATGCGCTCGTGCTTGTCCGCGCTGTCGAACAACACGGCCTGTGAGATCTGCTCGACAAGGAAGCCGGTGTCTTGCCCCGTGCGCGACGACGCGTTCATCGCGACCTTCGCGAGTCGCAGCGCCATCCGGCCCTGGGCCGCGATCTGACGCGCCATCTCCTGCGCCCGCTCCATGACGAGCTCGTCGTCCACGACGTGGTTCACGAGCCCGATGCGACCCGCTTCGTCGGCATCCACCATGCGGCCGGTGAAGATGATCTCCTTGGCGCGGCCGAGGCCGACGAGACGGGGCAGCCGCTGCGTTCCGCCGGCCGCGGGGATGATCCCGAGCGCGACTTCCGGCTGCCCGAACCTCGACGACCGCCCCGCGATGCGGATGTCGCACGCCATCGCGAGTTCGCACCCGCCGCCGAGGCAGTAGCCCGTGATCGCGGCGATCGTCGGGACGGGGAACTCCTCGAGCTTCTGGAACAGCCGCGCGTTGATCGCGAGGAGCGCCTCGCGGCTCTTGCGCTCGCGGAGCTGCGCGATGTCGGCGCCCGCCGCGAACGCCTTGCCTCCGGCGCCGGAGAGGACGAGCACGTTCACGTCGTCGCGGGCCGCGAGGGCGTCGAGCGCGGCGTGCAGGTCGTCGATCATCGCCTTGTCGATGGCGTTGCGCACGTCGGGGCGGTTCAGCACGATGGCCGCGATGCCGCCGTCCACGGCCACGAGCAGGTTCTTGTAGGTCATCCCCGCGATGCTACCTGCGGTCGGCGGGGTCGGGGAATGCCGAGCGTCGGCCGCCCCGCGCGCGGACACTCCGCCGATGGCCCTGCCTCGCCGCCCGCTGAAGTACATCGAGACGCCCGCCGTGAAGCGCGACGAGTGTGCGCGCTGTCGGCGTCCGACGTCGGTGTGCTACTGCGCGGCGCTGACGACGATCGACACCGTCACGCGGGTCGTCATCCTGCAGCACCCGCGCGAGAAGGACATGCCGATCGGCACGGCGCGGATGGCCACGCTCTGTCTGCCTGGCGCGACGATGCACGTGGGTGTGCGTTGGGACGGAACGCCCGCGCTGCGCGACGCCGTCTCCGACCCCGCGCGCCCGCCGATCCTGCTCTATCCGGGGCCCGGCGCCCGCGACATCCTCACGGACCCGCCGACGGGACCCGTCACGCTCATCGTCGTGGATGGCACGTGGTCGCAGGCGAAGGTGATCGTGCGGGAGAACCCGGGCCTCGCGTCGCTGCCTCGCTACGCCTTCCGCACGCCGGAGCCGACGCACTACCGCATCCGCCGCGAGCCGCGCGAGGAGTATGTCTCGACGATCGAGGCGCTCATGCACGTCCTCGGCGCGTTGGAGGGCAACGCGGAGCGGTTCCGCGCGATGCTCGAACCGATGCACAAGATGATCGACGCGCACCTGACGAAGCAGGGCGGGCAGCACGTCGCGCGTGTGCGGCATCCTCGGTTCCACGGGCAGCGCGCGCCCGGCTTGGAGATGATCGCGGAACGCTGGAACGACCTCGTCTGCGTCGCAGGGGAAGCGAACGCGTGGCCCGCGTCGGCGTTCCCGGACGGCGCGCGCGACGAACTCCTCCACTGGGTCGCTCGCCGCGTCGCGACGGGTGAGACCTTCGACGTCGTGGCCCGCCCCGACGGCGAACTCGCGCCGCGGACGTCGGTCCACACGGAGCTCGACGCGGACCGGATCATGGCCGGGGTGCCGCGCGCCGAGTTGCTTGCACGGTTCGCCGCGTGGTCGCGGCCGACCGACGTCATCTGCTCCTGGGGCGGCCACAGCCCCGAGCTCTACGAAGCCCGTGCCCGCGGCGCGCTGCCGCAGGAGCGGCTCGACCTCCGCGCCGTCGCGCGACGCCTGACGCACCGGAAGGTCGGCACGATCGACGCGTTCGCCGAGAGCGTGAGCCCCGCGGCGGATGCGCCGCCGATGGACCTTCCGGACGGCCGCGCGGGGCGGCGTCTCGGCATGCTCGTGCGGATCGTCAGCGCGTGGCGCGGCCGCGAGGCCGACGCCTGATCAGGGCATCACGGGACGACGACGACCTTCCCGAACGCCTCGCGGCCTTCCATCACCCGGTGCGCCTCGCGAATGTCGTCGAGGGGGAGGACGCGGTCCACCACGGGGCGGAGTTTCCCGGCGCGGATGAGGTCGAGGATCGTCCAGAGCTCCGCGCGACTGCCCATCGTCGAGCCGAGGAAACTGAGCTGTTTGAAGAAGAGCACGCGCAGGTCGAACTTTGCGTCGAAGCCCGCGGTCGCGCCGCAGGTGACGAGGCGGCCGCCCCACACGAGCGACTTCACGCTGCCTTCCCACGTGGCCTGGCCCGTGTGCTCGAAGACGACGTCCACGCCGCGCTTCTGCGTGAGGCGCTTGACCGCCTGGACCCAGTCCTCCTTCGTGTGCTGGATGACGTCGTCGGCGCCGAGCGCCCGGCCGCGCTCGCACTTCGCCTCAGTGCTCGCCGTGGCGATCACGCGCGCGCCGAGGATCTTCGCGATCTGGATCGCCGCCGACCCGACGCCGCTTCCCGCGGCGTGGACGAGCACGGTCTCGCCGGGGCGAAGCGCCGCGCGTACGACGAGCATGTGCCACGCGGTGAGGAACGCCAGCGGCCACGCCGCGGCTTGCTCCCACGTCATCTCCGCGGGCTTCGGCAGCAGGTTCGCGGCCGGGACGACCTGGAACTCGGCGCACCCGCCGTCGCGCATCTCGCCGAAGATGCCGTAGCCCTTGCAGAGGTTGTCGGCGCCCGCGAGGCACTGCGCGCAGGTCCCGCACGAGAACCCCGGCGCGACGCAGACCTCGTCGCCGGCCTTCGCGTTCCGCACGGCCGAACCGACGCGCTCGACGACGCCCGCGAAGTCGCAGCCGAGGATCATCGGCAGCGGGAACGGGTGCCCGGGGACGCCGCGGCGGACCCACAGGTCGAGGTGGTTCAGCCCCGCGACCTTCACGCGGACGAGGACTTCGTCGGGCCGCGGCTCCGGCACGGGCATCCGCTCGATCGAGATCGCGTCGAGGCCGCCGTGCTGGCGGACGACGGCGGCGCGCATCGTGTCCATCGGATCGCTCTCCTGTGCGGGCCTTGCGCCCGCGCCCCCGGACGTGTTCCATGGACGTCGCGTCCGGCATCGAACCCGGGGCGCGGAGGGTAGCGGATGACGGACGGCAAGGGCTCCCGAAACGACGACGCGGCGGCGCGACCGGCGCTCGTGACGGGCGGCGGCTCGGGGATCGGCCGGGCCGTCGCGCTGCGGCTCGCGCAGGACGGGCACACCGTCGCCGTCTGCGGACGGAGCCGTGCGAAGCTCGACGCCGTCGCGGGAGAGATCGCGGCGGCCGGAGGCCACGCCGTCGCGGTGATCCTCGACGTCACCGACGCCGTGTCGGTCCGCGCCGCCGTGGGCCGCGTCCGCGCGGCGATCGGCGACCCGCTCCTCGTCGTGAACAACGCGGGCATCGCCGAGTCGCGGAAGTTCGCGGACATCACCTGCGACGACTGGGACGCCACGATGGCCGTGAACGTGACGGGGCCGTTCCTCGTCACGCAGGCGTGTCTCCCGGCGATGCTCGCCGCCGGATTCGGCCGCGTGGTGAACGTGGGCAGCACGGCGGCGGTGCAGGGGTTCCCGTACGTCGCGCACTACGTGGCGTCGAAGCACGCGCTGCTCGGGATGACGCGGGCGCTGGCGCTCGAAGTCGCGTCGAAGGGCGTGACCGTCAACTGTGTGTGCCCGGGGTACGTGGACACCGAGATGACCGCGCGCTCGATCGACGCGATCGCGGCGACCACGGGCCGCCCCGCGGCCGACGCCCGCCGTTCGCTCGAGTCGATGAGCCCGCAACGGCGGCTCATCTCGCCGACGGAAGTCGCGGATGCGGTGGCGAACCTCTGCGGCGAAGCCGCGCGCGGGATCAACGGGCAGGCGATCGTGATCAACGGGGGGTAGCGGACCAGCCGCGGGCAGCGCTTCGCGAGTGTGTAGACTGGCCGCGGGTGCGGCGGATCGCCGCAGGAGGCTCGAGTTCCATGCACTACCAGCACTTGCGCTTCGAGATCGCGGACGGCATCGGCACGGTCACCCTCGACCGGCCGGACAAGCTGAACGCGCTCACGTACGACACGTACCGCGACTTCGAGCACCTCACGCGCGAGGAGTCGCGCGACCCGAACCTGAAGGTGCTCGTGGTCCGCGGCGCCGGTGCGGCGTTCTGCGCGGGCGGCGACGTCGAACTCATCATCGGCGACCTCCTGCAGCGAGACGCTCGCGACCACCTGCTCTTCACGAAACTCACGTGCGACCTCGTTCGGAACCTGCGCGAGATGCCGCAACCGGTCATCTCCCAGGTGCGCGGCGTCGCCGCCGGTGCGGGCGCGGTGATCGCGCTGGCGTCGGACCTGCGGTACCTCGGGAAGTCGGCGCGGTTCTCGTTCCTCTTCACGAAGGTCGGCCTGACGGGCGCCGACATGGGCGCGGCCTGGCTGCTGCCGCGCGTGGTCGGGATGGGGCGCGCGTCGGAGATCCTGCTCCTCGGCGACACGATCGACGCCGACGAATGCCACCGCATCGGCCTCGCGAACAAGGTCGTCGCCGACGAGGACCTGAACGACCTCGTCATGAAGACCGCGCGCAAGATCGCGGCCGGGCCGGCTGCCGCGCTCCAGACGACGAAGCGCATGCTGCAGCGCGAGATGGACATGGACTTCACGTCTGCGATGGACGCCGAGATGATGGGCCAAGCGCTGCTTCTCATGAGCGAGGACCATCGGGAGTTCCACGCAGCGTGGACGGCCAAGCGTCCGCCCGTCTGGCGCGGGCGCTGACCGATGGCGGAATTCTCCCTGCGGCCGGAAGACGAGGCCGCGCGCGCTCTCGCCCGGCGCCTGGCCGTCGAGATTGTCGAACCGGTGGCGCGCGCAGCCGACGCCGATCGTCGGTTCCCGCGTGAAGCCGTCGACGCACTTGCGCGTCACGGCGTGCTCGGCGCGCCGGTCGCGAAGGAGTACGGCGGACTCGGCTGGGACTCGATGCAGACGGCGCTGCTCTACGAGGAGATCGGTCGCGTCGATCAGAGCGTTCGCGGGTTCCTCACGGTGCATCTCGCGCTCGTCGCGCAATGTCTCGCGGCGTCGGCGAGTGCGGCGCAACGGGCCGAGTGGCTCCCGCGCCTCGCGCGCGGCGAAGTTCTCGGCGCCTACGCGCTGACGGAGCGCGACGCCGGGAGCGATGCCGCAGCGCTCGCCACGCGGGCCGTTCCGGACGGCCCCGGTGCGTGGCGCCTCCACGGCGAGAAGGTGTGGATCACGAACGGGCTCTCCGCGGGGCTGTTCATCGTCTTCGCGACCGTCGATCCCGCGCTGAAGCACAAGGGCGTGACGGCGTTCCTGGTGCGCGGCGACGCTCCGGGTCTCGCTCGCGAGCGGATGCCGGGCGTGGAACTCGGACATCGGGCGTCCGAGCACGCGATCCTGCGTTTCGAAGGCGTCGGTGTCACCGAGGCCGACGTGATCGGGCGGATCGGCGACGGCTTCGGCGTTGCGATGGGCGGTCTCGACCACGGACGGCTCGGCGTCGCGGCGGGCGCGGTCGGCCTCTTGCAGGCGTGCCTCGACCTCGTCACGGACTTCGCGCGGTCGCGGCGTCAATTCGGCAAGCGGATCGGCGACTTCCAGATGGTGCAGGAACGCATCGCGGATCTCGCCTGCGACACGGAGGCCGCACGGCTTCTCACGTGGAAGGCCGCATGGATGGCCGTCCGCAACGAGAAGCGCACGCGTGAGGTCTCGATGGCGAAGCTGTTCGCGACCGAGGCCGCGTGTCGGTGGTCTGCCGAGGCCGTGATGCTGCACGGCTCGCGCGGCTACGTGAACGAGCGCCCCGTGGAACGGCACTTCCGCGACGCGCAAGGCCTCCGTATCTACGAGGGCACGAGCCTCGTGCAGCGCATCGTGATCGCGCGCGAGATCCTCGGCCGCGAAGTCGCGGCGCCTAGCCCGGACAATTCACGAGGGTTCGCGTGAGAACGGCATGCGTCGTAGGAAACACAGGCGCTGCACGCCGATTCGAGGGACGTTCGCGCCACGACGCACCGTCCTGGCCGAGATCCGCGGAGTCGGCCGCAAGGCGGGACCCGCAGCGTCGGCTTTGTCAAGCCACGCAAGGGTCCCAACGCAGCGGGCGACCCGCGGGCTCGGCCAGGCGCGAACCCTCGTGGATTGTCCGGGCTAACGCGCAGGAGAAGCTCAAGTGACCGATCAGACGAAGCCGGTGCTCGCCCCCGGAGCGGGACCGTTCGAGCGGCACGTGTTCGTGTGCATGTCGGGCGGCGTGTGCCCGTCGCAGGGCGCGGAGCAGGTCCACGCGGCGATGAAGGATCTGGCGAAGCAGACGTGCGGCCCGGTCGCCGTGCGCGTGAATAAGTCCGGGTGCCTCGGCCAGTGCGGGCACGGCCCCATGGTGTGCGTCTACCCCGAGAACGTCTGGTACGCGGGCGTGAAGGTCGAGGACGTCGCCGAGATCGTGGAGCGGCACCTAGTGGGCGGCGAGCCAGTCGAACGTCTGCTGTTCCGCGATCACCACGCGGGTCCGAACGTCGTCAAGAAGGGGTGAGCGTGGCGTCGTCCGAGTTCGGCCGCGCCGTTGCGCTGGTCCGCGACGCGCGACGGATCGTCGCGCTCACCGGCGCCGGGATCTCCACGGAGTCGGGGATCCCGGACTTCCGCGGGCCCGGGGGTTCGTGGACGAAGTACGACCCGGCGGTGTTCGCGTACCCGCAGTTCGTCGGAGATCCCGAGTCGCGCAAAGCGTACTGGCGATGGTCGGTCGAGTTCTGGCCGCAAGTCGCCGCCGCGAAGCCGAACGACGCGCACCTTGCGCTCGTCGCCCTGGAAAGGGCGGAGCGGCTGCGGTGCGTGGTCACCCAGAACGTGGACGGACTTCACGGGCTCGCCGGTTCGCGGGACGTGATCGAGATCCACGGAAACGGCACGCGCACGGTGTGCCTGTCGTGCAGGACGTCGTATGACCGGAACCGCATCCAGGAGCGACTCCTCGGCGGTGACACCGACCCGCGTTGCGAGGCCTGCGGCGGCGTGCTGAAGCCCGACGTCGTCCTCTTCGGCGAGCGGATGCCGCAGGGGCCGACCGAGCGGGCGTTCGACGAGGCGGAGTCTTGCGACCTCCTGATCGTCGTGGGATCGTCGCTCGTCGTGAACCCCGCCGCGCGTCTCGTCCCGCAGGCGAAGCAGAACGGCGCGAAGGTCGTGATCGTGAACCTCGACCGTACGCTGTACGACGGCATCGCGGACGTCGTGCTGCGCGGACGGGCCGCCGAGACGATGGGATCGCTCGTCGGTGAGGCACTCTCGACATGAACGCACGCACTCTCTTCGACTTCACGCTTCCGAACGTGTCCCCGTGGCGAGGCGTCTACGACGTCGTGATGGGCGGCCGATCCGACGGTGGGTTCTCGCCGGGCGACGGGTTCGCGACGTTCTCGGGCGTGCTCTCGCTCGAGAACCACGGCGGGTTCGCGTCGATCCGGGCGGGAGTGGACACCGCGGCGACGGCCGGGACGTCCGGCATCGCCCTGCGCGTACGCGGCGATGGGCGCGGCTACCTCGTTACGCTGAAGCAACCGCCGCTCTCGGACGTCGGCGTGTGGAAGTGCGCATTCGCCACGCGGGCCGGCGAGTGGATCGACGTGAGCGCGCGCTGGGAGGACTTCGAGCGCAGCCTGCACGGGCGGGTGGATCCGTCGTGGCCGGCGCCCGTTCCGGGGCGCATCGCGGAGATCGGACTGATGATCGCGGACGGCCGCGCGGGTGCCTATCGGCTCGACATCGAGACGATCAGGCCAGTCGCTTCCTGACGAACGACGACAGTGCATCCACCGCGAGCACGAGCGCGATGATCGCCACGAGGTGCGTGGACGCGGCCTTCCAGTCGAAGATGCCGATCGCGTACTTCATGTGGAAGCCGAGGCCCACGGTTCCGACGAGGCCGAGCACGGTGGACTCGCGGATGTTCACCTCCCAACGGTAGAGCGTCAGCGCCGCGAGCGCCGATCGGGCCGCCGGGAGGATGCCGAAGAGGAAGACGTGGAACCGCCGCGCGCCGCTCGAACGCAGCGCGAGCGCCGGCCGCGGATCGACTTGGTCGAGAGCCTGCGCGTAGTTGCGGGCGATGACGCCACCGGTGTGGACGGCGATGGCGAGCGCCCCGGCGAACGCCCCGGGCCCCACCATGAACCAGAAGAGCATCGCCCAGACGAAGTAGGGAACCGTGCGCAGCACGTTCGCCAGCAGACGCGCGGCGTTGTGGACCGAGAGGGCGAGCGCCTGGCGCGACCGCGGTCGGCCCTCCTCGTCTACGAGTGCGCCGCGCACGGAGATCGTCTCCGCGCAGAACGGCATGAGCAGAAGGCCGATGAGCGCGCCGAGGAACGTGCCCACGACGGACATCGACGCCGTCTCCGCCAGTCCCGTGCGGAGGTTGTCGAGCGTCTCGGCGTCGGTGCGCGGCGGCCAGAGCCGGCCGAACGTGTCGCCGAACGCCGTGAGCGTCTTGAGCGTGAGGAGCGACGCGACGTCGGGTTGCACGCGCCAGACGGCGAGCGCGGTGGCGGCGGCGAGTCCCGCGACCACCCACGCGGTGGTCCGCGGAAACGGGCGATGGACGACAGGAGTCGCGGCGCTCACGCGATGCGCCTCCGCATGGCGTCGGACGCCCACTCGATCAGGATCACGAGCACGATGAGGAACGCGGTCTCCGTGAACACCTCACCGAAGAGGAAGTCCCCGTACGAGACCTGCAACTCGAAGCCGAGCCCTTTCGCGCCCACGAATCCCATGAGAACGCTCGCACGCACGGCGCACTCGAACCGGTAGGCCGCGTACGACGCCATCGGCCCGAACGCCTGCGGGAGCACGCCCCACGCGAACGTGCGGACGCGGCCCGCTCCGACGGCCTCCAGTGCGGCGACCGGGCTCGGCGCGACGTCCTCCATCTGCTCCGAGAACACCTTGCCGATGAGGCCTCCGTAGGCGACGCCGATCGCGAGGATCGCCGGGAGCGCGCCGAGCGGCGCAGCCTTCACGAAGAGGAGCGCCCAGACGACTTCGGGGACGCTTCTGAACGCGGCAGTGAAGGTCCGCGATGCGACGAACACGGCGCGTGCAGTGCCGGCCGGCGGTGTGTCGGCCCCGGCGAACCTCGCGCCGTAGATCACGTTCCTGCTGCTCATCGCAGCGAGCGGGATGCCGATCGCGACGGCGAGGAGCGTGCCGAGGAATGCGACGGAGAGCGTGTCGAGCGTGGCTCCGGCGAGGAGCGAGAGGAACTCCGCGTCGTGCCGCGGGGGCCAGCACTCCTTCAGGAACATCCCGCCGCCGTGTGCCGCCTTCGCTCCCGTGAGTCGGCCGACGTCGAACTCGGCGCCGACGAACGCCGCACCGACGGCCGCGACGGCCAGCGCGCCCGCAACCCAGCGGAACGTGGTGCGGTCGCCCCCCTGCATCACGACCCCAGCGGGCGGCACTCGGGCCCGGCTGCGGGCTGCGGCGCGCCGCCCGAGGCGTCGTCGGCTTCGCGACGCGTGAAGAACGCAGCGAGCAGAGCGTCGTCCACGCGCTCGGTCGGCAGGTCGAACGCAACGCACCCGTCGCGCAGGCCGACGACGCGCGCGAAGTGGCGGCGCACGAGGTCGGGCTGGTGCAGATTGACGAGGAGCGTGCGGCCGTCTTCCGTCGCGGAGCGCACGAGGAGCGCCACGATCTCCTCCGCGAGCATCGGGTCCACCGACGCGACGGGCTCGTCGGCGAGCACGAGGCGCGCGTCCTGGAAGAGCGCGCGGGCGATCGCGACGCGCTGCTGCTGACCGCCCGAGAGACGATCCGCGCGCTGGAAGAGCTTGTCGGCGATCCCGACGCGGGCACACACGGAATGAGCGGCTTCGACGTCGGCCTGCGACGGAGCGATCCACGTGCGCGAGGCGTGGCGCCATCCCCACACGCCGAGTCGCCCCGCGAGCACGTTGCGGAGCACCGACATCCGGCCGACCACGTCGTGCTGCTGGTGGATCGTCGCGATGCGGGTGCGAGCGGCGCGCAGGTCGGCGCCGCGGAGGTCGCTCGTGTTACGGTCGTCGAGTTGATACGTGCCGCCGTCGGGCCGAAGGCTCAGGTTGATGACGCGGAAGAGCGTCGTCTTCCCCGCACCGCTCGGCCCGACGACGGCGACACGCTCGCCGGACGCGACGCGAAGGTCCACGCCGCGGAGAGCAGGCGTGGACCCCAAAGTGCGCGTGACTCCGGCGAGCCGGATCATCAGTCCTTGAGCATGCCCGCGGACTTCGCGGCGTCCTCGATGCCCTTCCACATGGCGTCGTTGCACTCGACGTACTTCGTGGCCTTCTGCTTCGCGAGCAGCGCGGCGTCTTCCGGGTTCTTCGCGTCGAGGCCGAGGAAGAGGTCCTTCATCGCCTTGCGCAGACCGGCCGGCAGGTCCTTGCGCGTGCACCAGCAGTAGTCCACGTACTCCGGAGTGGTCCAGAACACGGCGACCTTCGCGGGGTCGTACTTCTTCTCCGCGGTCATCTTGTCCCAGACGAGGTAGTTGAGCGCACCGGCCTCGACCGTGCCCGCCTCGACGGCCTTCACCGTGGCGTCGTGGCCGCCCGAGAAGCTGACCTTGCCGAGCGCGGTCTTCGGGTCCATCCCCGCCGCGAGCAGGAACGAGCGCGGCATGAGGTGTCCCGACGTGGACGATTCGCTGCCGAACGAGAACGTCTTCCCCTTCAGGTCGGCGAGCGTCTTGATGCCCGACCCCGGCGCTGCGACGAACACCGACTTGAACTTCAGGTCCTCCGCGCGGCAGACCAGGCGCTCCATGTTGCCCTTCGACGCACGCGCCGCCTGGACCGACGTGTACCCGCCGTACCAGACGAGGTCGAGACCGCCCGACGCGAGCTTGTCCACCGTGGCCGTGTACTCGGTGACCGGGTCGAACTTCACGTCGATGCCGAGCTTCGTCTTCAGGCGCTCGACGAACGGCGCGTACGTCGTCAGGAACTCGTCGCGATTCTTGATGTCGGGGATCGCGGAGACGTTGAGGACCTTCGGCCACGAGGCGCGGTCGTCCTTCGGGGCCTCGGGGGCCTTCGGCGCGTCCGGCGCCTTCGGTGCGGCGCCGTGGCCGCCGTCTCCGGCGGGTGCGGCGGGCTTGTCGCCGCAGGCGGCGACGGTGAACGCGGTCACGAGCGTGAACGCGGCGATGAACAGGCGATTCAGCATGAACCCTCCTCTAGGCAGTGGAACGGCGCCGGCACCCGGGGCCCGTGCGACCGTTCGGCCCGGTCAGGAGGAAGACGCTCTTCGCGCGTCGCACCCCGTCCGGCCCACGGCCGCACCACCGCGCGCACACGGCGCGGCGGTTGGTTGCGGGAGTCAGGTGTGCGGACGGACGAGCGTCATGTCCGGGAGGTTAGTGGCCTTCCCGGCCCGATGGAACGACCGATTCGCGCGAAGGCGCCGTTCGGATCGTGTTGCCGGACTCACGCCGAGGCCGGCTCCTTCGGCCAGTCCATTCCCCACCAGCAGTTCGACGTTCCGATCGACTCTGCGCCGGCCGCCTTCGCGTAGAGGAAGAGCTGCATCCGGTAGCCGCCGAGGAAACGGAGCGGCAGGTCGAGCAGCGCCCGGCCGAGCGGAAGGTCCTCGCCCGTGGGCGACTTCACGCGGCGCGTGGCGAGGTCGGCGTCGGTGAACTCCGCGAACACCGCGCGGATGGCGGCCTTCTGGCGCTCCATCGCTGCCGGGAAGTCCTCGGCGGCGAGCGTCTTCGACTCGGCTTCGAGCGTCGAGTAGGCGTCCCAGTTCCCGTCCAGCGCGGCGCGGAGGAACGCAGTGCCGCAGAAGCTGATGTACCGGAGCAGTTCCAGCGTGCTCCGCTGCTTCGGCGTCGGCCGGTAGTCGAGCGCCCCGGCGGGGAGCTTCGCGTGGAGGTGCACGCACACGTCGCACTCCCGCAGCATCTCGAACAGCACGTCGTCCTTGGTGATCATCCGCGAGACCTCCATACCGAGGCGGGACAGTTTTTTGTCCCGCGCAATTCGTTAACCCGGAGCCGTGTCCAGGTTCGGGGAAGCTATCATCCCTCGGTTCAGGAGGTGAACCGTGATGACCTTCCGCTTCTCCCGCAGCTTGCTCGCCGCGATCGTCGCCGCGCCGATGTTCCTCGCCGCGCCACCCGCAGCGTCTGCATCGCTGGGCGGCGGCGAGGGTGGCGGCGATCCGTACGCGGAGAAGCTGGAGGCCTACCGCCGCAAGGCCGCCGACCTCCGCGCCGCGGGCCGCACCGACGAAGCGGACCGCATGGACAAGGAGATCCGCGCGATCGAGGAGAAGGCCGCCGCCTCGAAGGCCGGCGACGCCGAGCGGCAGGCGCTGAAGCAGCGCGTCGCTGAACTGCAGGAGCGCGCCGCGAAGGCGAAAGCCGAAGGGCGCCTCGACGAAGCGGCTGACGCTTCGCGCCAAGCCGAGGAGCTTCTCCGCAAGATGAAGGGCGACAAGCCGAAGCCCGACGGCTCGGCGAAGTTCACCGGCAACGACGCCGACCTGGCGCGCATGGCCGACGAGCTGCGAGCGAAGGCCCGCGCTGTCCGCGAGGCGGGCAACGAGCGCGATGCCGATCACCTCCAGGAGAAGGTCTCTCGCATCGAGAAGACGCTGAAGCTCCGCGCCGAGTCGAACGAGGCCGAGCGTCAGGCGAAGGCGGCGAAGGACGCCGGCCGCGAGTCCGACGCCCGCGAGCTCGCCGAGAAGAGCGGGCGCCTCTGGCGGGAGAGCGAGGAAGTGCTCGGCGGCGCGTCCGCTGGCGAACGGGCTGGCGAACCGGGTCCGCAGGCGCAGAAGCAGAAGTTCGAGAAGCGCGATCCGCTCCTCGACGGCTCTCCCGACGACGTCACGGGCCGCATCGCCGGACTTCGCAAGGCCGCCGCGAATCTCCGCGAGTCGGGACTGCTGGATGAGGCCGCGAAGATGGAGGGGCGCGCCGCGGGTCTGCAACGCGCACTCGACGAACGTCGCAGCGCCGACAGCGCGCACGCAACGGACGTCGAGTCGATGAAGGCCGAGCTCGAGAAGCTCCGCCGCCGCGCCGCGGAACTCGAAGAGGAGATCCGCCGCCGCGAAGCGAAGTGACGTGGCTCCGACGGACTGGTGCCAAGCGTGACGACGAAGGCAGCGGCGCGCGGTTTCGCGTAACCTCGCCCGGCCGACCGGGAATCCCGTGTCATGACCGACGCCCGCACGTGTCCCAACTGCCAGTCGATCGTTCCGCCGGAATCGCCGGGCGGGGCGTGCCCGCGTTGCCTCATGGCGCTCGCTTTCGCGACGGACCCCGGCGCAGCCCCGCCGCCGGACGTTCCGGCCGACCAGGTGCAGCGGCGCTTTCCCGCCTACGACGTGGTCGGGACGATCGGACGCGGCGGGATGGGCGTCGTCTTCCGCGCGCGGCAGCGGGCGCTCGACCGTGAGGTTGCGCTGAAGGTGCTGCCGGGCGGCCCGTCGCGGCCCTCGGGGTTCACGGAGCGGTTCGAGCGCGAGGCGCGGGCGCTGGCGCGGTTGCAGCATCCCGGGATCGTGCAGGTGTTCGACTTCGGGACGTCGTCGGATGGCTGGTGCTACCTCGCGATGGAACTCGTCGAAGGGACGAACCTCCGCAGCGCGCTGGCCGAGCGGCGCCTCGCGCCGAAGGAAGCGCTCGCAATCGTGCCGCAGATCTGCGACGCGCTGCAGTACGCGCACGACCACGGCGTGGTCCACCGCGACGTGAAGCCGGAGAACGTGCTGCTCTCGAAAGACGGCCGCGTGAAGATCGCCGACTTCGGCCTCGCGAAGCTCGTCGAAGACGCGCGGGGCGCGTCGTTGACGCAGACCGGCCACTCGATGGGCACGCCGATGTACATGGCGCCCGAGCAGATCGAGCGCCCCGGCGACGTGGACCACCGCGCCGACATCTACAGCCTCGGCGTCGTCTTCTACGAGATGCTGACCGGCGAGTTGCCGATCGGGCGGTTCGCGGCGCCGTCGGCGAAGAGCGACGTGGACGCGCGGATCGACGCGATCGTGCTGCGTACGCTCGAGAAGGAGCGATCAGCGCGGTTCCAGCGGGTCGCGGACGTGAAGACCCGGATCGACGAGGCGGGCGGGCCGCCGCCGGTACCGCCAACGTTGCCGCCGACACTCCCGTCGTCGGTGCCCGCAGCGACGCGCGCCGCGGGCGCAGTCGCGGCGGCAGCCGACCGGACGTTCTCGCTGCAGCGCGCGCTCTTCGCGAGGCCCGGCCCGGAGTCGCGACTGAGCAAGCTCGCGCTTCTCATGACGGTCGGCGTCGTCGTGGGGTGGTTCGTCGTCGTGTCGAACGAACACAGCCTCACGCAGACGCTCTGGTTCACCGTTCCCATGCTCGTCGGCCTGCTCCTGTGTTCGCTGTTCGCGTGGGGCCGCATTCGACACAGCGGCGGGACGCTTCACGGAATCGGTTTCGCAGGGGTCGGCGTCGTCGGCGCGGTGCTCCTCGTTCCGGTGACCGTCTTCGCGCTGTTCTCGGGCGCGCAGGCCCGCGGCTCGTACGGCTCGTACGACGCGACGGAGCTGGCGCAACGCACCACCGCGCTGTCGCAGGAGCGCGACCGGGCCGCGATCCGTCGGCTCGTGGACAGGACGCTCGCGCTCCGCCCCGTGACCGATCGCGCGACGCTCGCCACCCTGTACATCCCCGACGACTTCGCCGAGATCGAGAAGATCGAGCAGATGGGGGACGATGCGTTCACGCAGCGCGCCGCCGCGGGGCTGCTCGGTCTCCCATTCGCGCCGGACGAGTTCTTCGGCCCCGGAACGACCGTGGCCGACTACCGCGTCCAGGACGCGATGCTCCAAGGCGACACGGCGACGGTCGTGATGTGGGCGGATGAGGTCGCGGTGACGATCGCGCTCGTGCGTGCTCCGGCGATCGCCGAGACGGCCCCGAACGGCTGGCCCGTGAACCACGCCGCGTCGGCGTCCGACTGGCGGTTCGCCCTCGCGCCGCTCCGGAAGTCAGCCATGGCAATGAACCCGCCGGGCAATCCCATCCCCGGTCAGCGCCCCGACGGACCGGATCGCGGACCCGCCCCGCCGAAGCCCCCGCGCACGCCGAAGTGACGCTCGATTGACACGGTACACCCCCCACGGCTCGCCCCGCTTCGCGACCACGCGCTGGTCCGTCGTCCTCGCCACCCGCGGCGACGCCGACTCGTCCCGCGAGGCCCTCGAGACGCTCTGCGGCGCCTACTGGTACCCGCTGTACGCGTTCGCCCGTCGCCGCGGGGCGTCGCCGGAGGACGCGCAGGACCTCGTCCAGGGCTTCTTCCTCGTCCTCCTGCGCCGCGGCTCACTCGCGACCGCGGACCCGGAGCGCGGTCGCTTTCGGACCTTCCTGCTGACGGCGTTCCAGCGCCATGTGTCCCACGAGCGCGACAAGGCGGCTGCTCAGAAGCGCGGCGGCGACCTCGTGCGCCTGCCGTTCGAGATCGACGATGGCGAGCGCCGCTACTCGCTGGAGCCGATCGACGATCGGACGCCGGAGGACCTCTTCGAGAGGCGCTGGGCGCTGGCACTCGTCGCCCGAGCCGTCGAACGCCTGCGTGACGATCGCGACATCGCCGACACGGCCCGCGTGGACGCGCTGCTTCCACACGTCGGCGGTCCGGGCGAGGCACGTCCCTACGCGGAGTTGGCGGCGACGCTCGGCATGACGGAGGGCGCCGTCAAGGCCGCCGTCCACCGACTGCGCAAACGCTGCCGCGCGCTGCTGCGCGACGAG
>JAIOPE010000068.1 GCA_021414065.1 Planctomycetota bacterium
CCGCTGCCGCCGCGCGCGCCGGAGCCGGGAGCGGGGCCCCGGGGCGTGTCGGTGCGCGACGCGGGACGGTGTCCCGGCGGCGCGTTGCGCGGATCGCGGACGGCCGGACGCTCCTCGGCGGGCGGCGCGACGGGCTCGGGAAGGGCCGGGAGACCTTCCGGCATCTGCGCGCGCGGGAGCTTCGTGCGGGTGAACTTCTCGATCTCGTGGAGGAGTTTCAACTCCTCGGGCGAGCAGAAGCTCGACGCGCAACCGCTCGCCGACGCGCGGGCCGTGCGACCGATGCGGTGGACGTGGTCCTCGGCGACGAGCGAGAGGTCGAAGCAGACGACGTGGCCGATCTCCTCGACGTCGAGTCCGCGCGCGGCGACGTCGGTGGCGACGAGCACACGGACCTCGCCGGAGCGGAAGTCCTCGAGCGCGGCGTTGCGCTGCGACTGCGAGCGGTCGCCGTGGATGCGCGCGACGGCGAAGCCGTGCTTCGTCAGCGACTTCGCGAGCTTCTCGGCGCGGTGCTTCGTGCGCGTGAAGACGAGCGTGGTCTTGTCGTCCTTCGCGAGGAGCGCCTGCAGGAGCGGGAGCTTGCCCTCCTGGCGAACGTAGTAGACGAGTTGCTCGGCGCGCGACGCCACCGTGCCGTTCGTCATCGTCGCGATGCGGACCGGATCGACGAGACACGCGCGGGCGAACGACGCGACCTCGGCGCCCATCGTGGCTGAGAGGAGCATCGTCTGACGCTTCTCCGGCACGCAGTCGAGGATGCGCTCCATCTGGGGCTTGAACCCCATGTCGAGCATGCGGTCGGCTTCGTCGAGGACGAGCACTTCGATCTGGTCGAGGCGGGCCGTGCCGCGGTCGAGGTGATCGATGAGTCGGCCGGGCGTGGCGACGATGACTTCGCGCCCCTCGCGGAGCCCGCGGACCTGCAGGTCCATTCCCATCCCGCCGACGATCTCGACCGCGCGGACGCCGCGGCGCGCGCCGAACTGGCGGATGACCTCGGTGATCTGCTGGACGAGTTCGCGGGTCGGCGCGAGGACGAGCGCGCGGGCGCCGCGGCGTCCGACGAGTCGCTCGATGATCGGGAGCGCGAAGGCGAGCGTCTTGCCGGTGCCGGTGGCGGCGGTGGCGATGATGTCCTTGCCGGCGAGCGCCGGGGGGATCGTGCGCTGCTGCACGGGCGTCGGGGTCTTGAACTCGGCGGCGGCGATCGCTTCGAGCGACGCGGGCGACAGGCCGAGATCGGTGAACGCGAGTTCGGGGTGGACCTCGACGGGCGCGATCGGTGCGGCTTCGGCGGCGGCGCGCTCCACATGCGCGGGCATCGGCCGCGGGCGCGAGCGCGTGTGGCGGGCCGGGCGCTGGCCCGAGTTCGAGTTCGAATGCGACGGTACGGCGGGATTCAAGAGGGACTCCGGGACAGAAAACCGTTGACGAGATCAGCAGCACCGCCTCGGGACGACGGAAAACCGAGGGGGCCGGGGGACGGCCGGAAGGGCTCCCCGTGCGCGAGAGCAACGTCGCTGCAACGGCGCGCGCGCCGCCGAGCAACGTCGCAAACCGTCGCGCGGTCCCCGTTCCGAGCCTGCGACGCGCGCTTCTCCGCGTCCGGCACCGCCGTTGCGATTCGGTCCCCCGTCGCGACGGACCGGCGAGGGCCGGGACGGAAGCCGCGATGAACCCCCATCGAAGAGGACTCGCACCATGTTCCAGATGACCAGCAACGGCCGCTCGTTCCCCCGCACGTCTCCGCTGTCCGACATCGACCGCGTGTTCGCCGAGGTGTTCGGCGCCCCGGCCGCTCGCGGCGCCGCATCCTGCGCGGCGGACGACGCCTGCTGCGCCCCCGTCTCGGAGTTCGCGCCGGTCCTCGACATCTCGGAGTCCGACGGGGCCTACACGGTCCACGCGGAGGTCCCCGGCCTCGCGCCGGACGACGTCCAGGTCACCGTCGAAGAGGACGTGTTGACCGTCCGCGGCGAGAAGAAGGCGGAGCACGTCGAAGCCGACGGCAAGGTCCACCGCAGCGAGCGTCGGTACGGCGCGTTCTCGCGGTCCGTGCAGTTCCCCGTCGGCGTGGACGCGGCGCAGGTGACGGCAGTCCACCGTCTCGGCGTGCTGACCGTTCGCCTCCCGAAGGTGGCGAAGACGAAGGCCACGCAGGTGAAGGTCGTCGGCGAGTAGCGTTCCCGGCCCCACCCCCCCCCGCGGGGGCTCTGCCCCCGACCCCCCGCCGGCGCCGCGCCGGGGCCCTACCCGGCTTCGCACGGGGGCCCCGGCGCGGCGCCGGAACGACGACGGCACAACGACCGACGCACAACGGCCCACGGCCTCACCGCAGACGGCCAGCAACAACGGCGAAGTCGTGAAGCGGTGAAGGAGCTATGGGGCGACGGACCTGGCGGGGCGGAAGCCGAGGCTGGAGAGCCGGAGGCCCGGGGTGATCCTGCCCCGGATCGCCGAACGCGCGTACCTGGCAGTGCTGCTCCAGCCCCCGCCGCGGATGACGCGGTCCGAGGCGGCCTCCGAGCGCCGCGCAGCGCCGTCGGCCGGTGCGCCGACGTAGTCGGGTTGCCACGCGTCCTCGCACCACTCCCAGACGTTCCCGTGGATGTCGTGGAGCCCGAACGGGTTCGCGCCCTTCAGCGCCGCCGGGTGGTGATCCGTCGCCGGGGGCGCCTGCCGCAACCAGCCGCGCAGGCGGTTCATCATCTGCGTCCACGCACCCGGGTCGCGCCCGAACCACGCAACCCGCTTCAGCCCCGCCTCGTCGTCGCCGGACCAGAAACGCGTCGTCGTCCCCGCACGGCAGGAGTACTCCCACTCCGACTCGCTCGGAAGTCGCAGTCCGGTCTTCCCGCAGAACGACTGTGCGTCGTTCCAGCTGACCGTCTCGACCGGATGGTCCGCGCCGATCGTCCCTGTGGACGGGTTCTTGCCCATCACCCGTTCCCACCCGGCCTGCGTCGTCTCCGTCCGACAGAGCAGGAACGCCCCGGGGATGGTCACGCTGTGCTGCGGGCCCTCGTAGCTGCTACGTTCCGCCTCCCCGTCCGGCGATCCCTTCAGGAACGTCCCACCCGGGATCAGGCTGAACTCCAGTCCCGTCGCCGCGTGCGCGAACACCGCGATTTCGTGACGGTGACCGTCGAAGCCGAACGTCTCCGTGCCGTCGAACGCGAAGCCGTCGGTCCGCGCAGCCACCCAAGCAGCGGCGGCGCGGCGCTCGTCGTGCGTCGCGGCGTCCCAGGCGGCGACGTCGCGGAGAATGCGACGGGCGTCGTCGTCACGGGCCGGGACGGCGCCGCGGCCGGACTGTCGCGAGGGAACGAGGAACGCGGCGACGCCCCCCGCGAGGAGGAGCAGCGCGACGACGACGGCGGCCCGGCGACGAACTCGCATCACGGGGAAGTGTAGACGCGCCGCTGGCAGGACGAAGGCCGCCCCCCTTCCGCGCACGTTCGCCCGCTCACGCTAAGATGCGCGCATGACATCGAAGTCGAGCTACGTCGTCCTCGCCGTGAACACGGTCGTCCTCGTCTGCGTCGTCGGATGGGTACTCGTGCAGACCGGGCACGCGCCCCGTGAACCCCCCGGTGCGCCCAGCAGCGACGCCGGGCTCCGCGCGCAGCTCGACGAAGTCGAGCGCCGGAACGAGTACCTCGACCAGCGCGTCGCCGGGCTCGAACGGACGACGTCCGAGATGCGCGACCTGCTCGAATCGATGCGCGACCGCCGCGGACCGACGGCCGCGCCGGTGCCCGTCGCCCCGACCACCGAACCCAAGGCCGCGACGCCCGACGCTCCGCTCGACGCCGCGTCGATGGACCCCGCTTCGCCGACGTTCGACCCGTCGAGGATGACGGACGAGCAACTGCGCGCAGCGCGCGTCCGCCAGATCCAGGACCGCGTGCGCGCCGATGCGCGGCGAGACATCCCCGCGCGTCTCGTGTCGCTTGCGAGCACCGACGAGAAGGTGATCGACAAGCGCCGCCTCGAAGCCCGACTCGAAGGGCGCCAGATGGCGATCGCGCTCGGCACCGGCGGCGACGAGGCCGACAAGCTCGTCGCGATCTTCGTCGAGTCCGCCGACCGCGAGGCGAGCGAAGTCGGTCCGCTCGTGCGCGACGGGATCGACCGCGCCGATCTCGCCGCCGTCGGCTCGAAGCTCGGCGAGGGCTGGCTCGAGATGGACCGCCGCGCGAAGGACGCCCTCGGCGACGAGAAGTTCAGCAAGTACTCGGAGAGCATCGGCGCGATGCGCTCGCTCACCCGCGAAGTGCTCGCCGGCCTGCAGAAGCGCTGAGAGAACTGCGGCGCGACGGACCCGGCTGGGCGGAAGCCGAGGTCGGAGCCCCGGGCGCCCCGGGGTGTCCCCGCGCCGGTACGCGCTCGTTCGTTCAGGGGACGGCCCTTCACTTCTTCACTTTCCCTACACGCTTGAGAAGACGTGCCAACGCGCGCCGCGGGAAAGTGAAGAAGTGAAGAGCGTCCCCGTACGCGGGGGCGGAAGGTGTTCCGTACGTCCGGCCCGCCCCCCCGCTACTTCATCGCCGCGTCGGTCGCCTCGGCGAGTCCCTGGAACGGCGCGTCGCCGCGCCAGCGGATGACGCCGTCCTTGTCGATGAGCACCGCGTGGGCCGCACTCGCGCCGGGGCCGCCGAGAGCTTGCGCGATCGGGTTCTTGTCCCACAGGCCGTCCCAGATCCACGGCCAGGTGATGCCCTGCTCGTCGGCGAACTTGCGCACCGAGTCGAGGCTGCCGTCGCGGAGCTGGTCCTTCACGCCCCACTCGTCCCACTGCTTCTTGATCGTCTCGATGCGCTCCTTCGTCAGCGCGAAGTCCATCGAGACGCCGACCATCCGCAGGCCCTTCGGCTGGAGGCGGTCGTAGAGGGGGCGCAGCAGCGTCTCGACGTCGCGCTGACCCGACGGACGACCGGTGGCCCAGCCGTCGTGGAAGAAGTGAACGATGAGCGGGGCGCCGGCGAAGTCGGCCCACTTGACGGGCTTCCCCTCGGAGTCCGCGGCGTCGGGGAGGCCCGCCCCGCCCGCTCCGAAGAGCTTCTGGCCAACACCGGTCGAGGACCGCCGCGCGAGCGCACGGACGATGCTCGTCATCTGACCGAAGTTCGCCTTGTCGGCGTCCACGGCCGATGCAAAGTCCCGCGCAGCGCCGTCGAGGCCCCGCACCGTCAGCATGCGGAGCGCGGCCGAAGCTGCGCGACCGGCTTCGTCGCCCCGCGACTGCTTCGTGAGGAGGATCGCCGCCTCGCGCAGATGGGTCGCCGCCTCGTCGGGCGTCGCGCGACCGGCCTCGACCTGGAACACGAGGGCCCGCCCGAGCCAGAACTCGGAGTCCGGGCGCCAGTCGGCCTCGGGCGGGGCGCCGTCGAGGGCGGCGCGCAGGAGGTCGGCGGCGGCAGCGCGCGTCTTCTGCGCCTCGTCCTTGGCGAGACGGTCGGCAAGCTGCATCTTGGCCCATCCGCCCCAGAAGAGCGTCCGCCGCTGCGCGCCTTCCGCACCAGGGGCCTTGAGCGCGGCGGCGTACTGGTCAGCCGCCTCCGACAGCGAGCGGACGCTGGCCTCCCAGGCATCTCTCGCCTTGTTCAGCTCGGCTCGCTTCTTCGTGTCCGTCTCGCCGGGCGCGACCGACGCCGGCTCCTGGGCCACGATCGCGTAGAGATCGGCCATCCGCGCGGCGACTTTCGCGGCGTCGGGCGGGGCGTCGGCGGGCTGGGCTGGGGCTGGGGCTGGGGCGGCACCGTCCTTGGGCTCGACCGCGGGAGCCGGAGGCACCGCTTCCTGCGCCGCCGACACCGCGGCGGTCCAACCGCCGACCACGGGCACGGCGAGGCCGACAACGAGAGCGAACACCGACACGCGGGAGAGACGAGCCATCGCGGGGACACTCCTCAGGAAGACTGCTTGGTGCATTGGACGTGCGGGACCGCTCCGGGGGCCAGAAGTTCAGCCTCGGAGCCTCGGGACCGCACGACGCCCACCATCGCACGCAAGGGCAGTGCCGACCCGGCTTTCCGGAAAGGGACGCTCTTCACTTCTTCACTTTCCCGTGCACGCGCGTGAAGACCTGCCGACGCGCGCCGCGGGAAAGTGAAGAAGTGAAGAGCGTCCCCGTGCGCCGTACGCACGCCCCCTGAGACCCAGTCGCGGCAGTGGGATGTGCGACGTCGGCCGCCGGTCGGGTATCCTCCCGGCGTGCAGGCAGACCCAAAGGACGCTGAGTTCATCCACGGGTGCGTCGAGCGCTCCCGCGCGGGGCCGCCCGCCGTGCGCGACGCCCTGCGCGGGCTGAGCGAGGACGACGCCCGCCGCAAGCCCGGCATCGGCAAGCTGTCGATCATGGAGCACTTGGTCCACATGCTCGACATGGAGCGCGAGGTTTTCAGCGTGCGCCTCCGCCGCGTGCTCGAGGAGGACAATCCGCGCCTCGCCCCGGTCGATCAGGAGCACTTCGTCGAAGAGCACCGGATCGCAGACCAGGCCTACGGCGACGTGCTCGACGAATGGGAGCGCCTGCGCCTCCAGAACGTCCAACTCGTCGAGCGGACGACCGAGGTCGAGTGGTGCCGCCCCGTCCGCCACCCCGACGTGGGCGAGAAGGCCACGTTCGCGGACGTCGTCGCACGCTGGGCGCGGCACGACGGCGAGCACGTCCGGCAGATCGAGATCCTCGCGCGGAACGCGCACGAGCGCGGCCTGCCGGGGCACGCCGGGCCGACCCCGACATGACCGAGTCTGCGCGCCTTGTCCGAGCGGCGACGCTCGCCGCCCTCGCGTTCGTCGCGGGCTCGGCCGCGTCGCGCGGCACCGCGTTCGCCGAACCGACGATCACCGGCGTCTCTGCCGCGGCGGAGGGCGGAAAGCTCGTGGTCACCGTGAACGCGAGCCTCGGCGGCCGCGGGAAGGTCACGGTCGTCGGCACGGTGAACGGCAAGCGCGTGCGAGCGCGGAAGGCCGCGGCGAAGGGCTCGCCGACGGTCCGGGTCGTCATCGACCCCCGCCGGGCGCGCATCCGCCGTGCATCGGCCCCCCTCGCGTTCGAGCTCACCGCGCACCTGGACGAGCGGGGGCTCCGGGCCCAGCAGACACTCACCGCCACCGTCGGCGTGCCGCTCCTCGTCCTCCCCGGTCTTGGCAACGAACAGACCCCGGGCGGGTTCGACTCGTTCGCGACGGCCCTCGACGGCACGGCCGGCGGCGCCTGGGGCGCGGGCGGTAAGCGGCCCGGCGTGCTCGTCCACGAGTACGAGAGTCTCACGAAGACGCTCCCGGAACTCGCGAAGGACCTCGACAAGCAGGTGAAGACGTTGCTGAAGGGCTCCGTCTTCTCGAAGGTGGACGTGGTCGGCTACTCGATGGGCGGACTCGTCGCCCGCGAGTGGGTCGCGACCGCGGGGCGGACGGGCGGCAAGGGCCGCGTGCGGAAGCTCGTCTTCCTCGGAACGCCGAACGAGGGCGCCCCGATCGCGTACCTCGCCGGGTTCGCCGCGAAGACGGGAGCGCTCGATGCTCTCGTGTCGAACGCCGGCGGCGGCGCGCTGTCGGGTGTCATCGGCACGGTCCTGAACGACCAGACGGTCGGCGCGCTGTCGAACTTCTACCCGACGTACGCGTGGGCGAAGGTCGCGCTGTTCCCGGGCCTTCCGCCGACGACCATCGATCCGACGATCCTCGACCTGGTGCTCGGCGTGGACGGCGGCAACGACCCGCCGCTCGCGCGTCTGAACGCCGCGGCGCCCGACACCTCGATCGCCGAGATCCATGCGTTCTTCTACTCGTCGGTCCTCACGCAGGCGCTCGGCGTGGACATCGGCACGGTGGACGTGGTGGACCTGACGCCGATCCTCGGCGCATTCGGAGGCATCGGCGGAACGGGTGCAACGCCCGACCTCTCCACGATCGACATCACGACGCTCGCGACCGGCGACGGCGACGGCGTCGTCGCGGCCCACAGCGTCCGCATGGACGAGGTCCCGGCGTGGAAGGCGAAGATCGTCCCCCACGATCTCGGTGCCGGCTCCCACCTGACGTTCCAGCTCGACACGAACATGTACGCCCAGGTCGCGGAGGTTCTGACGAAGTGACGGGCCCGTTCGGCCGCGACGACGTTCAGAAGATCGCCGGTCTCGCGAAGTTGCGGCTCACCGACGCCGAAGCCGAACGGTTCGCGGGTCAGTTCGCTGCGATCCTCGGACACCTGGAGAAACTCCGCGCGGTGGACACCGAGGGCGTCGCGCCCCTCGACCACCCGCTGCCGCTGACCGACGTGCTGCGCGACGACGTCGCCGTGCGCGGGCTGTCGCGCTACGAAGCGCTGTGCCGCGCGCCCGACATGACGTCCGACTCATTCCGTGTGCCGAAGGTCGGCGGAGACATCGAGGGATGAGCGCGCCGGGCCGGAAGCCGTTCCACCACATGACCGCCCGCGAGATCGCCGGCGGCGTGCGGTCCGGCGCCTTCACCGCGAAGTCCGTCGCGAAGCACTTCCTCGACCGCGTGAAGAAGCACGACCCGAAGCTCCACGCGTTCCTCGCGGTGGACCCGGACGTCACGCAGGTCCACGCGGCGCGAGTGGATCAGGCCGTCGCCGCCGGGCGCGATCCCGGGCCGCTCGCGGGCGTGCCGGTCGCGCTGAAGGACAACCTCTGCATCCGCGGCCTGCCGACGACGTGCGCGTCGAAGATCCTCGAAGGCTGGCGGCCGCCGTACGACGCCGACGCCGTGACGAAACTCCTCGCCGCGGGCGCGGTGCCGCTCGGGAAGACGAACCTCGACGAGTTCGCGATGGGATCGTCCACCGAGAACAGCGCGTTCGGCCCGACGAGGAACCCGTGGGACCTCACCCGCGTGCCCGGCGGCAGCAGCGGCGGAAGCGCGGCGGCCGTCGGCGCAGGCCTCGCCCCGCTCGGCCTCGGCAGCGACACGGGCGGGTCGATCCGTCAACCCGCGGCGCTCTGCGGGATCGTCGGTGCGATGGGCACGTACGGCCGCGTCTCGCGCCGCGGGCTCGTCGCATTCGGGTCGTCGCTCGATCGCATCGGACCGCTCGCGCGGAACGCGGCCGACGCCGCACTGCTCCTGTCGGTGATGTCCGGCGGCGACGCGGGCGACGCGACGACGCTCCGCGAGGCCCCGCCCGACTGGGCCGCCGCGGCGTCCGCGGGCGTCGCGGGCCTGCGCATCGGCGTCCTCCGCAGCGAGATCGCCAGCGACGCCGACGTCACCGCGCGACAGGACGCCGCGCTCGACGCGCTCCGCGCCGCGGGCGCCGCGATCGTCGAGGTGACGCTCCCTCACGCGGGCCACGCGATCGCCGTGTACTACCTCGTCGCGCCGAGCGAAGCGTCGAGCAACCTCGCGCGGTTCGACGCGGTCCGCTACGGCCTGCGCGTCCCCGCCGACGACCTCGCGTCGATGACGAGCGGATCGCGCGAGCAGGGGTTCGGCCCGGAGGTGAAGCGCCGCATCCTGCTCGGCACGTTCGCGCTGTCGGCCGGCTACTCCGACGCCTTCTACGAGAAGGCCCTGCGCGTGCGCCGACTCATCGCGAACGACTTCGCCGCGGCGTTCGCGTCGTGCGACGTGGTCGTCTGCCCCACGTCGCCGTTCCCCGCGTTCCCGCTGGGTTCCAAGGCCGACGACCCGCTCGCGATGTACCTCTGCGACGTGTTCGCGACCCCCGCGAGTCTCGCCGGGCTGCCGGCCCTCTCGGCGCCCGCGGGCGCCACGCCGTCGGGGCTTCCCGTCGGTCTGCAGGTCGTCGCTCCGGCGCTTCGCGAAGACCAGATGTTCCGCGTGGCCGGCGCGCTCGAAACGGCGTTCGGCCCGGCTCCGCTCCCGGAGGCCTACCGATGAGCGACGCCGCGAATCCCGTCGCGTCGGCGGAACTGCCCGAGCACCGGCTCATCATCGGCGTCGAGTGCCACGTGCAACTCGACACGAAGTCGAAGGCGTTCTGCTCGTGCGCCGTCGTCTTCGGCGCTGAGCCGAACCGACACGTCTGCCCCACCTGCCTCGGCCTGCCCGGGGCCATGCCGGTGCTCAATCGAGAGTCGCTGATGCAGGCGATCCGCGGCGGTCTCGGCCTCGGGTGCACGATCGCGTCGTTCACCAAGTGGGACCGGAAGAACTACTTCTATCCCGACCTGCCGAAGGGCTACCAGATCACGCAGTACGACAAGCCGCTCTGCACCGACGGCGCGGTGTGGATCGATTCGCCGACGCGCGGTCCGGTGAAGGTCCGCATCCAGCGCGCGCACCTCGAGGAAGACACCGGCAAGCTGAACCACGCCGACGACGGCACGGCCGCGCTCGACTACAACCGCTGCGGCACCACGCTCCTTGAGATCGTCACGCACCCGGATCTGCAGACAGCCGAGGAGACGAGCCTCTACCTCGAGGAACTGCGGCGCATCCTTCGCTGCCTCGGCGTCTCCGGCTGCGAGATGGAGAAGGCGCAACTGCGCTGCGAGCCGAACGTGAACGTCGAGGTGAAGATTGGCGACGAGTGGGTTCCGACCCGCATCGCCGAGTTGAAGAACCTGAACTCGTTCGCCCATGTGCGGAACGCCATCGAGTGCGAACGCGAGCGGCAGGTCCGCGAGTTCCTCGAGACCGGCGTGCGCGGTCCGCGTCCGAAGAGCACGCGGGGCTGGGACGAATCGAAGAAGCGCACGTACCTCCAGCGCGCGAAGGAAGAGGCCGCGGACTACCGGTACTTCCCGGAGCCCGACCTCCCGCCGGTCACGATCGCCGCGCGACTCGCCGACGAGATCCGCCCGACGTTGCCGGAACTGCCGTCCGCGCGCCGCCGCCGTTACGTCGAGACGATGGGACTCTCCCCGGCCGACGCCGCGGCACTCACCGACGAGCGCGTGTTCGCCGAGTGGTTCGAGGAAGCCGTCGCGGCCGCAGGCGGCGACGCCGCGTCGGCGAAGGCCGTCGCCAACTGGACGATGACCGACGTCCGCCGCTAGCTGAACGCGCGCGGCGGCGACATCGCCTCGTTCCCGATCCGGGCCCGCGAGCTCGGATCGTTCGTTCGCGCCGTCCAGGCCGGCGAGCTGCCGCGCGAGGCCGCGAAGTCCGATGTCTTCCCTGCGATGGCCGCCACCGGCCGCCCGTGGCAGGAGATCGCGAAGGAGAAGGGCATCGTCGCCGTCCAGGGCGATGCGCTCCTCGACGCCTGCCGCGCCGCGCTCGCCGAGCACCCCGACGTCGTCGCCCGGTTCAAGTCCGGCAAGGTCGGCATCAAGGGCGTCCTCGTCGGCGACGTGATGAAGCGCACGCGCGGCAGCGCCGACGCGAAGCGCGTCGCTCAGGTCATCGACGAACTGCTCGCGTCGGCCTGACCTCAGTTGCCCCCGCCGCCGGCGACGATGTTCCCGCCGCCGGCCGCGACGATGTTCCCGCCACCCGCGGCGACGATCCGGCTCGCGTCCACCGAACGGAGCGATGCGCCGTCGAGGCCGATGAGGGAGGCGCCGCCGACGGCGCTGATGTTGCCGCCGCCCGCGGCCACGATGGCCGACTTGCCGACAGCCACGAGCCCGGTCGCGCGAATCGGGCCGAGAGACGCGCCGTCGAGGCCGATCAGTTGCGTGACGCCGCCGACTCGCTGAACGAGGTTGCCGCCGCCCGCAGCCACGATGTTGCCGCCGCCGGCAGCGACGATGCCGAGTCCGTTCTGCAGGACGCCCGCACCGGTCAGCGTGCCGAAACCCGCCACGTTCTTCAGCGAGATCAGGTTCCCGCCGCCGGCCGCAACGATGTTGTCGCCGCCGATGGGGATCATCCAGGTGCGGTTCGAGAGGATGATGATGTCCGCGCCGCCGACCGACGTGTAGAGCGAGTTCTGGTTCGCCTGGGCGAACTCGCCCTGGGCGCCGCCGAGGCCCGCACCTTGTGCGGTGAACAGGCAGCCGACGCTCTCGGCCCACGAGAACAGCACGAACTCGGAGCGGACCTGCGTTGCCGACGGGCCGGGCTTCTTCGACTGTGCGTTCGTCGCAGAGACGTAGCAGGAGTTGTCCGTGACCGCGCAAGCGTGGAAGTCGGACGCGACCTGCACGGTCATCGTGAGGATGCGGTGCTCGCCGCCCGCGAGCGTTCCGATCGTCCACGTGACGACGCCGCCCTTCTCGACGCCGCCGCCGGTGACGCCGCCGGGCACGAGCGTGGTCTCGAACGGCACCTGCATCGCGACCTTCACGCCCGTCGCCGGAGCCGTGCCGACGTTCGCCGCCGCGAGGGTGAACTGCATCGTCTTGCCCTTGATCGCCGACGGCGGGTAGCTCTTCGAGATCATGAGTTTCGGCGCGAGCGCGTCGATCAGCGGGTTCGATTCCTTGTCGCCCTCGGTGCCCTTCAAGAGCGACGTCGCCGCCGCGCCCGGGCCGCGCGAGTAGGAGAACGCCATCGTGGGCTCGAGTTCGAAGATCGTGTCGCCAGGCTTCAGGCCCGCAGGGAGTCTGCCCTTCGAGTCGCGACCCGGGACTTTCGCGTCGAGTTCGACGCGGCGCGTCTCGCCGGGCGGGATCGTCGCCAGGTTGAACGTCACGGTGCCCGCCTTGCCGAGGTCCGGCGAATCGATCGACTCGCCGCTCGACGGAACGCGCGGCCCGCCCGAAGCGTCGAGCAGAAGCGCCCCGTCGAACACCAGGCCCTTCGGCAGTTCGGCGGTCAGCTTGCACAACTGCGCGTTCACGCCGCCGTTGTTGGTCGCCGTGATGAAGTACGCGACGCGCTCACCGGGGCGTACGTCGCCTGACGGCAGGATCGTCTCCGACGTGGTGTCGATGCGGAACGTGACGGGCTTCACGATCTGCGTGCGGACGACCTCCGGTGTGGCGCGCACGACCGTGGTCAGGCTGTCGGTCGTGAGGGTCGATCCCATGCTCGAGATCGCCCCGCCGAGGTGGATCGCTTCCGGAGCCGGGGACGCGTACACCGAGCACTCGTAGCTGACCGTGGCGAACTGGCCGCTCCCGACAGTCCCGATGTCCACGGTGAACGTGTTGTCTCCCGGGAAGTTGAACCGCGCGTCGCGGCCCGTCGGAAGGTCGATGTGCGTCAATCCGAGCTTCATCGTGTCGGCGATGAGGTACGTTCCCTGCGGCACGAAGCCGTGGAGCACGACGAACTCCGCATCGCTGTCGCCTGCGTTCTGGAAGAGCGACGTGTACCGGACCCGCCCGCCGGGAAGAACGGTCGTGACGCGGCCGTACGCCTCCGTGTCTCTGTAGCCCTCGGCGGACGCGAAGTGTTCGAGCCGCAGGATGGGCCGGCCGGGGCCGGGCGTTCCCGAGAGCGGCGTCTCGAAACCGGCGGTGTCGTTCCGCGACTTGATCGCGATGCCCGCGGGCGATGTCCCGCTCAGGACGTAGCTCTCGTTGTAGAGAATGCCCGCCGACTCGCGATCGAGCTGAACCCGCACCACGAGACGCACGTCCTTCGACTCGCCGGCGGCCAGCGTGCCGAGGTTCCAGGTGACCAGCCGCGTCGTGCGGTTGTAGACGGGGACGAGACCGACGGGGTCGCCGTTGGAATCGAGAATGTTCGCGCTGACGAACGTGCAGTCGCGCGGAACAGGGTTCGTCACCGTCGCCCCCGGCAGTTCGTACACCTGACCGTTCGTGCATCGGAGCTTGTACGTGATCAGTCCGCCGGGCGTCGCGGACGAGCCCGTCTGCGAGATGTTCACCGTGAGCGGATTGACGACCTCAAGACTCTCCGAATCGATCGTGTCGGTGCCGGCTTTCGCCGCGGTGATCGAGTTTCCGACGCTCTTGACGAACTCGTTGAACGTCACGCCCGGCCCCACCGCCACGGTGAACCCGAACTCGCCGGACGCGCCCGGCGCGAGCGACGGGATCGTCCACGTCACCTTCGAGCCCTTCCGCTTCCCGCCCGTGTCCGCGGCAACGAAGAGAGTATTCTTCGGGATGACGCCGGAGACCTTCACGTTCGTGGCGGTGCTGGTGCCGACGTTCTTGTACTGGAGCCGGTAGAGAATGCGGTCCTCACGCGCCGTCTTGCCGGCGGCGAGGTGGTTCGCCGTGAAAGTCGTCATGTCGAGCGAGAGCACGACCGCGCCGGCGGGGAGTACGGTGAGAGGGCCGAGGTACGCGGCCGGCCCGGTGGCCTCCGAGTTGACGCCGTCGGTGTGGCCCGCTTGCGACGAAACGGTGCGGAAGTAGCGCTTGCCGCTCGGGATCGAGTACGTGATCAGGATCCAGTCCCCCGACGGGCTGCCCGTCATCGCGCCGCCGCCGGGCAGGTCCTCCCACGATGCGTCGTCGCCCAGGTTTGTCGTGGACTGCATCTTCACGGTGAGTCCGGCGTCAGCCGGTTGCTTGCAGACGAAGCGCCAGCGACCGCCACCGAGGTACTTCTTCCCGACCTTCGGGGCCGTGAAGTACAGGTCGGTCGCCGCGGGCAGCGCCGGGCCACCGCCGCCTCCGCCGCCGACCGTGTTGCGCAACACGTTGACGGAGTCGTTGTTCTTGTTCGCCGTGACGAGGTCGATCTTGCCGTCGCCCGTGACGTCGCCCGCGGCGAGCTGCCACGGTGCGTCGGCCGTCGGGAACTCGTACTGCGCGTCCTTGCTCAGGAAGAACGGGTTCACGCCTGCCGGGTGGCCGGTGAAGAGCAGCACGGAGACGACGCCGTTCGTGACGTCGGTCGGGTTGCTGATCGCGACGTCGAGCGCGCCGTCTCCGTTGACGTCGGCGATCCCGAGGGCGGAGTCGATCGGCGCGTCGAACGCCTGCGTCCCGACCTGGAAACCGCTCGCGCTCTCGAGCGTCGATCCGGTCCAGCGGAGCACGTGGACGGACAGTTCGCCGCCGCTCATGAACGCTTCGTAGCCGCCCGTGACGACGTCCGCCTTGCCGTCTCCCGTGACGTCGCCGATTGCGATCGAGTTCAGGTGATGCGTCGTGCCGAACGACTGCGGCGTGCCGCCGAAGTCGAGGTTCAGCGCACCGAGTCCATCGCCGTGCATCACGACGACCTGTCGGCCCAGTTCGTCGCACGCGACCACGTCCGCCTTGGCGTCGTCGTTCACGTCGCCGATCGCGCACGCGCCGTTGGCCTGGTTGCAGATGAACGCCGCGGGCGCCTGGAAGCCGTCGAACGCGGTCCCGTTCTTCGCGGCGAGCATCACGAACGCCTTCGGCACGATGGAGAAGCCGTCGTCGTACGTGCCGATGGCAACGAGGTCGTCGAAGTGGTCCACGCCGGAAGTGGCGGGATCGCCGTCGTTCATGTCGCCCACTGCGATCCGCGAGAAGCCTTCGCCCGTCCCGCCGACCAGCGTGTGCGTCACGCCGGGGAACACGGGGGCCGTCGTCGTGCCCGCGTTGATCCAGACCTGCACCTGCCCCGCCACGACGAACGCGAGGTCGGTGTAGCCGTCGTCGTCGAAGTCGCCCGCGGCCATGTCCACCGGGTTCGCGGGGCCGGTCACGGAGAGCGTCTCCGCGAGCGTGCCGTCGAGAATGCGAAGCCTGCTTCCCTGGAGGTCGGCCGTGGCGATCAGCTTGGTCCCGGGCCCGCCGAACGCGCCGACGATCACGTTGATCGGAAGTCCGCCGCGCGAAGCACCCACCGGTGTTGCGAACGACGGCGTCGGTGCGGCGCCGCTCGCGACGCGCACGTCGGCGGCGAGTCCCGCAACCGCGACCAACATTGCCAAGCTCGCCAGACGCATGACTCGGTTCACGGGCTGCCCTCCGCTGCGATCGACGAGAGACGAAAGTTCGAGACCCCGATCACTGTATCGCGACGCAGCGACGGTTGGCCCGCGGGAAGTTCAAACGCGCAGCGCCGATCGATCAGCGCGCGACGCGGCGCCCGTTCCGCATCGGGTGAACCTCTCCCGCGACCGCGAGGACCGCGGGGTCGTGGGACGCGACGATCACCGTGCATCCATCCGCATGGACGGATCGGATCGCTGCGACCACTGCCGCGGCGGACTCGGGGTCGAGTTGCGACGTCGGCTCGTCCGCGAGGAGCAGCCTCGGGCCGGCGACGATGGCCCGCGCGAACGCGACGCGCTGACGCTCGCCGCCGGAGATCTCCTCGGGCCGACGGTCGGTCGCGAACGCCACGCCAAGGCGGTCGAGCACCGAGGCCGCCGCAGCCCTGCGCTCCTTCGGCCCGACGCCGCGGGGTACGAGCGCCTGGGTGACGTTCTCCCAGACGGGAAGTCCGCGGATCATCGGCGCCGACTGGAACACGAACCCGACGCCACGGCGGACCCGCGAGAGTTCCGACTCCGACGCGCCGCCCAGATCGGCGCCGTCGTGGAGTACGGCGCCGGTCGTCGGCCGCTCGAGCGCACCGAGCAGTGCGAGCAGCGTGGACTTGCCGCA
>JAIOPE010000099.1 GCA_021414065.1 Planctomycetota bacterium
AGCTCGGCCACCGTCGCCAGCTTCGACCTCTACGGCGCCGGTCTCCGCGAGAAGAAGCGCACGCTCGCCAACTCGACGTACACCGCCGTCACCTACGACGGCTTCCGCCGTCCGACGGACATCGACCACAAGACCTCGGGCGGGACGCGCTTCGCGGGCTTCGCGTACGCCTGGGACCAGAACGACAACCCGCTCATGGAGCAGCGGAGTCATCAGTCGGGCAAGGGCGACGTCTACAGCTACGACAAGGTGAACCGGCTCACGAAGGTCCTCCGCGACGTGAACGATCCCGTCGCCGAACTCGCAACGCCGAACTCGGAGACGTACGTCAACAAGCTCGAGTACGACATGGACGACGTCTTCAACCTGACGGCGTACAAGGTCACGCCCTACGGCGGCAGCACGACGACGACCAGCTACACGACCGACGCCATGAACCAGTACACGGCGATCGGCGGCCACAGCCCGACCTACACCGACGCCGGCTCGCTGAAGGACGACGGCACGCTCCTCTACAAGTACGACGCCCATCAGCACCTGATCGAGGTGAGACTCAAGTCCACGACCGCCCTCGTCGCCGAGTATGCGTACGACGCCCTCGGGCTCGGCCGCCGGATCACGAAGGTCGTCGGCAGCGACACGACCCGGTACGTCCACGCCGGTCCGCAGGCGATCGAGGAGTGGGACGGCACCGGCTCCGGCGCGAACCTCCGCCGCCTCTACGTCTTCGGCGAGCGCATCGACCAGATCGTCGCCATGGAAGCCCCGGACCAGGCGGACGTGGACAGCGACAGCAACACGACCGAGGTCCTGCGCTTCAGCTTCCACACCCAGCTCATCGGCAGCGTCACGCAGGTCACCGGCCCTTCCGGGGGCGTGGTCGAGAGCTATGAGTACGATCCCTACGGCAAGCCGACGATCAAGGACCAGGGCGGCAGCACGGTCTCGGCGTCGGCGATCGGGAACAGCTACCTCTTCACGGCGCGCCAGCTCGACGAGGAGACGGGGCTGTATTACTACCGGGCGCGGCAGTACAGCCCGGAGTTGAGGAGGTTCATTCAGCGGGATCCGCTGGAGTATGTGGATGGGCCGAATTCGGCGGGGTATGTGCGATGCGCACCTAGTCGCACCGTGGACCCGCACGGATTGCGGGTCCCATGCGCTGGCGTCTGCACAGGAGCGGCGACTGTCACCACGAAAGTGTGGATACCATTCGTGGCTCCGACAACGCCGTCTGGTGCGCCGGCCCCGGCGACTCCGATATATACAAATCCGTTGGTGCCAGGTGTCCCTATTATCGATTCGGCACGCAATCGCATCATTGGCGATCCGTACCGTCCAAGCGGAGCAATCTGGGTTGGCGACACGATTTTTAATCCGCTCGCGATATCGAATGCAATGGCGCTGGGTGACGCGCAGGCCGTCAAGACGGCAGAGCAGAATGCGCAGGGTGCGTGCAGCGACCGATTCACATATCTCTCTGTGCTGATCAGGCTCATCCCAGCCTGCAAGTGCACCAATATGAAGGCCACATTCGTCCCCGGTGGTGCCGGGTCGACCGTGACGGTCGTCAAGAGTGTTGTGCTCGTTCCCTTAGGAGTACTCGTGACCAGCACGGTGTCGGTGACGGTCAAGGGAACCTGCGCGAGATGAATTGCGTACCGCCGCAGGTCGCATCGGAGCGGACTCGGCTCATGGCCGTGATCGTGTGCGGACTTGTGATCCTAGGTGGCGCAGCGCATGCATGCTCCGGTGCTGGTGCTGCAAGCGCCCGGCTTGAGAGCGTCGTCGCAAATCGTGCAACATCGGTTCGGCCACCGGCGGTGGTCACCTGCACCGTCGTTGAAGTGCGCAATATGCCGGGTGGGAGCACGATGCAAGTCCTCGCGATCTCGGATACGGCGTCAATCACTCGTCTGGGTGTGGCCGTGATGTGCAGTGGAGTCAAACCTCAACGATTTGTCCTCGGTGACTTCGCCCACCGAAACAGCCGGGCCGAGCGCGAAGAGTACCGCCCGATCGCGCCCCCACCCGAGCCGTTCTCCCCCGGTGACACATTTCGCGCGGCGCGGGTCGATGGGCGAAACGACTGGCTTCGCTGAGAGGGATACCCACAGCGGCGCTCGTGCCACTTGGGCAGCAACACGGCCACACGGCCGAGCGGGACGCCCTTCACTCGCCATTCACTGTTCACCTCATCGAACGTAACCGTCCGACAGTCCCCATCTGGCGGCCCGTCATCGCGTCGTCGATGCTCGCGCCCACGACCAAGAGGTGGCCGTGGCGAAGTACGGGCGGCGGACGGACGCGATGCGGCAGGCGATTGCCTAGCGGGACGCGTGCGCCAGTAAGCCAGTGAAGGAGAGCGGATGCAAGAGCCGTACGAGGAAGGCGTAGCGAGCCACCTCGACCCCGAGTCATGCGCGGACGGTCGCGAGGCCGGACGTGAAGCGTTGACCGGGGCGCAGGCAGACACGGTATTGAGCTGTGAAGATACGAAGTTCGGGGTGCCGAATCCATGCGTCCGGACGAAGGCCACACCGTGGGAGACGCACATCGCGAGTCTCCACCGGACCCCGCGCAGTCACAGATCCGGCGTATGTCTGGAACTCCTTCGCATGGAACCTGGGAGATCCCACGGGTGCCCGGCGGCGCGAGCCGTCCGGGCCGGTCGGGGAAGGCCACTGGCCGGAATCCCGACATGAACGCCCGCGGGAAGTCGGATGGTCGCGTAGTACCTGTGAAGTCGGCGAACGAAGGACCGCCAACGGGTCCGGAGGAGTCGATGGAGGGAAGGCGGCCAGCTAGCTTGCGACGACGGCGTTGGAAACGCCGTGCAGGGACGGTCCTCACGAGCTCACTTCCGCAACGGCCCGTCGTCGGGACTGCGAGAGGTCCTCGCAGCGGAACTGAGATTCTGAGGGCGGTCGCCCACGGGTTCTCCGACTCCATGACCATGTCCACGCCGAGCCCGCCCGCCATGCGGTGGATGTGAAAACGTAGGCGATCCGAGGCAGACTCCGTTCGAGCAGTGGTCGGTCACGCATTCGCCCGTCCCGGCCACCTCGTTGCGTACGCGGCTCGCGTCGGCGGAGATCGCCCGGCAGCGCCGAGTGGCCAACGTGACTGGAATCTCGCTTCGGACCGTGACCCCGCGCACAGTCCTCCTGGGGCGGGGACGCCGATGATCGGTGGTGTTGGACGAGTCCTCCAGAGCCGCCCCACGACCCGCCCACGACACGCCGATGGACACCCGCGACGACCCCAGCCTGCGCCCGATCGACGACCTCGGTCCGGGCTCCGCGCTGCCTCGACCGTGGGAGCGGGTGGTGGCGATCGTCGGAGCGTTCGGGTCGGGCAAGACCGAAGTGACGGTCAACCTGGCGCTGGCGCTTGCGGCGGCGGGACGGCGCGTGAACCTCGTCGATCTCGACATCGTGAACCCGTACTTCCGATCGCGCGAAGCGCAGCGAGTGCTCGAGGCGCACGGCGTGCGGGTCGTGGTGCCACCGGCGGACCAGGCTTGGGCCGACCTGCCGATCATCGTGCCGGAGGTGCTCGGCGCGCTCGTCCCGAACGCGAACGAGACGACTCTGCTCGACGTCGGCGGCGACGACGTCGGCGCGCGCGCGCTGGGGTCGCTCCGCGGGTTCCTCGGAGCGGCGAGCGACGCCAAGCCGCGCTGCGAACTGTGGCAGGTCGTCAACTCGCGTCGGCCGTTCACGTCCACCGTCGAGGGCTGCATCGCGATGCAGGATGCGCTCGCGCGCGCGGCCCGCATTCCCGTGACGGGCATCATCGCCAACTCGCACCTCTGCGAAGAGACGGACGTCGCGACGGTGATCGAAGGCATCGAGCTCGCGAAGCGCGTAGGTGCGGCGCGCTCGATGCCGGTGCGGTTCGTCGCCGCGCGCGGGACGTTCGCCGACGCCGCGGGCGTGAGCGACTCGGGCGTGCCCGTCCTGCGCCTCGAACGCCTCATGCTGCCGCCCTGGATGCGGCCGACATCCGAAGGCGCGGCGGACGCCGCCGTGCCGCTCCCCGCTGCCCGCGCCGTGCCCCTCGGGCGACGCACCCGTTTCGACGCCAACTTCAACCCAAACGTCAACTGACCCCAGAGGAGACCCCCGATGGGACATCTCGCCATCGATGCCGTGCGGTGCAAGGGCTGCGGGCTCTGCATCGACGCCTGCCCGCGCGGGCTGATCAAGAAGAGCGGCAAGCTGAACGAGCGCGGGTACGAGTTCGTCGTGCTCCAGCAGGACGCCGGCCAGTGCTCGGGCTGCACGATGTGCGCCGTCTCGTGTCCGGATCAGGGCATCGAGGTCTGGAACGACCGCGGGCGGCAGAGCTTCGTCACCACGTCGGGACTCACCGAGAAGATGACGCACTACTGCCCCGGCTGCACGCACGGGGTGATCCACCGGATCGTCGCCGAGGTGCTGCAGGAACTGGGCGTGATGGGCCGCACGATCGGCGTCGCGCCGGTGGGCTGCGCGGTGCTCGCGTACGAGTACTTCAGTTGCGACATGTTCGAGGCGGCGCACGGGCGCGCTCCGGCCGTCGCGACGGGAGCGAAGCGCGCGCGCCCGAACTCGATCGTGTGGACGTACCAGGGCGACGGCGACCTCGCGTCGATCGGCGGCAACGAGATCCTGCACGCGGCGAACCGCGGCGAGCGGATCACCGTGATCTTCGTCAACAACGCCGTCTACGGCATGACCGGCGGCCAGATGGCGCCGACCACGCTGCTCGGGCAGAAGACGACGACGTCGCCGTTCGGCCGCGACGCCGCGACGTCGGGGCACCCGCTGCGCGTCTCCGAACTCCTCGCGTCGCTCGGCACGCCCGCCTACATCGCACGCGGGTCGGTCCACGATGGGGCGCACGTACTCAAGACGAAGAAGCTCATCAAACGCGCGTTCGAGTTGCAGCGGGACGACCGTTGCTTCTCGATGATCGAGGTCCTCTCGACGTGCCCAACCAACTGGGGCCTCTCGCCGTGCGAGGCGACGGAGTGGCTCGAGAAGAACATGATCCCGGCGTATCCGCTCGGGGTCGTGAAGGACTCGTTTGCACCGCCGTCGCACGTGCCGACGGCACCGATCTCCGTACCAACCGGAGGAGTCTGACCATGCAGACCGCATCGGTCGTGATGGCCGGCTTCGGCGGCCAGGGGTTGCTGCTCGCAGGCAAGATCCTCGCGCACGCCGCGATGGCTGCGGGACTCGAAGTGAGTTGGCTGCCTTCGTATGGGCCGGAGATGCGCGGCGGCACGGCGAACGTCACTGTCTGCATGTCGCCGAGTCCGATCGGTTCTCCGCTGGTCGGGCGGCCCTCGGCGCTCGTCGTGATGAACCAACCGTCGATGGAGAAGTTCGCGCCGCGCGTGCGACCCGGCGGCGTGATCGTGGTCGATACGTCGATGGTCCCGAAGGACCCGGAGCGCCCGGACTGCGTGGTCGTCCGCGTTGCGGCGCGCGAAGTCGCGAAGGCCGCGGGCGCGGACCGCTCGGCGAACTTCGTGATGCTCGGCGCATACGTGGGGGCCGCGATCGGCGGCGCGTGCGCCGTCTCGCTCGAGCGGATCGAAGCAGCGGTCGCTGAGGAGTTCGAGGGCGACAAGGCGAAGTGGGTGCCGTCGAACCTGACGGCTCTGCGTGCGGGGTTCGAAATCGGGCGCAAGGCTGCTGCCGACGCCGACGCGCTCGCAGGAGCACAGTCATGAGCAAGGTGCTGATGAAGGGCAACGAGGCGATCGGCGAGGCCGCGATCCGCGCGGGCTGCGTCCACTTCTTCGGCTACCCGATCACGCCGCAGACGGAGATCCCCGAGTACCTTGTGCGGCGCCTGCCCGAGGTGGGGGGCACGTTCGTGCAGGCGGAGAGCGAAGTCGCGTCGATCCACATGGTCTACGGCGCAGCCGGGGCGGGCGTGCGGTGCATGACGTCGTCGTCGTCGCCCGGAATCAGCCTGATGGCCGAGGGGCTCTCGTACATCGCGTCGTGCGAGCTGCCCTGCGTGATCGTCAACGTGATGCGCGCCGGGCCGGGCCTCGGCGGCATCCTGCCGGCGCAGAGCGACTACCACCAGGCCACGCGCGGCCACGGTCACGGCGACTACAAGCTCGTCGTCCTCGCGCCGTGGTCGGTGCAGGAAGCCGTGGACCTGACGATGCGGGCATTCCGCCTCGCAGAGAAGTACCGGACGCCGGTCATGCTCTGCGCCGACGGCATGATCGGCCAGATGATGGAACCCGTTGACTTCCGCGGCGTCGAGGGCCGCGGCCCGGCAATGGAAGACACCGGTTGGGCGCTGACGGGGTGCGAAGGTCGCCCGCGTCGCGTCGTCAACTCGCTCTACCTCACGCCCGAGACGCTCTACGCCCACAACATCCACTTGAAGGAGAAGTACGACCGGATCGCGCGGGACGAGACCACGTGGGAACTGGTCGGCGGCGACGCGGCGTACGACGCGCTGGTCGTCGCGTTCGGCACGACGGCGCGCATCTGTCGCACGGCGATCGACGAACTCCGGGCCGAGGGCATCCACGCGGCGCTCTTCCGCCCCGTGACGCTCTCGCCGTATCCGCACGAGGCGCTCCGGGCGGCCATGGACAAGCTCCCGCCGGGCGGCCGCGTGCTCGTGGTGGAGATGAGCATGGGGCAGATGATCGACGACGTGAAGATCGCGGGCGAGGGCTCGCGGAAGATCGAGTTCCTCGGTCGCGCGGGGGGAATCGTGCCGTCGCCCGACGAGGTCGCGGCCGAGATCCGTCGGATCGTCGAACTCGCGGCCGTCGCTGCGGCGACGTAGGTCTCAGGAAGACCGGGCATCAGAGGCGCATCGACAGGCGTCGATATGTATGCCGCATGGTGACGCGCGTCATCGCGCGGGGCGCCGAGTTGTGCGACACTGCTCGTCAGACGGTTGAGGTCGCGTTGCGGCCCCCCGTCAGGTGCGAGGGCTGTGCCCCCTGGTTTGTGACATGAGTCCTGCGCGACGCAGTGGTCGCCGGATGAAGGCGGGTCGGCATCTGCCGACCGCAGCGCAACGCCGGCGGAGCCCGCTTCCCGTGTGATCGAAGTTCCTGATCGAAGTGACATGGCCCCGCGCCCGCATCTCCGGGGGGGCGTTCCCGACGCGCCGGGGATGCCCCCCTTCCGATTCCATGGCCTTGCAGCGGGCCCGGCCCGGACCGAGGAGCCGTGGGCGCGGCGCTCGTGGTTGGGCACCCGACGAGGTAGGGCCGAGTCCCGCCGAGAACACGCGTTCCCGACGCGCCGGGGATGCCCCCCTTCCGATTCCCGACGGATCACGCCGGTCGCGCGGTAACGGGCAGGGTGTGTCAAGATGAGTACAGTTCATCGGGCGCCGAGCCGCTCGCGGAGGCTTCCGCGGTCGGTCGTCGGGCGCTCGAACTCAACTCGAGGGACCCATGCTCCGTCGCCGATCGCTGATCCTCGCGGGATGTGCCTGCGCCTGTCTGGCCCTGTCGGCCTCTGCGGTTGACACGGGTCCGGGCGGGACGTTCACCTCCGCACCGAACCTGAGGACGGACCGCGCGATGGCCCACGCGGCTCGGCTCGCGAGCGGCGAAGTCGCGGTGTTCGGCGGGCACAGCGACGCCTTCGAGACCGTGGACACGGTCGAAGTTCTCGATCCGGCGGCTCCCGCGGACGGCTGGACGTCGATCACGATGCAGCACGGCCACGACATCCCGTACTTCGCACGTCTCGCCGACGGGAAGTTCCTGATCGCCGGCGGCGCACTGCCCGGGGCCGTCCCGGCCTACGCGGACGCGGAGATCTTCGATCCGGTGGCCCGTACTTTCACCGAGACCGACGCCTGTCTGGCGCCGCGCTGCGGTGGTACGGCGGCCACGCTCACCGACGGTCGCGTGCTGCTCGTCGGTGCGTGGGACGACGTGAAGGGCGCGTCGAGCACCGGCGAGTTCTTCGATCCGGCCGATCACACCGACACCCCGACCGGGACGTTTTCGATCACCGGATCGCTGAACGTCTCTCGCGCCTACCCGACGGTCGTCCCCACAACCGACGGCGGTGCGCTGGTGATCGGCGGCGTGAACCCGGTTCCCGGCGACTCGTATCGCATCCGTTCGATCGAAACCTGGGACGCGACGACGCGAGTGTTCGGGTACGTCCGCGACGACCTGTTCGCAGCGGAGTCGGGCTGGGAGCCGACGCCGGGCTATGACAACTATCGCCCGGTCGAGGAGCAGCGCATCTACGACGGTCGGTATCTCTTCTCCGCGCTGAAGCCCGGAGGCGGCCCGACGGCGCAGACGCTCTACACCGTGGACGGCGCAACGGGCGCCGTGGAGCGGTACACGACGACGCCCGATCTGCCGACGACCGCCGACGCGGAACTGATCACGACTCTGGTGGATACGACCGGCGAGACCGCGCGACTCCTCCTGCGGGACGCCACGGGCACCGCACCGTTCGAGCGGTTCCAGTTCGCGACGCTGACTCTCCGCACCGGCGTCCTCGCGCGGCCGACTGGTTGGTTCGTCCCGCCGGGGGACCACGCGCCGGTCAGCGGCGGGCAGACGATGACGACCGGAGGGCGGATCGTGCTGGCGGGCGGCCCGGACCTGAGCAACCCCGACGGCTCCCACAACTCGGGGATGGCGCTCGTCGTCACAGACCCCACGCCGCCGGTCCTTCCGCCGCAGCCGCCGCAGGCCGTGACGGCGGTGGTCTCCGGGCCGACTCAGGTCGCAGTGCGCTGGACCGACGCGTCGGATCGCGAGACGGGCTGGCACGTCGAGCGGCGGACCGCGGGCTTGACGACGTGGCTCCCGATGGGCGACGCGCCGGCCGACGCCACGTCGCTCCTCATCTCCCCGGTTCCGCGTGGGCAACCGTTCAACTTCCGCGTCGCGTCGTTCAACACCGCCGGAGCGTCGGTCTGGATCGAGACGACGCCACCCGTCACGATCGAGGGCGGCAAGGCGTCGGCGCCGAAGCGTCTCGATTTCGGAGCAGTGAAGGCCGAGGTGGCGAAGGTGAAGAAGCTCTGGATCACGAACACGGACAAGCGCGTGCCGCTCACCGTCGGAGTGACGAGCGTGACGGGCCCGTTCTCCGTGGGACTCGCGAGCGGGATCGTGATCGCGCCGAGGAAGCGCGCATCCATCGACGTCACGGTGCTTGCGCCCTCGAAGGGATCTCAGGCGGGTCTGCTGACGCTCTGGACCACGGACGTCAACAAGCCGGCCTGCGTCCTGAAGCTCGCCGCGAAGGCCAAGCCCGCTCCGAAGTGACCGCGAGGGACCGCGAGTCGTGACGTAGATCACCGGATGCGCGGGTCTGCGTCGGTCGCGGCCCTCGGGCCATTGCCGAGCGACGTGCATCGTCGGACAATCTCCGGCGAGCACCGTGGCGTCGCGCGCTCCCGCGCGGCCCCCGGGGCGCCCACGGAGGCATGAGTCCCATGAAGGTCATGAAAGTCGCGCAGTCCCCGGCTCCGACCATCGACTCGAAGTCGAGCGTCTATCAGGCCGTGAAGATGATGGAGAAGGCGTGCGTCGGCGCGCTTGCGGTGACGGAGAAGGGCCGCCTGGTCGGCGTGGTCTCCGAGCGCGACGTGATGGTCCGCGTCGTCGGGGCGCGCAAGGCCGCACAGAAAACGAAGGTGAAGGAGGTCATGACGACGGCCGTCAAGACCATGACTCCCGATCAGGACACAGCCGAGGCGCTGAGCGTGATGGTCGAGAACCACATCCGCCACGTGGTGGTCGTCAACAAGAAGGGCGCGGTCGTCGGTCTGCTCCAGATGCGCAACGCGTATCCGGCGCAACTGGAGGCCGTCGAGGACCAGCTTCGCACGCTTGAGGCCTACTGCGAGACGGACTGCCCCGGAGGGTAGGCGGCAGGTGCTGTCCACGGCGTCCGCGCACCACGTGCGCGGACGCCGTGTGCGTTGAACGAGCACCGATGCGCCCTCGACGCGATCGCTGGGCCGGTTGTGTATCCCGGGGATCACTCGTCGCGACTTGCGTCACACCCGTCCGGCGTGCGCCAACGTGACACTGGTCCCCCTATGACTGACACGACCACGAAGCCCGCCCGAACGTCCGCCAGCGCAGTCGCGGCGGCCAACCCGCGCATCATCGAAGCCCGGGAGCACACCGTCGAGATCGTCTCGGACTCGGGCGAGGGCGCCCAGAAGTGCGGGCAGATCTTCGGCGCGGTGTCCGCGAAGATGGGGAACGGCGTCTGGACCGTCGAGATCATCCCCGCCGAGATCCAGCCGCCCGCGCGCAGCGTCGCGGGGGCCAGCGGCAACCGCATCCGCATCGGGTCGGGCCCGGTCACGAACTGGGGCGACGAGGCGCACCTCGTGGTCGCGTTCAACGAGCAGGTCGTTCTCGGGAGGCACCGTCTCGAGGCGCTCGCCGACGACTGCGTGATCCTGATCGAGGACATGTGGGCCTCGCATCCGGACGAGGCCGTCCGCGCCGCGTGGACGGCGGCGATCGAGGAGCTGTCGTCGAAGCCCTACCGAGTGATCCGGGTCCCCATGGAGGAGCGCTGCCTCACGCTGGTCGAGAACGCCCGCAAGGGCAAGAACATGTTCGTGCTCGGGATGCTGTCGTGCATCTACGGGCGCGACCTACAGCGCGTGAAGGACCAGATCGCTCACCAGTTCCGCAAGAAGTCTCAGGAGTTGTACGAGCAGAACGTCGGCCTCATGGAGCTCGGCCACGCGTGGGCCGCCGAGAACCTCGACTTCCGCGTGAACGTGCCCGGCATGGCGGACACCGGCGAGATGGTCGTGATGAACGGCAACGAGGCGATCGGCATGGGCTGCGTCGCTTCCGGGATGGACCTCTGCTCGATGTACCCGATCACGCCCGCGACGTCGGTGTCGCACTACCTGAGCGAGGTCTTCGAGAAGTTCGGCGGGATGGTCCACCAGGCCGAGGACGAGATCGCGGCGATCGGCGTGGCGATCGGCGCGTCGTACGCCGGGAAGACGGCGTTCACCGTGACGTCGGGCCCCGGACTCGCGCTGAAGACGGAGTTCATCGGCCTCGCGATCATGGCGGAGATCCCGCTCGTGATCGTCAACGTGCAGCGCGGTGGACCGAGCACGGGCCTGCCGACGAAGGTGGAGCAGGGCGACCTGCTCTCCGCGCTCTACGCGCAACCGGGCGACGCCCCCCGAGTGGTGATCGCGCCGGCGACGATCGAGGAGTGCTTCCACGTGGTCGTCACCGCGCGACGGATCGCCGAGGCTTTCCGGACGCCCGTGATCATCCTCACCGACGCGAACCTCGCGACCGGCGTGCAGCCGTTCGCGCGCCCGAAGCTCGACGTCCGCTGGCACGCGTCGCCGCCGGACCAGTCTCCCGTCAGCGCGGGCAAGGGCCCGTTCGAGTGGGACACGCGCACCGGGCTCTCGGAGCGGTTCATTCCAGGTCAGGCGGGCGGGATGCACACGCTCACCGGGCTCTCGCACGACGAGAAGAGCCGGGTCGCCTACGACGCAGCCACGCACCAACGCGGTTGCGCGATGCGGAGCCGCAAGCTCGCCGTGCTGCAGCAGACGCTGAAGACGCCCGAGATCCACGGCGACGCGGCGGGCGACCTGCTCGTGGTCGGCTGGGGCAGCACGAAGGGCGCGATCGAGGAAGCCGTGGACCGGGCCCGCGCTGAAGGGCTCTCGGTTTCGTCGGTCCACCTCCGGTTCCTGTCGCCGATGGAGCCCGGGCTCGGCGAGATGTTCCGCCGGTTCAAGAAGGTGTTCACCGTCGAGATCAACTACAGCGACGACCCGTCGGACCCGTTCATCACCGACGAGAACCGCCGCCGCGGGCAGCTCTCGTGGATGCTCCGCGCGCAGACGCTGGTGGACGTTGACTGCTGGACGCGGGTGTTCGGCGAGCCGCTCCGCCCGGGCCAGATCCTGCAGGCCATCCACGACCGATGCCCCGGGGCCACTTCGGGGAAGGGGGGTGCTCTGTGATCCCGTTCGCCAGTTCCCTGCTCGACTGCGTGTCCTGCTCGACCGAAGACAAGCACCTCGGGCCGGCCGACTACGGCAGCTCGGTCCCACGATGGTGCCCGGGATGCGGCGACCACTCCGTGCTCACGGCCGTGCAACGGCTCCTCGCCGACGAGAACCTGCCGCCCGAGCGCACGGTCTTCGTCTCGGGCATCGGCTGCTCGTCGCGCCTGCCGCACTATCTCAAGACCTACGGCTTCCACGGCATCCACGGCCGCGCGCTGCCGATCGCCACGGGCGTGAAGCTGCACCGTCCCGACCTGAACGTGTTCGCGGTGATGGGCGACGGCGACTGCTGCTCGATCGGTGCCGGACACTGGATCCACGCGATCCGGTACAACATGGACATCACCGTCCTGCTGCTCGACAACTGCATCTACGCGCTGACGAAGGACCAGACCTCGCCGACCACGCCGCAGGGCTACGCGAGCAACACGCAGCCGAAGGGGAGTTGGCTCCCGCCGCTCAATCCGCTCACGGTGACGCTCGGCGTCACGAATGCGTCGTTCGTCGCGCAGACCGCCGAGTGGGTCCCGAGCCACCTCTTCGAGACGCTGAAGGCCGCACGAGCGCACCGCGGCTTCTCGTTCGTCCGCATCTTGCAGCGGTGCCCGGTGTTCACGCCGGACATCTTCCAGAAGGCGGTGCGCGACCCGGGGCAGATCGAGCTGCTCGTCCACGACGACGGCATCCCGACCGCGGGGCTGGAGAACCTCTACAAGAACCGTCAGGCCCACGACCCGAGGGACCTGCACGGTGCGCGTCGCCTCGCCGAGTTCGACGGGAAGTTCCGACTCGGTCTCTTCTTCAAGGACGCCTCGGCGCCGCGCTACGAGGAAACGCGGCACCTTCCGGTGCACACCGCACAGGAGCGCATGGACCTCCTCGACCGGGAGTTCGATCGCTATGCCGTCTGAACCGATCGCTGACGAGAGGATCGTGTCGGCCCTCCGGTCCCTGCGTGCGCCGATCGAGGCGTACCGCTCGGCCGTGGCTGCAGCAGAGGAGGAGATCCGCGGGATTCTCGCGGACTCGGGGACGGACGACGGGGCCGGTGGCCTCGGGGCGTTCGCGGCGGGGCGCATCGACTTCAGCCGGTTCGCCGGCGCCGTGACGAGGGCCCACACGCTCGACGCCGCGACGACCGCTCGGCTTCGCGCGGCGCACGAAACCATGCGCGAGATCTCGGCCCGCACGACGGAGCGGACGGTCGTCGTGCGCGTGCCGCAGGGTGGGTCGCTCCGCGACGCGGTCGGTCACGCACTCGCGGAAGCAGGCCGCGCCTTCGGTGCGGCACACGTTGCCGCGGCTGCGCGGAGGCACGAGCCCCAGGGCTCCGACGGCGCGTTCCTCCGCGCCTACCCGTTCGCATCGTGGAACGCGAGGGAGCGCCAGCTTGCGCCGCCGCTCGTGGTGGACGTCGATGGCGGAGACCTGCGCGCGGGCGATCTGGCCGAGTTCCTCGACGGCTGCGTGAAGATCGCGCTGGTCGTGCGTGGGGACTGCGCTCCGGCGGCGCTCGTGCGCCTCATCACTCCGGGCGCGTTCGTGGCCCAGTTCGCGACCGCTGACGGTTTCGATCGACTCGCGAACTGCACGGGCGCCGGCGTCGCGGCGGTCGTCCCGGAGCGCGCTGCGCTCTTCGCGCACGACCCGACCGCGGGAAAGACGACGCACGAGCGGGTCACCGTGCTGCGCACACCGTCCGAGACGGCGCGCACCGCAGTCGGCGGCCTCTCCACCGTGCAGCAACTCGAGGAGGTGCGGCAGCTCGTCGCGCTCGCGATGCGTCCGGCTGCGCCGGCCGCTGCGTCGGCGGCACCGGCCGCACCGGCGGCAGCCGTCATGGAGCCCGTTGATCGCTTGGCCGCGTGGCTCCTCGCAGCGACCGAAGGCGCCAGCCATGGATGAGTCCGCGATCCTCTCCTCGGCGCTGATCCTCGGTGGGACGGGCCTCACGTTCGCCATCCTGATCGCCGTCGCGCACCGCAAGCTGCGCGTGTGGGAGGACCCGCGGATCGACCAGATCGTTGCGATGCTTCCGGGCGCCAACTGCGGTGCGTGCGGCTCGGCCGGTTGCCGGAACTTCGCGGAACGACTGCTCAAGGCCGACGCGAAGCCGGTCGGATGCACGGTGATGAACCCCGACGGCGTGAAGTCCGTCGCGAGTTTCCTGGGCGTGGACGCGGGGACCGCGGTCAAGCGAGTCGCTCGTCTCCTCTGCGCCGGCGGAAGCGACGTTGCGACGAAGAAGGCCGAGTACCACGGCCACCGCACCTGCGTTGCCGCGGCGTCGGTCTCCACGGGCGGCAAGGGCTGCTCGTGGGGGTGCATCGGCCTGGCTGACTGCGCGCGCGCGTGCTCGTTCGGTGCGATCACGATGGGGCCGACCGGGCTCCCGGTGGTGGACCCGGCGAAGTGCACGGCGTGCAACGACTGCGTCGTTGTGTGCCCGAAGGACCTGTTCCAGATCCTGCCCGTCACGCGCCGCCTCCTCGTCCAGTGCAAGAGCGCACTCGAGGGCGACTCCGCTCAGGCGGTCTGCAAGGTGGCTTGCACGGCGTGCGGCAAGTGCGTGCAGGACGCGAAGCCCGGCCTGATCTCGATCGCGAACGGCCTCGCCGTCGTCGATCCCGCGCAGTCCGCGCTTGAGGAGCCCGCGGCGACCGGTCGCTGCCCGACGGGCGCGATCGTGTGGTGCGAGTGGGCGCAGTTCGCTCCGAAAGCAGCCGCGAAGTCCGCGGTGCGGGAGACCGTGAACACATGAAGCTCTTCCAGACGAAATCCCCCGACGCTCCGGCGGCGAACGTCGCGCCGAAATACGTCGGCGTGTCGGCCGCCCTCGACGGGAGTGCTGCGGTGGTTGAGATGGAGACCGCCGCGAGCGACGCCGCGGGTGCCTATCCGATCACGCCTTCCACGCAGATGGGCGAGGGCTGGGCGCAGGCCGTGGCCGAGGGCCGCCCCAATGTGAACGGTCGCCCGCTGCTCTTCTTCGAGCCCGAAGGCGAGCACGCGGCCGCCGCCGTGACGACCGGCATGTCGATGACTGGCCTCCGCGCGACGAACTTCTCCAGCGGACAGGGCATCGCCTACATGCACGAGTCGCTGTACCCCGCGGTGGGCAAGCGTCTCACGTACGTGCTGAACATGGCGTGCCGCGCGATGACGAAGCACTCGCTCAACGTGCACTGCGGCCACGACGACTATCACGCCATCGACGACACGGGCTTCTTCCAGATCTTCGCGAAGGACGTGCAGGGAGCGGCCGACCTGAACCTCGTCTCGCACCGCGTGGCCGAACTCTCGCTCAACCCGGGCATCTGCGCGCAGGACGGCTTCCTGACGAGCCACGTGATCGAGTCGCTCCGGCTTCCTGAGCGCGACCTGATCCGGGAGTACCTCGGCGACGCATGCGACGTGATCGACTCCCCGACGCCGGCGCAGCGGATGGTCTTCGGCGAGACGCGCCGTCGCATCCCAGAGATGTTCGACCTCGACTACCCGGCGATGCTCGGCGTGGTCCAGAACCAGGACAGCTACGCCCAGGGCGTCGCTGCGCAGCGCCCGTTCTACTTCGATCACGTTGCGGCGATCACCGACGGCGCGTTCGCCGAGTACGAGAAACTCACCGGTCGCCACTACGCACGCGCGATGGGTTACCGCATCGAAGACGCCGAATGGGTGCTCGTCGGCATGGGCTCGTTCGTGTCGAACGCCGAAGCGGTGTGCGACCACCTGCGAGCGGAGCGCGGCCTGAAGGTCGGCGTGCTCGATGTGACGATGTTCCGCCCGTTCCCGGCCGACCTCGTCACGCAGATGCTCCGCGGGAAGAAGGGCGTCGCCGTGATGGAGCGGACCGACCAACCGCTCGCCGCCGACGGGCCGCTCCTGCGCGAGATCCGCGCCGCGATGTCGCAGGCGATGGAGAATGGCCGCGCCGGCGCCGCGAAATCCCCCGCGGCGAAGGGCGAGCACCTGCCGCACCCGGGTCTCGCGTCGATCTCGGCGTCGGAGTCGCCCGAGTTCTTCGCGGGCTGCTACGGACTCGGAAGCCGCGACTTCCAGCCGGGCGACCTGATCGCCGTCGTCGAGAACATGCTCCCGGGCGGGCGCGGGCTCCGGCGCTTCTACGTCGGCATCGACTTCGTCCGGAAAGGCACGCGTCTCCCGAAGCTCCAGATCTGGCAGGAGAAGATCCTCGACGCGTACCCGCATCTGGCCGAGCTCGCGCTGGAGCCGGCGGGCGAAGTGAATCTGCTGCCGAAGGACTCCGTCGCGGTCCGCATCCACTCGGTCGGCGGGTGGGGCGCGATCACGATGGGGAAGAACCTCACGATGACCGTGTTCGAGCTCTTCGGGCTCCACGTGAAGGCGAACCCGAAGTACGGCTCCGAGAAGAAGGGCCAGCCGACGACGTTCTACGCGACGTTCGCTCCGGAGCGCATCCGCCTCAACTGCGAGCTGCGCCACGTGGACGTGGTCCTCTCGCCCGACCCCAACGTCTTCCGCCACACCGATCCGATCCTCGGACTCTCGCGCGGCGGCGCGCTGGTCATCCAGTGCACGCAGACGCCGCAGGAGTTCTGGGACGGACTCTCGGCCCGCGCGCGTCGCGCCATCCGCGACCGCGGCATCCGTCTCTTCCTGATCGACGCGTTCAAGGTGGCCCGCGAGGAGGCGACCGGCGCAGACATGCAGTTCCGCATGCAGGGCGCCGCGTTCATGGGCGCGTTCTTCAAGGCGTCGCCCATCGCGGAGCGAGCAGGGCTCGACGGCGCGAAGCTGTTCGCCGGCATTCGGGACCAGCTCCAGAAGAAGTTCGGCAAGCTCGGCGACCGCGTCGTCGAAGAGAACGTGCGCGTCGTGCGGCGCGGCTTCGACGAGGTGAAGGAGATCGCCGTCGGCCGCCTGACGGACTCCGCGGTGAAGCCCGAGTCGGCGCCCGCCGTGCCGCCGCTCGTGGAGCACTCGCACACCGCGGTCGGATTCGCCGACCCGGGTCGGTTCTGGGAGCAGGTGTGCTCCGTCCAGTCGTCGGGTCAGGACCCGCTGGCCGATCCGTTCGCCGCGATGAGCGCGATCCCCGCGTCCACCGGCACCTTCCGCGACATGACCGGCATCCGGTACGAGGTGCCGAAGTTCATCGCGGAGAAGTGCACGGGATGCGGGCAGTGCTGGACGCAGTGCCCCGACGCCGCGATCCCGGGCGTCGTGAGCGAGCCGGAAGACGTTCTCCGCGCCGCGATGGACGCGAACCTCGTCGGAGCGAAGTACGAACGGTTCCCGACGATCGTGAAGCACGTGGGCGGCGAGGTCCGGAAGCTGCTGCGCGCGACGCCGAAGTCCACGTTCGCCGCCGTCCTGCCGCAGGCCTACGAGTCGATCGCGAAGAAGATGGGCTTCGAAGGAGACAAGCGGGCGACGCTCGACGCTGAGTTCGCGATGATCGTCACCACGCTCGAGGACCTGCCGGTCGCACGCACCGGCCCGTTCTTCGACGTGCCGGAAGGCAAGAAGAAGGACGCCGGCGGCCTCCTCTCGGTGACGGTCAACCCGCAGGCCTGCAAGGGCTGCAACCTGTGCATCGAGGTCTGCCCCGACGGCGCTCTCGTGGCGATCAAGCAAGACGCGGGCGTCATCGATCACCTGCGCCGCGGTTGGGCCGTCTGGGACAAGCTCCCGGACACCCCGGACCGTTTCGTGAACGTGACCGATCTCGACGACGGCGGCATCGGCGTGCTGCAGACGCTCCTTCTGAAGAAGGCGACGTACCGCTCGATGGTCGGCGGCGACGGCGCGTGCATGGGCTGCGGCGAGAAGACCGGCGTGCACCTCATCGTCTCCACGATCCAGGCGCTCATGCAGCCCCGCGTGGCGAAGCTCGTCGTGAAGCTCGACGACCTCATCGCGAAGCTCGACGCGAAGGGCCGTGCGCTTCTCGCGGCGTCGGCCGACCTCGACGCGGCCGCTGCGTCGAAGACGAACGGCGTTCAGGTGAAGATGGCGCCGGAAGCCAAGGCGCGGCTCGATCGCATCGAGCAGTCGGTTCACAAGCTGAAGGACCTTCGCTGGCGGTACGTCGAGGGGCCGGGCGGCAAGGGCCGCGCGTCGCTCGGCATGTCGAACTCCACCGGATGCTCGTCGGTCTGGGCGAGTACGTATCCGTACAACCCGTATCCGTTCCCCTGGGCGAACCACCTCTTCCAGGACGCCGCGTCGGTCGCGATCGGCGTCTTCGAAGGACACATGCGGAAGATGGCCGACGGCTTCCGCGAGATCCGGCGCGCGGGGATGGAACTCGCCGACGCCTACGATCCGGCCGTGCAGGGCAAGGAACTGCGCACGTTCGACTGGCACGACTTCGACGACGAGGAGTTCCACCTCTGCCCGCCGATCATCGCGATGGGCGGCGACGGCGCGATGCTCGACATCGGCTTCCAGAACGTGTCGCGCCTGTTCGCCTCGGGCAAGCCGATCCGCGTGATCATGCTCGATACGCAGGTCTACTCGAACACGGGCGGCCAGGCCTGCACGAGCGGGTTCACCGGCCAGGTGTCCGACATGGCTGCGTACGGCAAGGCGCAGCACGGAAAGCAGGAGACGCGCAAGGAGATGGCGCTCCTCGCGATGGCGCACCGCAACACGTTCGTGCTCCAGTCGTCGCAGGCGTCGCCGTCGCACCTGATCGGCGGCGTGCTGCGCGGCCTGCAGGCGCGTCGCCCGTCGATCTTCGTGATCTACACGCCGTGCCCGGTCGAGCACGGTCTTGCGGACGACGCCTCGGAGCACGCGTCGCGGTGGGCGCTCGAGAGCCGCGCGTTCCCGTTCATGGTGTACGACCCGGCCGCCGGCAAGGCGTTCTCCGACTGCCTGAGTCTTGACGGCAACCCGAGTCCCGAAGATGACTGGCCGATGTACGACCTCGAGTACGTCGATGACGCGGGTGCGACGCAGAAGATGACGCTCCCGGTGACGATCGCCGACTGGGCCGCCACCGAGACGCGTTTCAGCAAGCACTTCAAGAAGGCCGCGAAGGACTCCTGGTCCGACGCGATGATCCCGTTCCACGAAGTGCTGAAGCTCGCGCCGGCCGACCGCGTGGACCGGATCCCGTTCATCTGGGTGAAGGACGCGAAGGGCCACCTCGGCCGCATGACCGTCACCTCCGAGATGATCACGCTGGCCGAGGAGCGTCTGCACTTCTGGTCGCAACTCAGGCAACTCGCGGGGCTCGAGGTGTCGAGCGGCGTCGAGGACGGCATTCGGAGCCGCATCGAGGCCGAGTTCGAGTCGAAGCTCTCGCAGTTCAAGACGGAGTACCCGCGGCAAGTTGCGCGGCGTCTCGCCGAGAGTCTGATGGCCCTCGCGAAGGGCTCGCCCGCGCTCGCCGAACTGCTCTCGAAGATCCCGGCCGACGGTCTCGCTCCGGTCCCGGCCGCGCCGGTGGCCGTCGCCGCGGCTCCGACGCCCGCCGTGGCCGCCGCGGCAACACCGGCAGCCTCTCCCGTTGCCGCACCAGCCGTTACCGCATCGCCCTCCGACGACGGCCCGCTGTCGGTCGATGCCTGGATTGACACGCCCCGCTGCACGTCGTGCAACGAGTGCATCAACGTGAATCGCAAGGTCTTCGCCTACAACGACAAGAAGCAGGCGACGGTCGTGGACGCCAAGGCGGGCTCCTTCAAGGACCTCGTCCTCGCGGCGGAGAAGTGCCCCGTCTCGATCATCCACCCCGGCACGCCGCTCGACCCGAAGGAGAAGGACGTCGCCAAGTGGGTGAAGCGCGCGGAGCGCTTCCAATGAGCTTCCTGGCCACCTTTCGCCACGGCGTGCATCCGCCTGAGCACAAGGAACTGACGTCGGCGCTGACGACGCGCCGCATGCCGTTCCCTGCAGAGGTCGTACTCCCGGTGCGTCAGCACGCGGGCAAGCCGGCGAAGGTGGTCGTGAAGAAGGGCGATCACGTCGAACGCGGCGACATCGTCGCCGTGGCCGACGGCTTCGTCTCCGCCCCGGTGCACGCATCGGTGACGGGCGAGGTCTCGAGCATCGAGTGGTGGCCCCACCCAGACGGCTCCTCGGCCCCTGCGGTGCGCATCGCTGTGTCGCCGCACTCTGCGCAGATCGCGCGCGAGCGGACCGTGCCCGATTGGCGCGGTCTCGAGCCGGCGCAGATCGTCCAGGCAGTCCAGGACGCCGGCGTCGTCGGACTCGGCGGGGCCGCCTTCCCGACGCACGTGAAACTCGCGCCGCCGAAGGGCACGAAGGTTGACACGATCCTCTTGAACGGATGCGAGTGCGAGCCGTATCTGACGACCGACCACCGCGTGATGGTGGAGCAGGCCGACCGCGTGATCCACGGCCTGCGGATCATGATGCGTTGCACCGGGGCGCCGCGCGCGGTCATCGGCATCGAGATGAACAAGCCCGACGCGATCGAGGCCATCCGCCGCGTGCTGCCGAAGGATCTGAACGTCGAGGTTCTCCCGCTCCGCGTGAAGTATCCGCAGGGCGCGGAGAAGATGCTCGTCGAGTCGGTCCTCGGACTCGAGGTGCCTTCGGGCAAGTTGCCGATCTCGGTCGGTGCGCTCGTCCAGAACGTGGCGTCGGCCGCAACGATCGCCGAGGTGTTCGAGACGGGACTTCCGCTCATCGAACGCATCGTCACGGTGACCGGCCTCGGCATCCGCAAGCCGGCGAACCTGATCGTGCCGGTCGGCACATTGCTCCGCGACTTGCTCGCCGCCTGCGGCGGGATGACCGACGACGCGCGCGAGATCGTCTTCGGCGGTCCCATGATGGGGCAGGCGCAGGGCAATCTCGACGTGCCGGTCACCAAGGGCACGACGGGCGTGGTGGTTCTCTCCGACGCCGAGGTTGCGCGCGAGCACGTGCACCCCTGCATCCGTTGCGGCAAGTGCCTCGACGCGTGCCCGGTGTTCCTCAACCCGTCGCTGCTCGGCCGCTACGCCCAGCGTGACCGGTGGGAGGACATGGAGTCGCACCACCTGAACGACTGCATGCTCTGCGGCGCGTGCTCGTACGTGTGCCCGTCGAACATTCCGCTCTCGCAGATGTTCGGGGCCGCGAAGACGATGCTCCGGCGCACGAAGGCGGCGGATGCCGCGCTCGCGGCCAATGCGACGGCGACGGTGAAGTCATGAGCGAACAGACCAGGTTGCGCGTCAGCGCGTCGCCGCACCTGGCGGGGCCCGTGGACACGCCCACCGTGATGTGGTCGGTCGTCGCGAGCCTCGTCCCGGTGCTCTGCGCTGCGGTGTGGTTCTTCGGGCCGAGCGCCCTGCTCGTCGTCGCAGGTGCCACGGCCGGCGCGGTGCTGACCGAAGCCGCATTCAAGAAGGCGACCGCGGTGCGCGACGGCTCGGCCGCGATCACCGGCGTGCTGCTCGGCCTCTGCCTCCCGGCGGGCATGCCGTGCTGGATGGCGTTCGTCGGCGGGGCGTTCGGGATCGGCGCCGGCAAGCTCCTGTTCGGAGGCCTCGGTCAGAACATCTTCAATCCCGCACTTCTCGGGCGTGCGTTCCTGCAGGCGGCTTTCCCGCTCGCGATCACGACGTGGCCCAAGACCGGGCTGCCGTGGTCGTCGCTCCGGGGCGACAATCTCGCGTTCCCGTTCACGTCACCGCAGGTGATCGACGGCACGACGGCCGCGACACCGCTCGGCGTGATGAAGTTCGAGGGCGGCGTCGGCCTCCCGTCGGTCATGGACATGCTCTTCGGACGCACGGGCGGGTCGCTCGGCGAGACCTGCGACGCAATGATCCTGCTCGGCGGCGCATACCTCGTGCTGCGCGGGCTGATGAACTGGCGCCCGCCTGTCGCCATCTTCCTCACCGTCGCCGTGTTCTCCGGAATCCTCCACGCGATCGACGGCGCCCTGTACCAGGGCCCGCTGCCGATGCTGTTCTCCGGCGGCCTCACGCTCGGCGCGGTCTACATGGCGACCGACCCGGTGACGTCGCCGATCACTCCGAAGGGGTCCTGGATCTTCGGCATCGGCATCGGCGTGCTCGTCGTCCTGATCCGCGTGTGGGGTGGCCTGCCGGAGGGCGTGATGTACGCCATCCTCTTCATGAACGCATTCACGCCGTTCATCAACCGGGCGACGCAGCCGCGCGTCCTCGGTGCAGCGACGAAGGGAGCGACGTCGTGAGCAACGACCCGGCGTCTGCCGCCACGCAGGCGATGCCTGCCGCGCCCGCGGCTGCCGACGTTCCCGCCTGGAAGCTGCTTGCGATCCTCGGCGGCGGCGGAGCCGTGGCCGGGATGATCATCGTCTCGGCCTACCAGTGGTCGAAGCCGACGATCGACGAGAACAAGCGTGTGCGCCTCGACGCCGCGGTGCGTGAGGTTCTGAAGGGGCCGGAGCGGTGCGACTCGCTCTGGCTGGTGGGCGACGCACTGACGCCGACGCTCCCGGCCGGCGCGGACGCCGCGACGACCGACCGCGTGTTCATCGGCTTCCGCAAGGACGGCACGCGGGCGGGCTTCGCGATCGTCGCGGCCGACTTCGGATTTGCCGACGAGGTGAAGCTCATCTTCGGCTTCGACGCGGAGGCCGGGAAGGTGCTCGGTTTCAAGGTGCTCGGCAGCAAAGAGACCCCGGGACTCGGCGACGGGATCGAGAAGAACGAGGCGTTCGTGAAGGAGTTCGACGGCGTCGCGACGCCGATCGCGGGTGTGAAGAAGGGCTCGTCGCGCGGGGCGCCGGACCACGAAGTGGACACGATCACGGGTGCGACGATCTCGAGCAAGACCGTCATTCGGATCATCAACGGCGCCGTCGAGAAGTGGCAGCCGAAGCTCCGCGCGTACCGCGGTGAGGGGGCCCGATGAGCGCGACCGCGCGTGACGACCTGATTCGTGGCGTGTGGCGGGAGAACCCCGTCCTCGTGACGACGCTCGGGCTCTGCCCGACGCTCGCCGTCACGAACACCGTCGCGAACTGCGTGGCCATGGGGCTCGCCACGTTCTTCGTGCTCGTGGCGTCGTGCTACCTCGTCGCGCTGGTCGCGAAGTGGATCCCGGGCGAGATCCGCATCACGGCGTTCGTGCTCATCATCGCCACGTTCGTGACGGTCGCCGACATGGCCATCGAGGCGCTGGCCCCGGACGTCCACAAGGCACTCGGCGCGTTCATCGCGCTCATCGTCGTGAACTGCATCATCCTGGGCCGCCAGGAGGCGTTCGCGTCGAAGAACCCGGTGCTCAACTCGGTTGCCGACGCCGCGGGCGCCGGCATCGGTTTCATGGTCACGATGCTCATGATGGGCACGGTGCGAGAGGTGATCGGCAACGGCACGCTGCTCGGTCACCGCGTGCTCCCGGCGAGCTACGAGCCGTGGGTCGTGATGATGCTCCCGCCCGGCGGGTTCCTCACGCTCGGCACGATCCTCTTGCTCATCAAGTGGAAGAAGGTCCGGAAGCCCGCGGTGGCCGACGCGCCGGCGCCCGCGGCGGCCGCCTCGGGAGCCGTCTCCGGCGGGAGCGCCGCATGAGCGGACTCGTCTGGATCTTCGTCTCCGCCATGTTCGTCTCGAACTTCACGCTCGCGATGTTCCTCGGGCTGTGTGCGTTCCTCGGCGTCTCGGGCAAGATCGCGACCGCGCTCCGCATGGGCGCCGCCGACACGTTCGTGCTCGTGCTGACGTCGCTGGCGGTCTGGTTCCTCAACAAGTTCGTGCTCGCCGAGGCGCCGTACCTGCGCGTGATCGCGTTCATCGTGGTCATTGCCGGACTTGTGCAGATCGTCGAGATGATCATCAAGAAGGCGAGTCCCACGCTCTTCCGGGAACTGGGCATCTACCTGCCTCTCATCACGACGAACTGCGCCGTGCTCGGTCTCGCCATGATCCAGACGAACAAGGGCTACACGCTCGGCGAGGGCGTGGCGTTCGCGCTCGGCGGCGGCGCCGGGCTCACGCTGGCACTTGTCCTCATGGCGTCGATCCGCGAGGAGGTGGAGTTGGCCGACGTGCCCGAGTTCGCTCGCGGGGTCGGCCTCGTGTTCATCATCGCGGGCAGTCTGTCGCTCGCGTTCATGGGGTTCGCGGGCCTGTTCAGTGCCGCATGAGCGAGTTCATCGGACCCGTCGCAGTCGCCGTGCTCTTCGTGCTGCTCGGACTGGCGTGGCGACGGAAGCCGCCCGCCACCAGTTGCCACTCGTGCACCGTCTCGTGCCCCAGGAAGGAAACCGGCCATGACCAGCCCTGTCCGTGAGTTCGCTCTGTCACGCCGCAGCGCGTTGTGCATCGGCCTCGGCGCGTTCGTCGTGGCGTCGCTGCCGCTCGCGATCCGTCGGCGCCGCGCCGCCGCCGCGACCGTGACGCGCACGATTCCCGTGATGGGCACGGTCGCCGAGTTCGCGGTCGTCGCGCCGAGCGAAGCCGAAGGGCACGCCGCGATCGACGCCGCCGCCGACGAACTCGTCCGCATCGAGCGCGAGATGACGCGGTACGACGTCACGTCGGATGTCGGCCGGGTGAACGATGCCGTGATGGGCGGGCACGCATCCGGAGCGATCGCGGTTTCGGCCGACACCGCGCAGGTCGTGCGCGAGGCGTTGCTCTGGGCCGACGCGAGCGACGGCTCGTTCGACCCGTGCCTCGGCGGGGCCTCCGAACTTTGGAACGTCGAGCGTCGCACGTCTCCGCCGGACGCGTCGCAACTCCGAAGGTATGCCGGCCGCCGACTGCACCGGTTCGTGGACGTGGACACCCATGCCGGGAGTCCGGTCGTCCTGCTTCGTGACGCCGACATCCAGATCGACCTCGGCGGGATCGCGAAGGGCTGGGCCGTGGACCGCGCGGGCGACGTGCTGCGCGCGCGCGGGATCAACAACGCACTCGTCAACGTGGGCGGCGATCTCGTCGCTCTCGGGCACAACGCCGACGGCGAACCGTGGCACGTGGGCGTGCGCTCGCCGACAGATCCGAACGGCATCTGCGCCGAGATCGACGCCAGCGACATCGCCATCGCGACGTCCGGCGACTACGAGCGCTGCTTCGTCTGGCACGGGCGCCGGTACCACCACATCCTCGATCCGCAGACCGCCGAGCCGCGGGTCACTCCCGTCCACAGCATCACCGTGATCGCTTCGACGTGCATGTCGGCCGATGCGGCGGCGACGGCGTGCTACGGCATGCCGCGCGACCGGGCGGAGGCGGTCCTCGCGAGCCGGGCCCCGGGGGCGCGACTCGGTCCTGTCGTCTGACGACACCTGTGCGCCACACCCGATAGACTTCGTCCCATGACCGACGCCACGCCGCGAGCGACGATCCGCTTCCTGTTCAATGTCTGCAACGACGTCGAGGCGATGCGGCGCTTCTACGTGGACGACCTCGGACTGAAACAGGATTCGTTCCAGGACACTCCCGAGTTCGGCTGGCTTTCACTCCAGTGCGAAGGGTTCCAGGCGATGTGGTTCCGCGCGGACAATCCGCAGCCGATCGCTCGGATGTGGGCCATGCAGCCCGGCTGGCAGGGCGGCACGGCCGAGGTCGTGTCGTGGGGGATCTGGGTGCCGGAGGCCGAGTTCGCCGCGGTGTTCGAGCGGCTCGCGAAGTCCGGCGCGCCTCTGTTCCGCGCGGTGCCCGAGTGGCGCCAGAACGGGTACTGGGGCCTCTCGGTGCGCGATCCGATGGGCGCGACCATCGAGGTTTATACGACGCCGAAGACGCGGCCGGAGACCACGATCTGGCCGACCTCCGGATGGGCCGGGAGCTGAGTCGGCCGCCTCGCGCGCCCCGTCGAGAACCCGGCGAACCTTGCGCCCGACGTCTCACACAGCGCCGTGGGAGCCGCATCGAATCGACATCCTGAGGGCGGAAAGCCGGCCGCACGGAGGGCTCGATGACTGAGTCACCGCGCCGCCTGAAGCCGAGACCTGAAGGGGCGACTCAACCGCTGCTGCAAGGCCGACGACGCCCGCCGCGCCGATCCGCCCTACTCCGTCGAACCGCGTCGGGTGACGCCCGCTCCGTCGCTCGTCCCCGCGGGGGGCGAGTTCGACGATCGCGGCGTCTCGCGACGCGCATCCGCGGACGCTGCAGCCCGTCCCGGGCTATCGCAGCGCGAGCGTCAGCCGCGGGCTCACCGCGTGATCTCCGTCTTCCGCGTGGTCGAGCACGGCGAGTGCGAACGGGATCGACGCGCCGGTGAAGGCCGCGTCGTCCGCGTTGCCCGTGTCGAGCGCGCGTGAGAGTTCGACCGTCCACCAGCCGTCTTTCCACGCGCCCTTCGCTCGCACGTCGGCCGCGCTGCCGTCGGGCGCCTGGGCTTCGAACTGCGGGGCCGTCGCGATCGCGGCCTGGAGCGGCGGGGCAGGGATCGTGCGCGTGGCCGTTCTGCCCGCGTCCTCGGGACGGCGGATGTAGAGCGACCGTCCGTCGGCGAGCTTCTCCACGTGGCGCTTGCCGCCCGGGTCCGTCATGGTGTTCACGTGGGTCTTGTCCATCGCGAAGCCGGCGCCGTCGGTGCGGGCGGACTTCCAGTGCCACACGTCCCACACGCAGTCCACCGGCGACGTCATGTCGCCCGTGAACTCGCCGGAGATCGGGAACCCGATCGCCAGAACGTCTTCCCGCTCCGGTCCGGAAGCCCACTTGTCGCCGGCGGGCTTCCATGCCTTGTGGACACGGTCTTCCGTGGCGTCGGCCCATCGCACGGCGAGGTGCAGACGACCGTCGGCGACGACCGCAGCGAGGCGCGCGTCGTGCGTTCCTCCCGGACCCGTCAGCGTGACGCGGAGCCACGTCGCGTCGCGCCACGCGGCGTCGTCGGTGACGCCGTCGAGTTGCGGTGCGGACGACGCAGAGATCGCAGTGAGCACGTCGCCGCCGGACTCGCGTGGAGCGGACTTGCACGCGGTCGCCGTGAGCGCCGCGACCGCGAGTGCAGCGGCGATTGCCGCATGAGGAAACGGATGAGGAACCGTGGGAGAGATCGAGCGGAACGACTGCGACATCTAGACCTCCTCAGGTGCGGGACGCGTGGAATCTGCCATGCCTCGCGCGCCGCGTCGAGAACCCGACGAACCCTGCGACCGAGGTCTCACGCATCGCTCTGGGAGCCCCATAAAATCGACGTCCTGAGGCCGGAAGTCCGGCCGCACGGAGGGCTCGATGACAGAGAACCCGCAGGCCGCGACGATGGCCGGACCAAAGGTGTCGTTCCGCGTGATGCTCGGTGCCGAGGTGGTTGCGCAGGCCGCGCTTGATGCGGGCATTTCCGCAGCTTACGCATACCCCGGAACGCCCTCCACCGAGATCATGGAGTTCATCCTCCACGAACGCGAACTTCACACGCGTCGCGATCCGGACGCCGCGCAGAGCCCGCGGGGCGGTTGGTGCGCCAACGAGAAGACGGCGTACGAGGCCGCGATGGGCGTGTCGATGGCGGGGCGGCGGGCCCTCGTCTCGATGAAGCACGTGGGACTGAACGTGGCGATGGACCCGTACGTGAACTCGGCGCTCGTGACGCTCGGCGGCGGGCTCGTGCTCGCGGTGGCGGACGACCCCGGCATGTACTCGTCGCAGAACGAGCAGGACAGTCGCGTGATCGCCGACTTCGCCCACGCGATCTGCTTCGAGCCGGCGGATCAGCAGCAGGCGTACGACATGACGCGCGAGGCGTACGAGGTCTCGGAGCGGTTCCACATTCCCGTGATGATCCGCCTCGTGACGTGCCTCGCGCACAGTCGCACCTCGGTGCGTCTCGATGCGCCGATCGACGAGCGTCCGCTCTCGGCCGAGACCCCGCGCGACGGCTGGGTGCTGCTCCCCGCGAACGCGCGTCGGCTCTGGAAGGGCCTGCTCGCGCGTCAGACCGAGTTCGTCGCGTGGAGTGAGGCGAGCCGCCACAACGTGCTCGAGTTGTCGCCGCTGCGCGGCGGGCTCGGAGTGATCACGACCGGCGTGGCGCGGAACCACTACTTCGAGAGTGCGGACGAACTCGCCGTGCGGCCGTCTCACCTGCACATCGGCACGTACCCGATCCCCATGGCGAAGGTGCGGCAGTTGGCCGAACACGTGGACCGGATCCTCGTCCTCGAAGACGGCTACCCATTCGTCGAACGCCTCATCGGCGGAACGCTCCCGCGCGATCTGAAGATCGCAGGGCGGCTGACGGGCGCGATCCCGGAGGACGGCGAGCTGAACCCGGATCTCGTGCGCCGCGCGCTCGGACTCGCCGGTCGTCACGGGATCGTCGTCGAAGGTCTCGCGCTGCCCCCGCGACCTCCGCAGCTCTGCCAGGGCTGTCCGCACCGCGACTCGTACGACGCGATCAAGTCGGCGCTGGCCGCCGAGGGCGCGGCGCACCCGATCGTTGCGGGCGACATCGGCTGCTACACGCTCGGCGCGTTGCCGCCGTACCGCACGATGGAGTCGTGCCTCTGCATGGGCGCGTCGATCGGCATGGCGAGGGGCGCGGCAGCCGCCGGACTCAGCCCGGCGCTCGCGGTCATCGGAGACAGCACGTTCCTTCACTCCGGCGTGACGTCGCTGATGGACGCCGTCGCCGAGAACGCGCACATGACGGTCGTCATCCTCGACAACGAGGCCGTCGGGATGACCGGCGCACAGCCCACCGTGCTGCCCGACTCGCGGCTCGAACCGATTGTGCGCGGCGTCGGCGTGGACCCGGACCACATCCACGTCCAGGAGGCGCATCCGCGCTGCGTCGAGCAGATGACCGCGTTGCTGCGCAAGACGTTCGCGCATCCGGGACTCTCGGTGGTGATCTTCGTGCGGCAGTGCATTCCCGCGGCGAAGAAGACGAAGGCCGCTGCCGCGGCGCAGTCGTGAGGAGACCGTCATGAAGACCGACATCGTTCTCTCGGGAGTGGGCGGGCAGGGCGTGCTGTCGATGGCGGCGGTCATCGCCGAAGCGACGCGCTACGAGGGCCTGCACGTGAAGCAGGGAGAGGTCCACGGGATGTCGCAGCGCGGCGGCTCCGTGCGCGCCTTCCTCCGGATCTCGGATGAACCGGTCCGGAGCGACCACATCGGCGCCGGGTCGGCCGACATGATCCTGTCGCTCGAACCCATCGAGAGTCTTCGATACCTTCCGTACCTGCGGCCGGGCGGCGCGCTCGTGACGTCGATCGACCCCGTGACGAATATCCCCGACTACCCGAACCGCGAGAGCGTGCTCGCGATGCTGCACAAGGTGCCGCGCATGCTCGTGATCGAGGCGGCGGCACTCGCGAAGGCCGCGGGCCTCGCGCAGGCCACGAACGTGGTGATGGTCGGTGCCGCGTCGCACTTCCTGCCGATCCGTCGTGAGTCGCTCGAGCGTTGCATCCGCGAGGGCTTCGCGTCGAAGGGCGACCGCGTCGTGGACGCGAATCTGCGGGCGTTCCGTGCTGGGCGCGAGGCGGTCCAGTGCGCGACGACGACGTGATGGAGCGCGCGCTGATCGACCGAGCTGCGATTGCGACGGCGCTTGCGTCTGCGGTTGCGGCTGCTCGCCTCGCCGAGCGCGACGCGTTGCTCGAGCACGAGGGGTTCGCCGTCGCGGCGGCGGCGGGGATCGGCGTTCCCCGGCACCTGCTGGTGCGCAGCGCGACGGACCTGGGGGGCGACGCCTTCGACCTGTTCCGCGGCGACCGCGTCGTGGTGAAAGTGGTCTCCGCAAACGTCGCGCACAAGAGCGATCGCGGCGGCGTGCGATTCGTGCCGCGCGACGTCGTGGCGGTCGCGGGCGCGATGCGTTCGATGGCCGACACGTTTGCCGCCGACGGCGTCGATGGCTTCCTCGTCGAGGAACTGGTCCCGCACGACCCAGGCTTCGGCGGAGAGCTCCTCGTGGGGGTGCGCTGCACGCCCGACTTCGGCCCCGTGGTGACGCTCGGACCCGGCGGTGTCCACGCGGAGTTCCTCACGCGGAGTCTCGCGCCGGGGTGTGGCGTGGCGATCGTCTCGCCGGCGCTCACGGACTCCGCCGACTTGGATCGGGCGCTCGAACGCGCGTCCGTGGTCCGGTTCCTGACGCAGTCGCAGCGCGGGAAGCCGGCGCGCGTCGCGCTGTCGTCGGTGCGAGATCTCGTGTGCAGGATGCTCGCGATCGCCGTCGCCGCGGGGAGGGCTGGCATCTCCGACTTCGAGATGAATCCGATCGTCTTCACGGCGGAAGGGCCGGTCGCTCTCGATGCGCTTGCGCACGTCGGCGCCGCCGTCGTCGCGCCCGTCGCGCCGCGCCCGATCGAGAAGATCGCCCGCATGCTCCACCCGCGGACGCTCGCGATCGTCGGGGTGTCGGAGCGCATGAACCCGGGCCGACAGATGCTCGAGAACGTCCTGCGGGCGGGCTTCCCGCGCGAGCAGGTGTTCGTCATCAAGCCCGGTTCGGACTCGGTGGCCGGGTGCCGGTGCGTGCCGGACCTCGCATCGCTCCCCGAACCGGCCGATCTGTTCCTCGTGTGCGTGGACGCGCGCCAGGCGGCGGCTTCGTGCGAGGAGGCGATCCGACTTCGCAAGGCCGAGAGCATCGTGCTGATCCCGGGCGGCTTCGGCGAGCGAGACGGAAGCGAAGCGCACGTGGACCGACTGCGCGACGCGCTCGCCGCGGCGCGGAGCGAGCCGTGGCGGGGGCCCGTGATCAACGGCGCGAACTGCCTCGGCGTGCGGTCGCGGCCCGGCCGGTGCAACACGCTGTTCATCCCCGAGCACAAGCTGAGCATCGGCGGAGCCCGCGAGGCGCCGCTCGCCGTGTCGAGCCAGAGTGGGGCGTTCGCGGTGTCGTGGGCCAGCGAACTCGGCGCGCTCGACCCGCGCTTCATCGTGACGTTCGGGAACCAGCTCGACCTGACGGTGGCCGACTGGCTTGAGCATCTCGAAGGCGACCCGGAAGTGCGCGTGTTCGCTTGCTATGTGGAAGGATTCCGGCCGGGCGACGGTCGTCGGTTCGCCGACGTCGCGGCGCGCATCACGGCGTCGGGCCGCACCGTGCTCCTCTACCGCGCCGGTCGCACCACAGCGGGTGCGGCGGCTTCGGCGAGCCACACGGCGTCGATCGCCGGTGACGCATCGGTCTGTCGCGCCGTGGTCGAGGCCGCGGGCGTCGTGGTCGCGGACGGCCTCGACGAGTTCACCGACCTCACACGCCTGTTCTGCCTGCTGGGGGACCGCCGCGTGAGCGACCTTCGGCTCGGCGCGATGTCGAACGCCGGGTTCGAGTGCGTGGCGATCGCGGACCACGCCGGCGCATTCACGCTCCCGGACTTTTCACCGGCCACGAGCGCACGACTCGTCGCTGCGCTCGACGCTGCCAAACTGGGTGCGATCGTCGGCGTGCGGAACCCGCTCGACGTCACCCCGATCCTCGGCGACGCTGCGTTCGCCGACGCGGCCGCGGCGATCCTCGACGACCCGGGCGTGGACGCCGGGCTGATCGGATGCGTGCCGCTGAGCGGCGCGATCACGACGCTCGCCGCCGGGCCGGGCCACGATGAAGACATCCGCCGCGAAGGCTCGCTCGTCTCGCGTCTCGGGCGCCTCGCGGCGCGTGAGAAGCCGTGGGTCGCGGTCGTGGACGCCGGTCCGCTCTACGACCCCATGGCGCGGGCGCTCGACGCCGCAGGCGTGCCGACGTTCCGCGCGGCCGACCGCGCGTTGGCGCTGTTCGGCCGCTGGTGCGAGTGGCGGATCAGGTACGGAGCGACGAGGGGCTGAGAGGCGTCGTCTACTCGGTCGCTTCCATGGCGATCTTCACGACCGTGACCACGAGGCCCGTGGAGCGAGCGGCTTCCGCTTCAGCCTTGGCGCGCTCGTTGTAGGGGAACGTGGAGGTCGCGACGACGCCCGGCTTCCCGACGCCCCAGACGATCTTCATGCGGGTGGGGGCCTTCGGTGCGCGCGGCTTGCGCGGGCGCGGGGGCGCCTTCGCCTTGGCTTCCTTCGCGGCTGCCTTCGCGGCCGCCTTGTCGGTTGCCTTGGCCTCGGCTTCCGACGCTGCGTGGGCGATTCGGTCGGAATTGGACAGCGGTCGAGTCAAGAGACACCTCCGTGGGAGGTGGAGTAGAACTGTACCGGGCCTCCGATCCGGACGAATCACCGTCGGTCCGACACTTCGGAGGGGCGTCCAGGCTCAGTTCCGGGTCGCGACCGCGCTTGTCTTGCGCGCCATGACGAAGCGTCAGCCGGACTCCGCGGCGGGCGCCACGGCCCGGAGCGCCCGGCCTCGGTAGGCCTCCGGGGTGTGCCTGCGGATGACATCCTCCAGCGCGGCGACCGGCGGCGCGCCGACTGTCCGGGCGACCTGCGCGAGTGCCCAGAGCGCGACGTTCTCGGCACCGACGTCCTTCGCCACTGCTCGCAGCGGCAGTCGAACGACGCGGGCCGCGACCGGCGGCAGATCGAGGGCGTCGTCGGCGAGAACGATTCCCGCGGCGTTCATCGCGGCGAGCATCGGGCGCACCCGCCGGAGGCCCTCCGGCGCGAGCAGCACGGCGACGTCCGGCGCTTCGATTCCCGTGAACCCGACAGGCCGCGGCGACACGACGAGTTCCGCCACGCTGTGCCCCGTGCGGACCGTGATCGGATAGTCGTCCTTCTGCGTCGCGAAGAGTCCCGACCGGACCGCCGCCCGCGCGAACGTCATCGCGGCGCTGCGGATGCGCTGCCCTGCGGAACCGGCGACGACGATCCGGACCGGCCGGTCGAGCGTCGCGCCAAACGCGGGCGTCAGGTCGATTCGCGCGGGCGGTTCGACGTGGATCTCGTGCGGCCGCGGCGCCGGCGGCGCGTCGAGCAGCACGCCGAACGAGAGGCCGAGCGTCTCCGCGAGCTTCACGAGCGCGGTCCGCTTGAAGTCGTTCGCGGGCATGAAGTGCGCGGTGCAGATCTCCCACACATCCACGATCGCGAACCCGGGGTGACGGACCGCGCGGGCCAGCGTCTCGGCGAGATCCGGAGCGAATGCCGGCGTGCGGGCGACGAACGTCGCTCCCGCGGCCATCGCGAGAGCACACGGATCGAGCGGACGGTCCGTCGCGCCGTCGGGCGTCGTCGAGGTGAACGCGCCGACGGGCGTGGTGGACGACGCCTGGCCCCCCGTCATCCCGTAGTTGAAGTTGTTGAAGACCACCACCGTGATCGGCGTGCCCCGCCGCGCCGCCTGGATCAGATGGTGCCCGCCGATCCCGAGCGAGCCGTCGCCGAGGGCCACGACGACCGTGAGTTCCGGCCGCGCGAGCTTGAGCCCGGTGGCGTACGTGACGCTCCGACCGTGGAGCCCGTGGAACGTGTGGACCTTGAAGTGGCGGTCGAGCAGGCCGACGCAGCCGATGTCGCTCACGAGCACCGTGCGCATCGAGTCGGGCGCGGCGCGCTCCATCGCCACACCGAGAGCGTCCACGACCGTTCCGTGCGAGCACCCGGGGCAGAACGGATGCGCGACGGCGTCGTCGAAGAAGTCGGCGTGCGTCATCGGCGGGCCTCCGGTCCCGACTCGATCGCCGCGCGGAGCGCCGCTGGCGACAGCATCCCGCCGTCGATTCTCGGTAGAGAGACGACCGCAACGTCGCGCGCATCGCGGAGGACGCGTTCGACTTCCCGCGCGTACTGCCCGAAGTTGTGCTCCGGGACCACGACCCGCCGGTGCCCGCGGGCGGCGTCGCGGATCTGCGTTTCCGGCACCGGCCAGAGCGACTCGACGACGAGCAGACTCGCGCGTCCGCCGGCCGCTCGCAGTTCGTCCACTGCGTCGCGCGCCGACACCGCGGCCACGCCGTACGCGACGACGAGCGTCTCCGCGCCGGGCTGGATGTCGGCCATCGTTAGCGCGAGGCCGTCGTCGCTTCGCACCGTGCGTTCGAGGTGCGTCAGCTTCCGCGCGATCTTCGCCGGGTCGCCCGTGATCTCGCCGCGCTCGTCGTGGATCGACGTCGTGAAGCGCACGACGTGGTCGCCGCCGACCGCGCTGAACTCGGGCACGTCCTCCGGTTGTTCGACCCGGTAGGGGACGAACGGCCCGGCACCGCGGTAGACGCGGCGTTCCGTCGGCGCGGGCAGAGAGTCCCGCGCGGCGTCGAGGTCCACCGTCTGCCGCGTCATCGCGACTTCCTTCGACGACAGCACCAGCACCGGCGTGCGCAGACGCTCCGCGATGTCGAACGCCCGCCGCGTGAAGATGTACGCGCTGCGGACGTCTGTCGGCGCAAGCACCGGCATCGGATACCCGCCGGGCGCGCACCACCGCGCGAACTGGACGTCTCCGTCGGCGCTCGTCGTCGCGCCGCCTGTCGCGGGGCCCATGCGCTGCACGTCCACGATCACGAGCGGCACTTCGCCCATCACCGCGAGTCCGATCGTTTCGGAGAAGAGCGACATCCCCGGCCCGCTCGTCGCCGTCATCGCTTTGCGCCCCGCCATCGACGCCGCGAGACACATCCCGATCGACGCGATCTCGTCCTCGCCTTGGATCACGACCCCGCCGCGCGCGGGCATCTCCCGCACCGCTTCCAGCAGGATCGACGTCGCCGGGGTGATCGGGTATCCCGCGAAGAACGAGCATCCCGCGTCGATCGCCGCTCGCAGCACGGCTGTGTTCCCATCGACGAACTCGAGCATGGCACCTCCGGGCGACGACCTAGCGTCTCGAAGGACGACGTTAGGACCAGGCACGCACTTCAGGTGCGACCTGCGTCGCAGCGGGGACGGGGTTCGATTGGGGCACTGGCGTGTCGCAGGAGTCGTGCGGCCGAGCCCGGCGTGAGCGGCGCGGCGGCCAGCCAGGAGCGCATGCAGGGACGTGCGCTCCCGTCGCCCGCGGATGGAGCTTCGACGAGGTGCTGTTGTGGTGCGCGCCGGTGCGCTAGGCTTGCGAAGAGCTGATGCCCGCCGCGTGCGACTGGCCGTGGCCCCGGGGTCCGGCCGATGTCGGGTGCCGGGGGAGGAGAAAGTTGATTCTTGAAACTGACCCGCTTGGCAAGACGACCGCTTCCGGTCTTGGGCGCGATCGATGAGCGGCCGTAGTACTCGCCGAGCCTGGTTTCTGTGGCTGGCGCTTCCGACACTCACTGTCGCGGTTCTCGGGCTCGGGTGTCGTTGCTCGACAGCACATCGCAGCCTGCTCTCTGCGGCCCAGATTGCAGAGGTCACGGCTGGTCCTCGGCCGAGTCTCGTCCCGTTGCCCGGGGCCGCGGGGAAGTCTCCCCTCGTTGCGTGGGTGGGTGAGTTCATGAGTGTCTCTCACGACTCCGAGTACACGGAGATCGAGTACCGGTTCGTGCCGATGGGGCAATTGAGTGCGGCTCTTGCCGGTGCTCGCGCAGGCCAGGCAGTCCACTTTCCGCAGCGCGACGTTCGGCCTGTCGGTTCCGGAAACTCTGGCCGCATGGATTCCGGAAACTCTGGCCGCCCGCTGACGCCTGCTGATGCCGCAGGATCTCGCTCCAAGCTGAAGCCGCCGAAGGGGCGGCGGGCAGGTAGGAGCGGAGCGTGTGGGACGC
>JAIOPE010000100.1 GCA_021414065.1 Planctomycetota bacterium
ACGTCCTTGCCGAGCGCATCCTGGCCGACCTGATCGCCGAGAACCCGTGGATGGCGCGTGCGCACCTCGTCCTCGGCCAGACGTACATGGCCCTGTCGCGGTCGGACGAGGCTGCGACAGCATTCCGGACCGCAATGGACCGGGCGCAGGAGCGCGAGGACGGCCTCTACACAGGCCGCGCCGTCTACGCCTCGGCACTGCTCGCTTCTGCGACGATGGAGCTGCGGCGCGGTGAGCTCGACACCTGCCAGCTCCAGTCGGAGCAGTACCTCCAGATCCAGCGCGACTCGCCGGACGCGATCTACCTGCTCGGGATGGTCGCGCTCCGCCGGGGTGGGGTGGAGAACCTCCGCGAGGCCGCGCGGTTGCTGCGCAGGGCCAACCGCATGCTGCCGAACTCGAAGCTCATTCTGGCGAACCTGGTCCAGACGCTGAGCGAACTCGGTGAGTCGGACGAGTCGCAAGGGTTCCAGCGGCAGCTCGAGGCCATGCAGCAGGCGGAGCGCGAGGCGTCAGAGCGCAGGTTGCGCCCGACGCGCGGCGCTGCGTCGCAGTCCGGCGGCCCGGTGGCGCCCGCCCCGGCTCCGGAGGCGCCGGTCAAGTCGCCGGAGCCACCGGTCAAGTCGCCACCCAAGTAGTCTCGGTGCGGTCGGCCGCGCGCTGCACGGTTCGCGACTCGTGCCTACCTCGTCGGGAACACCGCCACGAGCGCAACGTCGCGTCCTCCTCGGTCCGGCCCGGCCGCTCTGCTCCGCGGAGGCGCGTCGCAGGGCGCACCGATCGTCGATCCTCCTGCACCGTTCGCGACTCGTGCCTACCTCGTCGGGAACGCCGCCACGAGCGCAACGTCGCGTCCTCCTCGGTCCGGCCCGGCCGCTCTGCTCCGCGGAGGCGCGTCGCAGGGCGCACCGATCGTGAATCCTCCCCCGGCGCAATCCGGGTCAAGCTGCACCCCTCGCAATCCCGATCAGGGAGCAGGCCGGATTCCCCGGCAGGTGAGTGCATGACTGAACCCAAATTCAAGCGTTCGAAGATCCTGGTGGATCCGGAGTTCCAGATCGGCCTCTCGTTGGAGATGGTCGGCTGGACCTACGTCTACTTCCTCGCGTTCGCGCTCGTCGCGAACCTGTCGAGCCTGATCGCGCTGGTTTCCGCGGCGCCCACGGATTCGACGTACCTCGCCGCACTCGACCAACTCCGTGGATTCGCTCGGTACGTCGTGCTTCCCATGGGGATCACGTTCGTGGCGATCGCCGTACACGGCGTGTACCTGACGCACCGGATCGCCGGCCCGATCATCCGTCTCAAGCGAACGATGCGAGAGATCGCAGCCCGTCGGCTCCCGGCGCCGATCACGCTCCGGCCGAAGGACCACTTCCAAGACCTGGCGGACGAGATGAACGCCGCGGTCGCCGTGCTCCGCGAGGACGACGTGCGCAGGAAGCGCATGGCCGACGAGGCCGTCGCCACCGCCCGGCAGTTGGTTCACGCTCTCGAGAATCGGCCGTCCGACCTGCGCGAATCGCTCACGCTCGCGTGCGCCAGTCTCGACGCCATCGAGTCCCTTCGCTGCCATCTCACGATGACGAACTTCGCGTCGGCCGACGGCGCCCGCGCCATCCCGCTCCCCGAGACGGACCTGCCCGCGGTCGTCGAGCAGGACATGGACGAGTCGCTCGACGAACTCGACAGCGAGTTCCAGGCGAAGCCGCAGGGCGCCGCCACCGAGCGCTGAGTTCGTTCCCGCGGCGTCTCTCGCGGCGTCTCTCGCGGCGTTCCCGCGAGTGACCTGCGTCGCGCCGCTCGGCCCCGCCGTGGCGTGCCCCCCGTCCTCCCGTGGCGTGCGCCGCTTCGCGCGGCTAAGCTCCGGCATCACACCCGGAGGATCATCGCCATGTCCAAGGTCACCGTTTTCGGCGCCGGCAACGTCGGCGCAACCTGCGCACACGTCCTCGCCCAGCGCGACATCGCCGACGTCTGCCTCGTTGATATCGTCGAAGGCATGCCGCAGGGCAAGGCCCTCGACATCCGTCAGGCCGGCCCGCTCCAGGACTTCGGCCACGAGGTCACGGGCTCGAACGACTACGCCGCCTGCAAGGACTCCGACGTCGTCGTCGTCACCGCCGGCCTCGCCCGCAAGCCGGGCATGGACCGGATGGAACTCCTGCAGAAGAACACGAGCATCGTGGCCGGCATCGCGAAGGCGATCCGCGACAACGCGCCGAACGCCGTGATCGTGATGGTCACGAACCCGCTCGACGTCATGACGTACGTGGCCTGGAAGGTCTCCGGCTTCCCCCGCGAGCGCGTCGTCGGCATGGCCGGCGTGCTCGACGCGGCCCGCTTCCGCGCGTTCATCGCGATGGAGCTGAAGGCCTCGGTGGTGGATGTCTCCGCGATGGTCATGGGCGGCCACGGCGACACGATGGTTCCGCTGCCGCGCTTCTCGACCGTGAACGGTGTGCCGATCACGGAGCTGATGGACGCGGCCGCAGTCACGCGTCTCTCCGACCGCACGCGCAAGGGCGGCGGCGAGATCGTCAACCTGCTGAAGACGGGCAGCGCGTTCTACGCCCCGGGCACGAGCGCCGCGGTCATGGCCGAGGCGATCCTGAAGGACCGTCGGCACATCCTCCCCTGCTCGTGCTGGCTCCAGGGCGAGTACGGTCAGAACGACGTCTACTGCGGCGTCCCGGCCGTGCTCGGCAAGGGCGGCATGCAGAAGATCGTCCAGCTCGCCCTGAACGACGGCGAGAAGGCGATGCTCCAGAAGTCGGCCGACGACGTCCGCAAGGGCCAGGCCGAGGTCGCTCCGTTCCTCGGGTAGTCCACACGATCCTCGAGTCCGAGCGGCCCGCGCCCGTCGGCGCGGGCCGCTTCGCGTTTCAACCCGGCCGGAGTGCGGGACGATGAACAGGGAGTCTCCGGCGCCGCAGTAATCGCCACAGCGGTCGCCACGAAGTTCGCAAGCGTGATCGCAAGCGTGACCAAGACCGTAGCCCTCGATCTGACGCCGATGAACACCGGCTCGCGGCTGCGCGGGATCGGGCGCTACGTCGCGGGGCTGGCGAGCGGCGTCCGCGGGATGTCCGACGCCGACCGCGCGGGGCTCGCGATCACTGGGCTCCTCTCCGATGCCCCGTGGGACGCGGGGCCGATGTTCGATCCGACGCTCCGGTACACGGGCGGGACACGCGGCGTTCCGGGGCCGATCGGGAGCCGCGTACGCCACATCGCGCGGCGGTGGACGCTCTACCGACGGCTGCGCGCGGCCGGCGTGGACCTCCTTCACGCGACCGAACCGGGCGGCCGCGCGCCGACCGCGGACGTGCCGTACGTCGTCACGTGCTATGACCTGATTCCACTCATTCTCGGGGACTTGTACCGCGGGTGGGCGCCGTTCTCCTTGCAGCGGCGCGAACGGTTCGCCCGCGCGTGGTACCTCGGCGCACGTCGGGTCATCGCGATCAGCGAGTCCACACGGCGCGACCTCGTCGAGCGAATCGGCGTGGATCCGGCGAGGGTGGACGTCGTCCCCTGCGGCGTGGACCACGAGCGGTTCAACACGTCGCGCGAAGATGGCGAGGCGGAGCGCGTGCGAGCCGCGCTCGGCACGTCGCGGCCGTTCCTGCTCTACGTCGGCGCGGCCGACGCCCGGAAGAACCTGCCGTTTCTCATCGAGGCGTACGCGAAGTCGGGCGCCGCAGCCGGGGCCGATCTGGTCCTCGCAGGCGATGTGCCGCACCGGATCGTCGTCACCCTCCGCGGCGTCGCCCAACGGGCCGGCGTGGAAGGGCGCGTGCTGTTCGCCGGGTTCGTCCCCGACGAGATCGTGCCCGCGATGTACCGGACCTGCCTCGGGCACGTCTTCGCTTCGGCGTACGAGGGGTTCGGCCTGCCGGTGGCGGAGGCGATGGCCTGCGGCGCTCCGACGGCGACGACATTCCGCACTTCGCTCGCGGAGGTCGCCGGCGACGCCGCGCTGGAACTCCCCTGCGACGCCATGGACGGCGCTGCGGCGGCGATCGGGCGGCTTGCGTCCGACGCCGCGCTGCGCGACGATCTGCGACGTCGCGGGCCGATTCAGGCGCGGCGCTTCACTTGGGACGCCTGCGCCCGAGGCGTGGTGACGAGCTACCGACGCGCACTCGGCGGCTGACGCGTCATCGACTCGTAGAGCGCTTCGGTGCGTCGCGCGAGCGTCGCCGCATCGAACCGACCGCGTACGAACGCCATGCCCGCAGCCGCGAGACGGCGCCTCGTGCTCGCGTCCGTGAGTAGGTCGCGGATCGCCGTTGTGAGCGCGGTGCCGTCGCCCTTCGCGACGAGGCGGCCGGTCTCGCCGTCGCGCACGACTTCGCCCGTCCCGTCGGCGTCGGATGCGACGACGGCGACGCCCGCCCGCATGGCTTCGAGCACCGTGAGCGGCATGCCTTCCCAGAGCGAGGGAAGGACGAAGACGTCGAACGCAGCGAGCACGGCCGCGGCGTCGTTCCGGGGACCGATGTCGATGACATGAGGCTTCAACGTCGCCGCGCGCGCTCGGATCTGCGCGGCCCACGGCCCGCCGCCGCCGATCACGAACACGGCACGCAGCCCTTCGGCGACGAGTCGCTCGGCGGCGTCGAGGAACAGATCCGGCCGTTTCTGCTCCGAGAGGCTCGCGAGGAACCCGACGACGATCGCGTCGCCGGCGATCCCGAGCCGCGACTTCGCGTCGGCCCGCGACGGGAGCGATGCGAACGCCTCCTCGCAGAACGCCGGGGGGATGACACTGATGGTCGCTTCCGGCTCGCCGCGCGCCGCGAGCGCGCGCCGTCCCGCATCGGACACCACGATGCGGCGGTCCGTGATCGCGGCAAGGCGGCTGCGTGCGAACCGCAACGCGAGCGGGCGGGGGCGCCAGGTCGCTCGCTCGTGGGGAGGGAACCGAGGGAGTTGCTCGGTTCTGACGAGGATGCCCGCGCCGGCGCGCCGCGCGCCCTCAAGGAACGCGCGGCCCGCGCCCGGGATGTGCTGGTGGAGGTTCGCCACGTCGAACGGTCCCCGCGCCCGGAGTTCGCGCTCCCACCAGCCGGCGCGCAGGAACTGATCCATCGGAGCAGCCATCGGTCCGCGTCGGACGTCCACGCCGCACCGCGTCAATCGCGCGATTGCACTGTCGGCATCGCCGATGTGGTCGTCGAGATAGACGACGGCGTGGACTTTCGTCGTGTCGTGGTGCTCGACCAGATCGACGAGGTAGTTGAGCGCGCCGCCTCCGTGTGGAACGGGCGCACCGTACGCGACGCGGATCACCGGGACTTCCTCCGCGACCAGAGCTCACCGATGAGCCGGCGATCGTTCTCCTCGACGCCGCGGAGCACGACGACGAACGCGAGCGCGTACACGACGGCGCCGGCGGCGACGACCATCACCAGGGTCGGAATCGAATCCGGCCGAGGCAGCGCCGCGACGGCTGCGGCCATCGCGGCGGCGGCCGCAGCAGACTTCGCCAACGCGCGCCACGGGACGAGACCGCGCGCGTGGACGGCGTGTCCGCCGGTTCGCAGGGCCAGCGCGGTCTGCCAGGGATAGACGAGCAGTCCGACGACGATGGGCACGCTCGCGCCGACCGCCGCGCCGGTCATCCCGTGGATGGGAATGAGCCAGAGGTGCATCGCGAGGATCGCCACGGCGGTGGGCACGGTGTTCCACGTCACGGCTCGCGGTTGTCCCATCCCGAGGAGCGCGGCGGTGAACGGGTACGTCAGTGCGTTCGCGCCGTACCCGACGAGCAGGAGAACCAGGGTCGGCGCGGCGACGGCGAACGCCGGCTTGAACAACGCCACGAGGATCGGCTCGCCGAGCAAGGCGCCGCCGACGACGATCGGGAGGACGAGGATCACCAGATACCCGGTGGCGCGGCGCACGCCGGACGCGACCAGGTCGAACCTGGCACACGCGGTGAGTTGTGCGACCGCCGGGAAGAACGCGCGCATGAGCAAACGCGGCGGGACCAGCGCGGTCACCGCGACGTAGAGCGCCGCGTTGTAGAACCCCACGAACCTGGCGTCGTGCGACCAGAGCACGAGCAGCAGCAAGCTGTCCACGCGCGTGTGGATCACATAGGTCGCTTCGTTGATGAAGAGGGGGAGGCCGAACCGCAGGAGTCGCGTGGCGGCGACTCGACTCGCGTGGGCGAGGGGGAACGCCGGCACACCGAGTCGTCTCACGGCACGAACCGAGAGTGCGACGGTCACGGCCGGCGCCACGGCAGTCATCGCCATGACCGTGGTCAGTCCGGCGTCCGCGCGCAGGGCAGTCAGCGTCGCACCCGTCCCGATGAGCGTGGCGGTCATGTTGCGGAGCGCGAGCGCGCGGAACGCCTGGAGTCCTTGGAGCGCCGCGTCGGGTCCCGCGGCGAGTGCGATGAGCATGACGATCCCGGCCGCGATCCGGACCGACCACCCGATCGACGACTCCGCGCCGGGAGGCGCGTCCACGAGCGCAGAAGCCCACGGCGCCGCCGCGCAGAGGGCCAGAGCAACGATGCCGGCCGCGACGAGCAGCACGGCCTGGCCGCTCCCGAGCGTCTCGATCGTCCGCCCGCGTGCGCCGACGCCTTCCGAGGACGCGGCTTCGCGCACCATCGCCTGGGGCAGCCCGAGGAGGAGGATCGACCCGAGCGCCACAAACACGGTGACCGTGGCGAGTATCCCATACTGGGCGTCGCCGAGGCGCCGCGACGCCACGGTGATCACTGCGAACGCGCCGGCGAGCGATGCGATCTGCGCCGCAGCCATCCAGAGCGAGGCGCCGCTGATCTTCGCGCCGAGTGAGCCGGACTCGGTCATCGCCGCGGTCCCCAGCGCTCCATCGCGCGTCCGAGCATCGACCGTGGCGCCTCGGCGTGGAACGTCGGCCCCGGCGCCGGACAACGGATTCGCGCACCCTTCGCCGCGGCCCATTCCAGGACGGCCTCCGCGCTGTACACGCACTCGAACGAATGCGGGTGCAGCACCCCGGTCTCGTCCCAGTAGTGCGCCTCCGTCCAGCCGGGGAAACCCGCCTCGGCACGCAGGACGTCGGCGCAGGCCGCGGCGCACCGGGCGAACAGGGCGTCGCCCGTGGCGGCGGCGAGGTCGTGGAACGCGCGTGCGGCCCACAGGCTCTCACACGGCGCCAGGCGCGGTCCGAACGACGACACCAGGGTGTCGAGAGACGTCACCCGCGCAGGGCGAATCCAGGCCGCGAGATGGACGCCGTGCCGCACGGCCGCCGTCAGGTGCCCCGCGTCGCCCGTGACGTCGCGTGCGGCCAGATGGGCCCGGATCGCGGCCACGTGGCTCACGCACTCGGGTTCGGCTTCGCGATTGTCGCGAAGGTAGCCGCGCAGGTGACCGCGCTTCGCGAAGGCATCCTCGACGTGCGTCAGGAGCCCGACGCCGGCGGCGGTCCATGACGCTTCATCGCACGCAGCGGCGGCTGCGAAGAGAGCGTGCGCGCCTTCTGCGTCGGCGCCGTCGGAGCGCGTCTCCGGACCGAGCGAAAGCCCGGTCTCGTGGGGCTCACGCACGAGGCGGAGCGCCCGCGGAAGGCGTCCGTCGTCTCCGCGCTGCGCGAGCATCCACCCAACCGCCGCACGAAGCAGCGCGGCGTCGGCGCTCGTGCCCGATCCGGCCGTGACTCTGCACGCGAGCGAAAGGATCGCGTTCGCCTGACCACCCGGGTAGCCGGCGACGCCGCTCCCGAGATGGGAGTAGAAACGCACGCGTCCGAGCCGATCGCGTCGGATCGAGTTGTGGAAGACGACGCCGCCCGGCGCGGCGAACGTCGCCGCCGGATCGAGCAGCGGCCGTGCCGTGAGTTCGGCCATCGCGCGAAGAGACGAGTCGGCCCGCGCGGCCCGTGCGAGCGTGCCGGCCAGACGGTGGTACGTCGGAAGTGCGAACCACCCGCGCAGGAAGCCGCGGGCGCCACGCCGTTTCCACTCGAGGAAGGCCCCGGTCGCCGGGTCCTGGACCGATGCGAGGAACCGGAGCGCCCGGTCCGCGTGCGACTGTGCGTCGGGCGCTTCGGCGTCCGGGACGAGCGCTGCGGCGAGGCGGCGGAGAACGTCTTCGACACTCGCACCGGAGACGACACGTACGGGCTCGGTGGTCCAGGGCCCCGGCGGCGCCGTCGTCGTCTCCGGCACGAGCTCCGTCGGGAGCCACTCGTGGTAGTCGGCCGGGAGCTTCCGCAGAGTCGTCCACGAGGCGGGCACGACGACCTCGAACCGGATCGCGGTCCCGACACGCGCGAGTGCGAACCACGTGGCGACGCGGCGGTCTCCGGCCCGGACTGTCGTGGGGAACGACACGCCGACGGCGCCGCCGCCGCACTCCACGACGAGCACCGGCAGCTTCACGTACATCGACGAGCGGAAGACCCTGCCTCCGATCGTGGCGCCTTTCTTCGCGTCCGCCGTGGTGCCCACCGTGGTGCCCACTGTGATGACCGGCCACCGCTCCCATGCGTAGCACGGCATGAGCGGCATCGAGTCCAGGGCGGCCACGTCCGGCGCGCCGCGCCCGACGAGGGCACCGCCGACGTGGAACCAGTCGCCCGCGCCCTCGACCGTGACGCGCAGCACGGTGGTCGGACCTGCGGCGTCCGGCACGATCTCGCGGACCTCGGCGACGTGCTCGGGCGCGCCGGCCGTCAGTGTCAGTTCGAGCACGAGCCCGCCTTGACCGCGCTGCGCTCGCCGCGGAACCGGGCGATCTCGTAGAGCGCCGGGCCGAGCAGAGCGTCGGCCCGGAACGCGCCCGTCCGGATGACGTGGCGGTATCGCAGCGCGGCGCCCCGTCCGCAGCGAACGAGCGCGCGCCAGGTGCCCGGCCAGCGGAACCGGCTGAACGTTGCGAGCGCCCGCGCTTCGTTCTCCGTTCGCTCGCGGACCCGCGAGAACGTCTCGTTGTGCGAGTGGTAGACGGCGGCCTCCGGCGCGTACGCGATGAGACCTCCCTCGCTCTGGACCTGCACCGCGAACTTCTGGTCCTCCGCCGTCGGGAGCAGTTCGTCGAACGGGTGCGCGGCCCAGGCCGAGCGCCTCACGGCCGAGTTGGCGTTCGAGAAGAACGGATCGTCGGACTGCAACCGCGCGGCGGGGCCGAAGGCGCCGAGCACCGAGTAGGCTTCCCACGGCACGCAGTCGGGATGCGGGAGCTGACGGCCGTAGACGGCGGCCACGCGCGGGTCGCTGAGCGGCGCCAGCAACGACCGAAGCCACGCGCCGTCTCTCGGCACCGAGTGCCCCGAGACGCAGCAGATCGTGTCCGCCGACAGCATCGCGAACCCGCGGTTGAGGGCGCGGCCGTAGCTGAACGGAACGTCGAGCAACTCGACTCGCACGCGCGGCCCCCGGGCTTGCGCGACCTCGCGCGTTCCGTCGGATGAGCCGGAGTCGAGGACGAGGATCTCGTCGGCGGTGAGGTCCTGCGCCAGGATCGCGTCGAGGACGGCGCCGAGGCGCGCCTGTTCGTTGAACGTCCGGATCAGGATGGCGACGCGGGGCATCGTCTTCATCATCGGCCGCATCCGAGCGGGACGGTAGCTTCCGGGACGGGACCGCAGCCCGCGTCCGAGCCTGAGCTCCGGGGGCGGTGGACGTCTCGGACGTGACGTCTCCGGGTTCGTGGCTGTGTCGAAGCAACGGGCGCATTCGGTCACGCTGCTTGCCGTCATCGAGGGTCTGCCAGCCACTGCGAGGCTGCGCAAGCCGCGCGCCGGCTTCGCCGCTGCGTTTCGGCGGCCGTCTGTTGCGTTGGCTGTCCTGCGCGTTCGGCCCCGTGCGGTACCATCGTGGGCAGATGCGTTCTCTCGTCCCATTCGCACTCGCACTCGGCGCAGCGTCTCTGGTTGCGTCGTTCGGCGGCGCAGCCCCCTCCGTAGCGTTCGCGGACCCGGACGTCGCGTCACGCGATCTGGTCCTCGGACCCGGCGGCGGGGCTGGGGAGCTTGGCGCGGCGGCGTCGCCGGTCGTGACCGTCGGCCGCGCGAAGCGCCCGCGGAAACTGGCGCCCTTGAAGGTCCTGCGCACGACTCCGCGCGGGGGAGCCCGATTCGTGGACTTGGCGGTGCGACCGACGCTCCGTTTCAACGTCGCGGTCGATCCGGCCTCCATCACCCCTGCGAACATCGGTTTCCATCCGCTGCTGACGACCGGTGAGGAAGTCTCCTGGTCGCCGTCCTTCGACGACGCCGGCCGCCGCGTGGTCCTCAACCCGGTCAAGGCGCTGGACCCGGGACGCGACTACGAGATCGTCGTCAAGACCGGCGTCCAGCGCTCCGACGGCGCGTTCCTCGTCCGTCAGCGCAAGGCGATCTTCTACACCGACAACCGGTTCTCCCCCTACCTGGTGCTCCGGCCCGACCAGTTCTCCGACGTGGCCGACACGATGGTCGAGCCGCGCGGCGGTCACACCGCGACGCGCGTCGGGAGCGAGGTCCTGCTTGCCGGCGGATACTCGACGCAGACGACGCTGGCGATCAGTGCCGAACTGTTCGACGGGAGCACGCGCCGGTTTCGAAGCTCCGGGTCGCTGCTCCGCGAGGGACGGGCGTATCACGAGACCATCACCGTGGGAAACGGCTCGGCCCTCCTGATCGGCGGGTTCGGCGTGGCCGGCGCTCTCGCTTCCACCGAGTTCTTCGACCGGAACCTCTCGGCGTTCTCTGTCGGTCCGGCTCTCGCAGAGGCCCGCGACTTCCACGCGGCCTGCGCGCTGAAGAACGGGCGGATCCTCGTCTCGGGCGGCGTTCACTACGACGCGCAGGGCCGGGCGACGTACAGCGACACGGCAGAGATTCTCGACATCAGCACCTTCAAGTTCCGGACGCTCGCGAGCCGGCCGCTCCTCCGCCGCGCGGGCCACACGATGACGCTGCTGCCGGACGGGAAGATCCTCATCGTCGGCGGCGTGGGCCCCTTGTCGGGGTTCAGCAACGCGGCGGAGGTGTTCAATCCGACGACGGAGAGCTTCTCGTTCGTGGCCAGCCCTCCGCGCGAGTACCGCCAGTCGCACACCGCGACCGCCATCGACGACGGGGCGCACGTGCTGTTCGCCGACGGCGGCGACGCGATCCTGGAAGTCTACGACCCACCGACCGACCGCTTCTATCCGGCGGGCGGATCGAGCTTCGCCAATCGGACCCGGTCCACCGCCACGCAATTGCCGTCGGGCGACGTTCTGTTCACGGGGGGCTTCGAGCAACGCGGACGTGAGACGATCATCCTGCAGTCGATGGACGTGTACCTGCGCTCGTCCGGCGACTGGGGCCGCGTGGTCCCGGCCGGCGTGATCTTCCAGGTCCCGCGCGCGGGCCACACGGCGACGTCGCTCGACGACGGCCGCGTCCTGTTCTGCGGCGGCTTCGGTCAGCCGGACAGCCTCGACACAGCCGTGATCTTCACGCCGGACCCGGTGGACCCGCTCCCCGCGAAATCGGCCGACGCGGGTCGGTAGTCACTCTCGCGTACCGTTCGCGACTCGTGCCTACCTCGTCGGGAACGTCGCCACGAGCGCCGGGTCGCCAGCTCCTCGGTCCGGCCCGGCCGCTGTGCTCCGCGGAAGCGCGTCGTGAACGGAATCGCTCGTCATGCCTCCCCCCGCCAGCCCTTGTCGTGCCTGCGGTCACTAAATCGCGGGCGCCGCCGACGCGAGGTGCAGTACGCTCCCCGCCATGTCGCGTCGGCTCGTACCCACGGACTCGCTGCGTCGCCTCACGGCGGCGGTGCTGGTCGCGGTCTACGCGTTCCTCGCGACCTTCGGCGCTGCGCTGACGATCTGCCGCGAGGACGACGGCCACGTCGCGCTCGAGTGGCGCGGGGCCGCGTGCTGCGACGATCGGCCGACTCCGACCGCCGGTCCGGAGAACTCGGTCCCGGCCGCTCGCGCCGACGCGGCGCCGGACTGCGGCCTGTGTGAAGACGTCCCGGCATCCGCGTTCCTGACGTCGCTGGCGGCGTGCTCGATGCGGTCGTCCGCCGTGCGGGCGCCGATGGAGTTGCCCGCGGCGGTCGTCGTCGCGCCCATCGACGTCCAGTGGGCGGCCCACGCACTCCAGCCGCCCGTGCGCTCTCGCGTCGAGCCGACGCCGCCACCTCCGCTGGCGATGATCCGCACGGTCGTCCTTCGCTGCTGAGCCGTGCTCAGCAGAGCCCGTCGGCCCAGCCTTCGCGGCTTCGCTGACGGCCTGTCTGGGTGACTCCGCCATGCTGCGGGTCATCTGAGCGACCGCCGGTCCGCCGCACGTGCGGTCCGGCTCGCGCCTCCATCGCGAGATCGCAGCAGGTTCCGGCGCAACCGCCAGGTCCGCGCGCGCTGCGATCGCAGGCGCATCGCTTCGCCCCCGATGAACGCGCCCCCGACGAACGCGTCGGCCCACGTTCGTGAACCCGACACCGCGGAGGTCCCGTCTTGCAGACTCGTACGCTCGTGCTCGTCGTTGTCGCCTCGCTCTCGCAGGCGGGATGTCGTCTCGCTGCGCCCGGCCCGATCGACGTGGCACCGCCCGAACCGCTCGCGGCGCAGGTCGTTGGTGTCTCCGGCGAGATCGAGTTTCACCGTGACGGTGCGCTCGACGACGCACCCGGCGCGGATCCGACCGTCCTGACGATGGCCGCGGCCGTCGAGGCGGCGGTGCGGAACGACCCGGGGCTGCAGCAGGCGCTCGCCCGGTGGCGCAGCGCCCGAGCTGCGAGCGAGGAGTCGCGCTTCCTCCCGAACCCGTTGATTTCGCTCGGACTCGGGTTCGCCGGGTTCACGCTGCCGGATCTGAAAGTGAGCGTCGGGATCACGCAGGAAATCGCCGCGTACCTGCAACGCCCGCGTCGCGCAGCGGCCGCCGACGACCGGTTGCGTGCGGCTGCGGAAGACGCCCTCGTCGCGGCGCTCGACTCCGTCGCGGAGGTGCGCGAACGCTACGTGTCGATCCAGTCGATCCAATCGCAGATGCCGGTGCTCCAGGCGCGCCGCGACATTCTGGCCAAGCTGCGCGACTTCGAGCAGCTCAAGGTGGACCGCGGGGAAGCCGTCCGCGCGGACGTCACCGTGCTCGAGGCGGAGCGCGCTTCGATCTCCGTCGATCTCGCCGAACGCGAGGCGGAGCTGCGCGAGGGTCGCGTTGCGCTGGCGCGGCTCGTCGGACGGCCGTCGTCCGCCGCGGCGTGGTCGCTCGACGCGGTCGGCGGCCTCCCGGCGGCGGTCGGCGACGAACGCGCGTGGATCGCGACGGCGCTGTCGCGGCGGCCGGAGATTCGCGCCCTCGGATGGGAGCTCGCCGCACTCGGTGAGGAGCGTGCGCTCATCGGGACGTGGTTCTGGGAGGACAGCTCGGTCGGCGCCGACGCCGAGTACGACGAGGGCTTGGCGCTCGGCGCCGGCGTGGAGTTCCCGCTGCGGCTTCGCGATCCGAGCAGCGCGCGCGACGCCGCAGCGGCCGCCGCCGAGGCGGAACTTCGGCATCGGATCACGGAGACGCGCCGCCGGGTGATCGAAGACGTCCGCACCGCTTGGGCGGCGCAGGACTCCGCGCGTCGGACGCTCGCAGTCCTCTCCACCGAGTTGCTTCCGTTGCTCGAACGCCGCCGCGCCGAAGTCGAGACGACGTTCCGCGCCGGCGAGAGCGACGTCGTCGCGTTGCTGCTCGCCGATCAGGCCCTGCAGGAAGTCCGGGCCCGACGCATCGAACTCGAAGGCCGTGCCGTGCTGGCGCGGATCCGACTGGAGCGCGCTGCCGGTGGTTCCGACATCGCAGTTGTCGCAGAGTCCGCACCACAGTCCGCATCCCACGAATCGCACGATGGAGGAGAGCCCCGATGACCCGATCCCGCAAGTCCACTTTCGCCGGTTCGATCAGCGTGCTCTGCGTGCTCGTCGGCCTGGTCGGGTGCAAGGACCCCGGCGACGACGGTCACGGTCACGCGGCCGGCGGTCACGCCGGGCACGCGCACGACGAGGGCGGCGCTGCGGATGAGCACGCCGGCGAAGGTGAGGGCCACGCCGACGAGGCGACGCTCACGCCAGAAGCCATCGCGCGCTACGGCGTGAAGGTCGTGCGCGCTTCGAAGTCCGTCGTCGTGCCGGAGATCTCCGTCGCCGCGCGAGTGGCGTTCAACCAGAACGCGATGGCGCACGTCGGGACTCCGGTGCAGGGCCGCGCGCGCGAGGTGCGAGTGAAGGTGGGCGACTTCGTGAAGAAGGGCGACGTGGTCGTCGTCCTCGACAGCCCGGAACTCGGCGCCCAGCAGAGCGAGTTTCTGACGAAGCACCGCGAAGCGGACACCGCGGTGCCCGGCGTCGAGTTGGCGAAGAACTCGTACGAGCGCGGCAAGGCCTTCTACGACGAGAGCCGCGGGATCACGCTGACGGAACTCCAGCGCCGCGAAGCGGAGTGGCGCGCGGCGGAGGCGTCGCACGCGAACCTGCGCACGGCGGTCACGGCGGCCGAGAATCGCCTTCACCTGCTCGGGATGTCGCAGACGGCGGTCGATGCGCTCGCGAACTCGACCGAGATCGATCCGACGTTCCTCGTCACGGCGCCGATCGACGGACAGGTGATCGAGCGGGAGGTGACGCTGGGCGAACTCGTCGGCCCCGACCGCGACTCGCTGCTCATCCTCGCCGACACGCGCACGCTGTGGGTCCTCGCCGATGTCCCCGAGGCGCGGCTTCCCGACGTCTCGATCGGCTCGCGAGCGCGGTTGTCGTTGCCCGCGCTCGGCGGCACGATGCTCGAGGGCAGCGTCACGTTCCTCGCGCCGGAGATCGACGCCGCGACACGCACCGCGCCTGTGCGAATTGAAGTCGCAGACGGCAAGGGGCTCCGGCCCGGCATGTTCGCGCAGGCGTGGATCGCCCGCGGTGGCCCGGCGCCCGACCCCGTGCTCGCGATCCCTCAGGAGGCCGTTCAGATGTTCGAGGGGAAGCCGGTCGTGTTCGTTCCGAGCGGCCACGCGCCGGGCGAGTTCCGTCCGCAGGAGGTCGCAGTCGGGCCGCCCGTCGCCGGAATGGTGACCGTGCTCGAAGGCCTGAAGGACGGCGACGAGTACGTGGCCTCCGGGAGCTTCGTGATCAAGGCCGAACTCGGCAAGTCCGGCGCCGCGCACGAGCACTAGGAGAACGACCATGCTCGAACGAATCCTCCGCTTCTCCGTCGCGCACCGATGGATCGTCGTCCTCGTCACCCTGCTCGCCGGGGGTGTCGGCGTTCACGCGCTGTCGCGGCTGCCGATCGACGCGGTCCCGGACATCACGAACAATCAGATCCAGATCAACACCCAGATGGAGTCGCTCTCGCCGGTCGAGATCGAACGTCAGGTGACGTTCCCGATCGAGACCGCACTGGCGGGGATTCCGGGGCTCTCGTACACGCGGTCGCTCTCGCGCAACGGGTTCTCGCAGGTGACCGCGGTGTTCGACGACGCGGTGGACATCTACTTCGCGCGCAGCCAGGTCACGGAGCGTCTGAACGAGGCAAGCGAAGGACTTCCGGGCGACGCGGAACCGCGCATGGGACCGATTTCGACCGGACTCGGCGAGGTCTACATGTGGACCGTCGAGTACGAGCACCCCGGCGGCGAGGGCGCCGAGAAGCGTGCGGGCAGGTACGGGTGGCAACCCGACGGCAGCTACCTGACGCCCGAGGGGCAGCACCTCCGGAACGACTTCGAGCGCGCCGCGTACCTGCGCACCGTCCAGGACTGGATCATCCGGCCGCAGATCAAGACCGTGCGCGATGTCGCCGGCGTCGATGCGATCGGCGGCTACGTGAAGCAGTACCACGTGCAACCGGACCCGATGAAGCTCGTGGCGCACGGTCTCACGTTCCACGACGTGATCGAAGCGCTGGAGCGCAACAACGCAAGCACCGGCGCGGGCTACGTCGAACACAAGGGCGAAGCGTACGTGGTCCGCGCGGCGGGCCGGATCGCAGACATCGAGGAGATCGGCGAGATCGTGGTGGGCGCGGCCGGCGGGACGCCGCTGCGTGTCCGCGACGTCGCGAAGTTCGGACTCGGGCGGGAACTGCGCACGGGAAGCGCCACCGAGAACGGCGAGGAAGTCGTCGTCGGCACGGCGCTCATGCTCATCGGCGCGAACAGTCGCACGGTGGCCGCCGACGTGGACGTGAAGCTGAAGGAGGTGCAGAAGTCGCTTCCGGCGGACATCCGTGCGAAGGCCGTGCTCAACCGCACGAAGCTCGTGGACGCAACGATCGCGACGGTGCAGAAGAACCTCGTCGAGGGCGCGCTGCTCGTGATCGCAGTGCTCTTCCTCTTGCTCGGGAACATCCGCGCGGCGCTGATCACAGCGTGCGCGATCCCGCTCTCGATGCTGCTCACGGCGATCGGCATGGTGGAGACGAAGACCAGCGGGAACCTGATGAGCCTCGGCGCGGTGGACTTCGGTCTGATCGTTGACGGCGCGGTCATCGTGATCGAGAACACGCTGCGACGACTCGCGGAGCGTCAGCACGCGGTCGGGAGGCGGCTCGCCCTGTCGGAGCGACTGCACGAAGTGATCGAGGCGTCGCGCGAGATGATCCGGCCCTCGGCGTTCGGCCAGGCCATCATCATCACCGTCTACCTGCCGATCCTCACGCTCACGGGAGTTGAGGGGAAGATGTTCCGCCCGATGGCGATGACCGTGATCTTCGCGCTCGTCGCCGCGTTCGTGCTCTCGCTGACGCTCATCCCAGCGCTGGCTGCGATCGGCCTCGGCGGCAAGATCAGCGAGAAGGAGAACTTCCTCGTCCGCGGCGTGAAGTCGATCTACGAGCCGGTGCTGCGGTTCGCGCTCCGGATGCGCTGGGCGGTGGTCGGCGCCGCGGTGCTCGCGTTCGTCGGATCGGTCGCGCTCTTCCAGTCCCTCGGCCAGGAGTTCGTGCCGACGCTCGACGAGAAGGACCTGGCGATGCACGCGATGCGCATCCCGAGCACCGGGATCACGCAGTCCACCGAGATGCAGCGCGACGTCGAGCGGACGATCTCGAAGTTCCCGGAGGTCGCGTTCGTGTTCTCGAAGACCGGCACGGCCGAGATGGCTTCGGACCCGATGCCGCCGTCGGTCTCGGACACGTTCGTCATCTTCAAGCCGCGCGAGCAGTGGGCGAACCCGGAGGAGACGAAGCCCGAACTCCTGTCGCGGATCGAGGTGGCCCTCGGAAGCGTCCCCGGCAACAACTACGAATTCACGCAGCCGATCCAGATGCGATTCAACGAGCTGATTGCAGGCGTGCGGAGCGACGTCGCCGTGAAGCTGTTCGGTGAGGACTTCGACGAGCTCGTGCCGGCCGCGAACCGCATTGCTGAGGTGCTGCGCGGGGTGCCCGGGTCGGCCGCCGTGAAGGTCGAGCAGACCGAAGGGCTCCCCGTGCTCACGATCCACGTGGACCGGGCGGCGATCGCGCGGTACGGGCTCTCCGTGGCCGACGTCCAGGACGTCGTCGCGATCGCGATCGGCGGTCGCGGGGCGGGCGAGGTCTTCGAAGGGGACCGGCGTTTCGACCTGATCGTGCGACTGCCCGACGAGGTGCGCAGGGACCTCGCGGCGCTGGGCGAGCTTCCCATCCCGGTGACGAACGCGGACGGTTCCGGCGCAGACAGTGGCGACGCGAGCGGTGGCGGCGCGAGGCCGACGTTCGTGCCGCTCTCTACGGTCGCGCGGATGGAGATCGCCGAGGGGCTCAACCAGGTGAGCCGCGAGAACGGGAAGCGCCGGATCGTGATTCAGTCGAACGTCCGCGGCCGCGACATGGGCAGCTTCGTCGTTGCGGCGAAGGCCGCGATCGAACGCGACGTGAAGCTCCCGCCCGGGTCGTGGATCACGTGGGGCGGCCAGTTCGAGAACCTCGAGGCGGCACGCGCCCGGCTCCTGATCGTCGTCCCGGCGTGCTTCCTCTTGATCTTCGTCCTGCTCTTCGGCGCGTTCGGCAACGCGAAGTACGCGGTTCTCGTGTTCACGTGCGTGCCGCTCGCGTTGACCGGCGGCATCGTGTCACTCTGGCTGCGCGACATGCCGTTCTCGATTTCGGCCGCAGTCGGGTTCATCGCGCTTTCGGGCGTCGCCGTGCTGAATGGCCTCGTCATGATCACGTACATCAATCAGCTCAGGAACGAGGGCGCACCGCTCGAAGACGGCATCCTGCGCGGATCTCTCACGCGGCTCAGGCCCGTGATGATGACCGCGCTCGTGGCGTCGCTCGGCTTCGTGCCGATGGCGATCGCGACGGGCACGGGCGCAGAGGTCCAGCGCCCGCTGGCGACCGTCGTGATCGGCGGAATCGTGTCCTCCACGCTGCTCACGCTCGTCGTCCTGCCGGCGCTCTACCGCATGTGGCACCGCGTGGACGAGCCGTCGCCTGCGGCGGAGGAGGCGGCAGAGGCAGCGCCGCTCGCGTAACTCAGCGAGTGAGGGTTCGACGTGTCAGGTCGAGCCAGGCCCGCGCGGTCCGTTCCCAGGTGTAGGTCGCGGCGCGGGCGCGCCCCCGGGCGACGCGGTCGTCTCGCTCGGCGCCGGCGCGCAGTCCCGTTCGAATTGCGCGGACGACCGCGCCGTCGTCCTCCGGGTCGAAGAGCACCGCGGCGTCTCCGGCGACCTCGGGAAGGCTCGCCCGGTCGGCGCACGCGACCGGCGCGCCTGCGCGGAACGCCTCGAGCACCGGGAGGCCGAAACCCTCGTAGAGACTCGGGACGACCACGAGGTCCGCGCGGGCGTAGAGCGCCGCGAGTTCCTCGTCGGTGACGTATCCAGGCGTGACGAGCGACTCGCCGGGCGCGGTGCCGATGCGCTCACGGAAACGCGCCGCGCGGATCGGGTCGCCGACGAGGACGAGCGCGTGCGGCAGAGCGTCTTCGGCCCGCAGGCGGCGCCAGGCGCGAACGAGCGCGCCGAGGTTCTTCCGAGGATCGAAGTTCGAGACGGCGAGGAGATATGGCGGTTTGACGCGCACACGGCGCAGTGCCGCGTCCACGTCGGCCGGCACGGCGAGCGCGCGGGTGCCGAGCGGGATCACGCTCACCTTCTCCGGCGCGAGGCCCGGCACGATGTCGAGCACCTCGCTGCGCGCGAACTCGGAGCACGCGACGACGCCGCGCGCCGCCTCGCACGACAGCGGCACCGCGCGGTCCATGTACGCCCGGAACTTGCGGCTCTTCGTCGCAGGGAAGCGGCGCCACGATGCGTCGTAGAAAGCGACGAGCGCTGGGGGAGGGTCCACGACGAGCGGCACGACGAACGATGGCGCGATCAGTGCGTCGCAGCGGCGGTCGCGCAGGAGTCGCGGCAGACTGACGTGCTGGAACCAGAGCGCGCGCGGCGTGTCGGGTCCGTCCACCGGCGCGCGGACGATCTCGACGTTGGGCCGGTGCGCGATCCGCGCGTCGCCCGCCGAGCCGCGCGGAAGAACGGCCACGATCTCCGGCGCGTCGGCGAGAGCCGCCAGGTGAGCCAGGATCTCGAGCGCCGACCCGCCGATGCCCGCCGGCCGGTCGGTGATCGTGAGGCCGTCGTACGCGATCCTCATTCGAGCCAGGGGAGCAGCGCGCCGAGGTCCGGCACGACGATGTCGGCCTTCACCGCGCTCTGGTCGTGTGCCGCCCGCGTCGTTTCGCCGGTGAGGACCAGGATCGAGAGCATGTCGGTGCCGCTGGCGAGTTCGAGGTCGGTGTAGAGGCGGTCGCCGATGACGACCGCGTCGCCGAAGCCGAGACCGTGCGCGTCGAGCGTGGGCCGCACGAACTCGTGCGCCGGCTTCCCAAACGTGCGGATCGGAAGGAGGCCGAGCGTCATCTCGATCGTGCGGATCGTCGTGCCGATGTCGGGGACGGGCCCGTCGGGCGTGGGACACACGACGTCCACGTGCGTGGCGTAGTACGGAACGCCGCGGCGCAGGTGCGCCACGAGGGCGAGGAGCTTCCCGTAATGGATCTCTGTGTCGTACGTCAGGAGCACGGCCTGCGGATCGTCGGCCGCCGGGTCGAAGCCCTCGGAGCGCACGTACTCGGTGACCTCGGCGTTGGCGACGAGGTGGAGTCGCGTCGCGCCCTCGGCCCGAAGGAACGCGAGCGCCGGTTGGATCGAGACGAGCACTTCCTCTTCGCGCAGGTCGAGCCCCATGCGGCGGAAGTTCTCGAAGTGGCGACGCGGGCTCTTGCTCGAGTTGTTCGTCAGCACGAACAGCTTGCGATCCGTGGCACGCAGCGTCGCCAGGAACTCGTCCACGAACGGGAGTTTGCGCTCGGCGAGCGTGAGCGTGCCGTCGCGGTCGAGGAAGAACATGCGCCGCCGCGCGAGGTCGCGCAGGCGGTCATCGGGGATCGCGGGTGGAACCGTGGACGTCACGATGTCCGAGTTTCCCACCCGGGGGGCGTCTTCGACGAAGTCAGTTCCGGGCGATCCCGGATCAGTGGGGGCTGCCGCTGAAGAAGCGACGACGACCTGGGACGATTCTGTCCACCACTTCCCACCGGCCGTCCTCCGTGAGCACCTGCGCTTCGATCGTGAGTGGGGGGCCGGTCCGGATGACGAGGATGTTGTGCCCGCGGGGGCCGTCGTAGAGGTCCCGGTACGCGGGTTGGTCGCGGTTCAGCGTGACGAGCGGTGCGCCGCCACCGCCGGAGACGATGCAGTCCACGTGTTCGCCCGCGTTGCCGTCACGGAACCGCTCGTACGAGTGCACGTGCCCGGAGATGATGGCGCGCACTTTCCAGTGCGACTTCGCCATGCCGAGCGCCGTCTCGCGCACCCAGAGCGACGGGCCGTGCATCGCGGCGTTCGTGAACGGCGGATGATGCGTGACGAGCAGGACGTCGCGGACACCTGGGTCCCGTTCGGCGGCGTCGAGCGTGGTGCGGAGCCACGCGGTCAGTTCCTCGGCGTCGTCGTCCTCTCGGGCGCGGAAGTTGGTGTCGATGACGACGAGTCGCACCGACGCGCCGGGAACTCCGGTCGGTTCGTCCAGCGTGAAGCTGCGCAGACGTCCAAGCGACGGGAACCGCGCCCGCGCGTTCCGGAGTGCCTCCGACTCGTCGCCCGCGAGGTCGTGGTTGCCGAGCCCGGCGAACATCGGCACGCCCGCATCGCGGATCGGGGCCGTCTCCCGGTCGTACTGGGCCCAGTCGTTTCGGTCGGCACCCTGAGCGACGAGATCGCCCGAGTTCAGCGCGAAGTCCGGCCGCAATTCCGCGATCCGCGCGATCACCGCGAGGCGGCCGGGCGTGGCGTCGTCGCGCCAGACCTCTGCCGCCATGCGGGGGCGGCTGTCGCCGTAGACGACGAACGCGCCGCTCGCGCCCGCGATCGGCGCTTCGTACGTCGGCGCGGGCGGGAGCCCGCGGCACCCGGTGGCCAGCACCGCGAGTGCGACCCAAGCCCGGAGGCGCACCAGCCGTTTCATGGCCCCGTCTTCACCTGAATACCGAGGCGGGACAATTTTTTGTCCCGCGCAATTCGTTCAGCCCAGGCTCGCTTTCCGCGGGGCGTTGGTTCCGCGCGACTCCTGGACGCTCGTGGCACGGCCGGGCGAGTTGGGTACCCTCGTCGGCTTCGGAGCCCCACCCGGCGCCGCAGGAGGACCGATGCTGGACCGTGACCGAGCTAGGCGCCTCGCCGAGACCGCGCTCCGCGCCTCGGCGGCCGACGAGACGGAAGTCGTCGTCGAGCAGACCGAGCAGGAACTGAACCGCTTCACGGCGGACCACCCGGTGCAGAACCTGGTCCGCCTGCTCTCGCGCGTCTCGGTGCGCGTCCGAGTGGACGGACACGAGGGCAAGGCATCGACGGGGAGCACCACCGACGACGCGATCCGCCGGACGGTCGAGCGCGCCACGGCGGTCGCCCGGATGATGCCGCGCCCGGCGACGGACCTTCTGCCGATGGCTGGCCGGCAGGAGTACACGCTCCGCAACCGCGAGGCGGTCGCGCCCGACCCCGACGCGACGGCGAAGTCGGTCGCGTCGATGACGGCGCGCGCCCGCGGCGAAGGCTGTCGCGCGGCGGGAATCCAGAGCGCGGAGAACGAGTTGCGCCTGGTGATGAACTCCCGCGGACTCGACGTCTCGGACCTCGACACGCGCGCTGAGATCTCCTTCACCGTGTTCAAGGATGACGGCGCTGGGTGGGCGACCGGCATCAGCCACGACCGGTCCGGCGTGTCCGAGGAATCGATCGCGGAGCGGGCCGTGACGAAGGCGCTGCGGAGCCGCAACGCTGTCGCGGTGAAGCCCGGGCACTGGACAGTGATCCTGGAGCCGCCGGCCGTCGCGAGTCTGCTGCTGTTCGCGTCGTACAAGGGCTTCGGCGCGCAGCAGGTTGAAGAGGGCTCGAGCTTCCTCGCGGGGAAGATCGGTCAGAAGGTCGTCGGCGACGGCGTTTCGATCGCGGACGACTGCCATCATCCACTCGCGGTGGGGCACACGTTCGACGGCGAAGGGCTGCCGCGCGTCGCGGTCCCGCTCATCGACCGCGGCGTGGCGACCGGCCTCGTCCACGACCGCGCAACTGCGCATCGTTTCGGCTGCCGCAGCACCGGTCACGCAACCGCGCAGCCGAGCAGTTCCGGGCCCATCGCGTCGAACCTGGTCCTCGCCGCCGGCACCGGGTCCACGGCGGACCTCCTCCGCGGCCTCGACCGGGGGATACTGGTCACGCAGTTCCACTACACGAACATGGTCGAGCCGACGCAGCTCACGCTGACCGGCATGACGAGGAACGGCACGTTCCTCATCGACCGCGGCGAAGTCGCGAACCCCGTCAAGAACATGCGTTTCACGCAGTCGCTCGTCGAGGCGTTGCGTCGCGTCACCGGGATCGCCGGCGATGCGAGTCTCGCGTCGGCCCTGTTCGGCGGCTACACGGTCGTCCCCTCGGTGCGCATCGAGGGCTTCCACTTCTCGAGCGGGACGGAGTTCTGAGATGCGAGACGTGCAGACGTGGCGTGAGTTGGGGCGCCGGGCGCTCGACATCTGCCGGTCCGAAGGTGCGCAGTGGGCGGACATCCGCCTCGGCACCGTCGAGCTGGAGGAACTGGTCGTCCGCAACGGCGAGGTCGCGACGCTCGAGCAGGAGGAGCACGCTGGGTTCGGCGTGCGCGTGCTCGTCGATGGCGCCCACGGGTTCGCGTCGGGGTTCGACGTGACGACGGCCGAGGTGGATCGCGTCGCCCGCCTCGCGGTGCGTATCGCCCGCGCCGGACGCACGGCCGGTCCGGGGCGGCTGCGCTGGGCCGACGAACCGGCTTGGAAGGACGTCTGGACGACGCCGTACGTGACCGACCCATTCACGATTCCGCTGGACCGGAAGCTCGGCATTTTGATGGAGGCCGACCGCATCCTGCGTGCGAAGCCGGAGATCAGCGCGACGCACAACTCGATGAGCTTCCGTCGCGAACGGCAACTCTTCCTTTCGTCGGACGGTGCCGATCTGGCGCAGACGATCCTGCGTTCCGGCGGCGGGATCTCGGCCACTGCGCACAAGGACGGCGAGACGCAGACGCGCAGCTATCCGTCCGCGTTCGGCGGCCAGTACATGTCGCTCGGATGGGAACTGATCCAGGCGCTCGATCTCGTTGGCAACGCGGAGCGCACTCGGGAGGAGGCGATCGAACTGCTCTCGGCGCCCGAGTGCCCCGTTGGCGACATCGACGTGATCCTCTCGGGCGATCAGCTCGCGCTGCAGATCCACGAGTCGGTGGGCCACGCGAGCGAGCTCGACCGCGTCCAGGGCTGGGAGGCGAATTTCGCCGGGACGTCGTTCGTCGATACGGGCAAGCTCTCCGACCGCTTCCGCTACGGGAGCGACATCGTCAATCTCGTCGCCGACGCGACGGTCCCCGGCGGACTCGCGACGGTCGGCTACGACGACGACGGGGTCCGGAGCCAGCGCTGGCACATCGTGAAAGACGGCGTGTTCTCCGGCTACCTGACGTCGCGCGACGTCGCGCACTTCGAGTCGGAGTCGGCGCCGAAGTCCGGCGCCGCCGCGGTGCCGCACAGCCGCTCGTGCAGTCGCGCCGAGGGGCCGTGGAACGTGCCGATCGTGCGCATCAGCAACCTGTCGCTCATGCCCGGCGCGTGGAGTTTCGACGATCTCGTCGCGGACACCGAAGACGGCGTCTACATGGCCGGCGTGAAGTGCTGGTCGATCGACCAGCAGCGTCTCAACTTCCAGTTCACGTGCGAGTACGGCTGGGAGATCAAGAACGGCCGCCGCGCTCGAACCGTCAAGAACCCGACGTATCAGGGAATCACCCCGCAGTTCTGGCGGTCGTGCGATGCGATCTGCGACGAGCGTCAGTGGCGGCTCTGGGGCGTGCCGAACTGCGGTAAGGGTCAGCCGATGCAGGTGGCCGAGATGTCGCACGGCGCGTCGCCGACGCGGTTCCGGAAGGTGGCCGTCGGCGTTCGCGGCTGACGCTCGTCGCGTCTCTCACATCTCGTCGGCGAGCCATCTCCGCGCAAGTTTCAGGTCTCCCTCGATCGCGCGCTTCGTCACTCCGAGGATCGTCGCGATCTCGGCGTTCGTGAGGCCGCCGAAGACCGAGAGTTCGACGATGTGGTGCGTCGGCGGGTCGAGTTGGGCGAAGCTGAGGAGGGCGTCGTCGAGGGCGACGATGTCCAGCGGTTCGTCGCCGCATGCGAGTCCGTCCACTTCGACGTGGACGTCGTCGAGGGGCTGCGTCCGGCCCGCGCCGCCACGTTTGACGCGGCGGTTCGATCTCGCGTGGTCCACGAGTACGGCCCGCATCGCGCGCGACGCGATGTCGAAGTAGTGGTCGCGACCCGCGCCGTCCTCGCCGAGGTGCGTGAGCTTCACATACACCTCGTTCACGAGCGTCGTCGCCCAGAGCGTGTCGCCGCGCGGATGGCCGCGAGAGCGAAACCGGGCCTGCGCGCGGAGCGCGTCCTGGATGAGCCGGAGCAGGTCGGCCTCGACCTGCGGAGTCGCCTGCGTCACGCCGCGGGCGTCGAGCGGCCCGGCGCGGCGCAGGAGCGCCAGGATCTCGCCGATGCGCGGCTCGGCTCGCGTCTGGTCATTTGCGTCGCCCTGTCGTTCCATGCGTGGAGTGTGCGGCCCCGGGGCGAGGGCCGTACGCAATGGCGGAGTGGCAGGGTCGCGACGTGCGGGCCGGACCGGCCGCGCGGCGCGATCGTTGGAACACGCGGGCGCCGTGCGTGCGCCCGGGTTCCCGAGCGGCCGATGTGAGGCGGGGCTACTTCAGCGGCGTCGTCGGCACCACAGGCGCCGCCGGGGGCACGGCCTTCCGGGCGAGGTGCGAGGTCTGGTTCTGTTCCACCGTGGTGCCGCTCGACGGGGACTTGAGGAGCAGGTTCGTCTTCGTGTCCTGGACGAGGACCATGCCGTCCTTTCGCGAGACTTTCGCTGTGCCGGTCATCGTGCCCTTCTCGATGACGGCGTCGCGGAGCGCATTGGTCATGCCGCCGGCGCCGCCGCG
>JAIOPE010000073.1 GCA_021414065.1 Planctomycetota bacterium
CATCGCCCTCCGGAGAACGGTTCGTAGACTCGATTCCGAAGCCCCGAAGGGGCGCCTCAACTCAAGCCCAGGGCAACGCCCTGGGTTTGAGTGTCCCTTCTGGCCGAGCCCTGTAGGGGCGACTCAACCGCGCGAGTGCGCCGTTGGCGGACGCACCCGTGCGGGGCCGCGTACGATCCAGCATTGCTCTGCGACTGAGCCGCCCCTACAGGGCTCGAATCTCATGATCCGGATTCCCCAGGGCGTTGCCCTGGGCTTGAGTTCCGCTGCCCCTTCGGGGCGAACGAAGTCGGTCGCCTGTCGCATCGCGAGCACCCGGACCCCGGCTGTCCGGACGGCGATGCGGCCGAAGCCAGGTACTTCGAACGAACCGCACGCCGCGGCGTGTCAGCCTGCGGACGACGGTACGGAGCCGGCGAGAGCCGGGGACGCCATCCGCGCCGCGGCGATCGACGCCCCGGCCGGCGCAGCGCCGCCCGCCTCCGTCGTGATCCGCGCCGCGATCCGCGCCGCTACCTGACCCGGCGGCACGAACGTGATCCGGCCGTCGGACTCCGACATCCGGTCGATCACGAGCGCGCTCCAGGTCTCGTAGCTCGCGCGCTCGGCGCGGCACGACTCGGCGAGCTCCTCGACGGAGACCCACGCGCCCTCAAGCGTGTCGGTCTCGCGAACGCTCGCGTCGTCTTCGATCTCGACGAGCTGGACGAGCCCCACGTGGACCGCCCCCACGTCCGTCGCGTCGTCGTTGAGCAGGCCGACCGCGCGCGCGGTCCACACGCCGTCGAGGACGAGCTCCTCCTCGACCTCCCGGCGGAGTCCGCTCGCGACGACGTCCGGAGCGTCCACCGGGTTCAAGTGCCCACCGATGCCGATCGACCGTTTGCCGTGCAGGCGGGACTCCCCGCCCTTCGAGAGCCGCCGCGTGCGGAATACCTCGGCGCGCCGTGCGCCGTCAACCTCGCGGCGCCGCGTCACGACGCAGTACGGGATGACCTGCTTCATCGTCCAGTCGCGCTCGGCGTGGCGCCGCTCGACGAAGAACCCGTGTTCGAGGATGCGCGCGACCTGCTCGGCCAGGACGAGTTCGTCGCCGACCTCGAGGCCGTGGGGGTAGCGCCCCTGGAACAGCTCGTCGCGCTTCACGACCCAGACGAACTCCATCAGCAACCTCCGCGTACGGGGAGGACGCAGGCTACGCGGCACCTACGACACCCGCGCCGGCACGTCCGGCGGCAGTTCGTGACGGCGCCACTCCGGGCGTGGAGAGTGTCGCGTCCATGACGTCACCGTCGTCCCCGTCACCGTCGTCCCCGTCAACGACTCCGTCGATCGCCTCCCACCTGCTTCCGTACGTGTTGTACGTCGCGCCGCCGGCGGCCGCGGACATCGCGCCGGAGGCGGTTCGCGCATGGCTCGGCCCGGCGGGAGTCGTGTTCGCAGCGGCGGCACTCGTCGTCTTCGCCCGCCGCGGCGCCTACGCGGAACTCGGCCCGACGCTTCGGACTGCGACGTCGTTCACGGCGGGTCGCGCGACTGCGCTCGCGATCGGGATGGGACTCGCGGCGGCCGCGCTCTGGATGCCGCTCGCCGAGATCGTGCCGCGCCTCGGGAGCCGCGGCGGGTTCGATCCCGGTGCCGCGGGCGACGCCGCACGTCCGGCCCTCTGGGCAGCGCGACTGCTCGGGTTCGTGGTCGTGATCCCCTTCGCCGAGGAACTGCTCGTGCGGTCGCTGCTTCCACGCTGGGCGGACGCGCAGGACGACTGGGCGGCGCGTCCCGTCGGCGCGATGTCGCGCACGGCGATGGCAGTTTCCCTCGTGTTCTTCGCCGGGACGCACCCGGAGTGGCTCGCGGCGTTGGTCGTCGGTGGACTCTGGACGGCGCTCGTCGTGCGGACCGGACGACTCCGTGACGCGGTGACGGCGCACATCGTCGCGAACGGCGCGCTCGCCGTGGTGTGGGCGGCGTGCGGCGACACATCGTGGTGGTAGGCTGACGACCGTGCCGCCGGCCCCACCCGACCCGCCCCAGCCCTCCGCTGCGCAGCCCTCGTCGCTGTACGCGCCGGCGCCGGTCGGCTCGAGCCGCGCGGGCGCAGCGTTCCGACTCGCGCTGGCGGCGGCGTTCGCAGGAGTCGCGGTCCTACTTGCCTACGTGATCCACCTCCCGCCGTTCCCGATGTGCGCGTTCAAGCTGTGGACGGGACTCCCGTGCCCCGGATGCGGGATGACCCGATCCGTGCTGCACCTCGCCCACGGCGAGATGATCGAATCGATGCGCTTCCATCCGCTCGGGATCTTCGTCGGCGCATTCGTCGTGGCGATGGCCTTCGGCGCCGCGCGATCGCTCATCACGGGGCGCGACCCGGTGTGGGAGTGGTTCGAGAACCGCGGGACGCCGGTGGCCCTCGGCTTCGTCGTCGCGCTCATCGGCCTCTGGCTGCTGCGGACGTTCATCGTCCCCGATTGGGCTCCCGACCCGATCGGCCCCGCGGTCTTCTCGCTCGCCGGACGCTGAAGAACGCGCACGCCGGTCCGTTCGCGCCGTCGGCGGCGCATCCGCGCCGGAACGAGCTACGTCTGGAGGACCATGATCCGCTGGCACGAGCGGCAGAGCACGAGCGACTTGCCGTGGACCAGGTCCGAGTACTGCTGCGGCGTGATCTCCATCTGGCAGCCCTGACAGTAGTCGCCGTGAACCTCGACGACCGCGATGCCGGTCGTTCGGTTGCCGACGCGGATGCGTTCGTAGGCCTTCAGCGCGTCGGGTGGGATCGACGCCGCGATCTCGTCGCGGTGTACCTTCGACGCCGCGAGTTCGGCGTCGAACTCGTCGCGCCGGCGCTCCACGTCGGCGTTGGCCGCGCGGACGATGCCCTCGGTCTCGCGCGTCTTGGCCTTCGCCGCTTCCCAGAGCTTGTCCTTCGACTCCGACTCGTCCATCGCGAGAAGGATCCGCTCCTCGATCTTGCCGTTCTCGGCGCGGATCGTGGCGACCTCGGTCAGGATGCTCTGGTACTCCTTGTTGCTCGTCGCGCCGCCCAGCTTGCCGTTCAGCACGGTGATCCGGCTCTCGCGTTCCTTCAGCTCCATCTCGTTCCGGTGCAGGGCGGCCTTCGCCTCCTGCGAGGCCTTGTGGGCAGCTTCCTCCTCGGTCTTCACGCCCGCGAGGAGCTTCTCCGCGGCGCGCAGCTTGAGATCGATCTCGGCCCGTTTCTTCCCCGCCAGGGTCGCGGCCTTGTCCGCCCGCTGCAGGTCGATCAGCCGTACGAGAGCTTCCTTCACGTCGCCTTCCTTCCGTCCATCGCAAACCGAACTCGCAGGTCCCGCAAACGAGAACGGCCCGGGGTCGCCGGGCCGTTCTGGGAGATCACTCGTTTCCGAAGCTGTCGAGGAAGCCTTCGAGCTTCCTCGATCGGACGGGGTGCTGGAGCTTCCGCACCGCCTTCGCCTCGATCTGGCGCACGCGTTCCCGCGTGACCTTGAAGATCCGGCCCACCTCTTCGAGCGTGTACGTGTAGCCGTCGCCGATGCCGTAGCGGAGCTTGATGATCTCGCGCTCGCGGAACGTCAGCGTCTGGAGGACCTTCTCGATCTTGTCCTTCAGCATCTCGTGCGTCGCGGCGTTCACCGGCGACTCGGCGCCCTGATCCTCGATGAAGTCGCCGAAGTAGCTGTCGTCGCTGTCGCCGATCGGGCAGTCGAGCGAGATCGGGTGCTTCGCGATCTTGAAGACCCGCTTCGTCTCGTCCACCGAGATCTCGGACGCGGCCGCGATCTCCTCGATGGTCGGCTCCCGGCCCTTCTTCTGGACGAGGTCCTTCGTCACGTTCCGGAGCTTCGACATCGTCTCGATCATGTGGACCGGGATGCGGATCGTCCGCGCCTGGTCGGCGATCGATCGCGTGATGGCCTGTCGAATCCACCACGTGGCGTAGGTCGAGAACTTGTAGCCGCGACGGAACTCGTACTTCTCGACGGCCTTCATCAGGCCCGTGTTTCCCTCCTGGATCAGATCCAGGAACGAGAGCCCGCGGTTGCGGTACTTCTTCGCGATCGAGACCACGAGACGCAGGTTGCCGGAGCTGAGGTTCTGCTTCGCGAGCTCGTATCCGTCGAACTCGTGGCGGACCTGCTGCACGCGGCGGGCGAGGCGATCCGGCGGCTCGCAGCCGCGCATGGTGATGGCCGCGATCCGGTCCATCGCCTCCTCGTGCTCCTGCGAGTTCGGCGTCTTGCTGCGCTCGATCTCGTCGAGCCGACGCTGCAGCGCCGCGACCTCGCGGACGGTGCGGGCCATCTCTTCGAGGATCGGCTTCAGCTTCTTGATCTGGACGTTCAGCTCTTCGAGCAACTTGCGGCCGCGACGGCGACGCTCGGCGATGCGCCCCTGGAGTTCCTTCTTCCGCTTGTTCGTCCGGGCGGTCGTCAGCTCGACCAGGTCGCGACGCTCGGCGTCGAGCATGCGCTTCAGCGTCGTGATGTGCTCGGGGAGCCGAACAGCCGTCTCCTGCTTGCCGTTCTCGACCTGCTGATTGACCTTCAGCGTGCGGTCGAAGGCGAGGTCGCCGCGCTGGACGTCCTCGAGGAGCTGGATGCAGAGCTCGAGCGCGAGGCCCGACGCGAGCAGTTTCTCGCGGTAGCGCTTGCGCGTGCGCTCGATCGTCTTCGCGAGCCAGATCTCCTGCTCACGCGTGAGCAGCGGGATCTCGCCCATCTGCGTGAGGTACATGCGAACCGGATCGTCGATCCTCTCGGCGCCCGTGGGCATCGTGAGCGGGTCGTTCTCCTTGTCGCGGTCCGGCTCGAACGACTCGGTGCGCAGCTTGCGCGCGGCCGACTCGCCCTCGTCGTCGTCCGGGTCGTCGGACGCGTCGAACGAACGCGCTTCCTCGACCATCTCGATCCCGTGCTCTTCGAGCACTTGGGCGATCCGGTCGAGCGACTTCTCCGACGAGGTCACCTCGTCGGGGAGCATCCGCTGGACTTCGTCAACGGTGACGTAGCCCTTGCGGCGCCCTTCGTCGATGAGGGCTTTCAGTTCGGGTTCGATGCGCTCAGTGAGGTTCACGACCACCGTCCTCAGGGTTCAGACGAGGGCAAACTTCGAACGATATCGAGCGACGGCGCCCGGACCTTCTACTTTGGGACCGTCACTTCCCGGCTCTCTTCGCATGATGGGCCTGCAGCCTCCGGAGAAGGTCGTCTTCTTCGCCCGCGTTATCGGTTCCCTTCAGCTCTTCGCGGAGGTGTCGCTCCTCGCGGGCGACCACGAGGCGCCGCATGCAGTCGCGCCCCTGCCCGAGCAACTGCTTCCCGACGGACGACGCGCGCAACTCGGCGCCGAGCGACGCTAGGACGGGGTCATCCATCGTTCCGAGCAGGCGGTCGATGTCCACGACGGTCGGTCGGGTGAAGGCGGCCGATCGCAGCACGGTCGGCGCCGGAGGCGCAGTCGCTGCATCGTCGAGCGCGTCGCGGGCGGCGAGCAGGCGCTCGAGCAGGCGGCGGCAGGCTCGGTGGAACATCGCGTCCGGGATCGAGACGGGCACCTCTTGGAGCAATTCCGGCGCGCCGAGCAGTGCCTCGATGAACTGCCGCTCGACCTGCGGCGGAGGCCCCTGGGGAGCCTCCGGAACCGACTCGCCCAGGGCATCGACGGGCGCGCCCGCGCCGTGATCGACGAATCCGTCGTGGTCGCCGCCGTGATCGCCGCCGGGGTCTCCGACGTTCGCATGCAGCGCGTCGATCGGAGGGCCGTCGTCGAAGGCGGAACGTCCGGCGCCACTGCCGCTGCCACTGCCACTGCCCGCGCCACCGCTTGAGTGGTCCGCCGGGCGTGGGGCCGCGCGCGACGGGCCTTGCGTGCCGCCCGACGCCTCCGGTCGCCGCCGCGCGTGCACGTCCCGTTCGTGGGTCTGCGCGCGCAAACGAAGCTCGTCGAGCTTGCGCGCCGCGATGTCCGGCGGCACTCCGAACTCTTCGGCGAGTCGCTTCACGTAGAGCGCGCGGCGAATCTCGTCCTGCACACCGACGAGCGCGGCGAGGCACGATTCGACAGCGGCGGTCTTCCCGGGGACGGACGTGAGATCCTGGGCCTTGCCGCGCACGTCGAGCAGGTGGTCGAACGCCTCACGGCTCGCTGCGAGCGACACACGGAAACTCTCGGCGCCGTCCTGGACGAACACATCGGCCGGGTCCTTCCCGCCGGGCAGGACGCACACGCGTGTTTCGATCGGTTCGGGCAGGAACGCAGGGATCGCCTTCTCCGCTGCACGGAGCCCGGCAGCGTCGCCGTCGTAGATGAGCCAGAGCTTCTTCGCGTACTGCGCGAGCTTCTTCGCCTGGTCCGGCGTGAGCGCTGTGCCGAGCCCGGCGACGGCGACCTTGTAGCCGTACTGGTGGGCCAGGAGGACGTCGGTGTACCCCTCCATCACGGCCGCTTCGCCGCTCCGCAGGATCTCGTGCTTCGCGAGGTGGAAGGCGTAGAGGTGCTTGCCCTTCGTGTAGATCGGGGTCTCCGGCGAGTTCAGATACTTGGGTTCGTCGGCGCCGAGCGTGCGCGCGCCGAACGCGATCACGCGTCCCTGCTGGTCCGAGATCGGGAAGATCACGCGGTCGCGAAAGCGGTCGTAGTGCCCGGACTTCCCTTCCCGCTGGATGATCATCCCGGCGTCGAAGAGGTCCTGCTCCGGGATGCCGTCCCGGTGCGCTGCGAGGATCATGACGTCCCAACCGGGCGGCGCGTAGCCGAGGCGGAAGTCCCGCGCCGTCGATCCGCTGATCCCGCGGCGCTTGAAGTACGAACGGCCCGCTTCGCCTTCGGGCGACTTCAGCGCATTCTGGAAGTGCTTGCACGCCCATTCCGTCACTTCACGCAGGTGCCCGAGCCGGGCCTCCCGCGCGACCGCCTCCGGGTCGTCGTCTTCGGGAAGCGTGATGCCCGCCGCGCGGGCGAGTTCCCGCACCGCCTCGAAGAACCTCAGCCCCTCCTTCTGCATGAGGAACGTGAATGCGTTCCCACCCACCCCGCAGCCGAAGCACTTCCAGATCCCCGGCTCCGTCCACACGTAAAACGACGGCGACTTCTCCTGGTGGAACGGGCAGCGGCCCGACATCGCCTTGCCAGACTTCTTGAGCGGCACGTAGCGGCCGATGAGCGCGCCCAGGTCGGTCGCGCGGCGGATCGAGTCGAGGATGTCTTCAGGGATGCGGCCCACGGGGCTCCCGATGCTATCTGGGCCAAGCGACCGCCGCCGGATTCAACATCGGTGCCGCGCGCGTCCGATACGTGCCCGGCGGGTCACCGCCCGGACGAGGAGCGCACGCATGTTTCGGATCACCATGAGCTTCGGCGGCAAGCCGGTGAAGAAGTTCACCTTCGAGAAGGAGCAGGTCACGATCGGCCGTGACGCGACCTGCGAGATCCCCATCGAGAACATCGGGGCGTCGCGCCGTCACGCGATGGTCGAACGCACGCCGGAGGGGTACGTCCTCTCCGACCTCCAGAGCCACAACGGCACGTTCGTCAACGGCGAGAAGGTCTACCACCACCGTCTGAGCGACTCGGACGAGTTCTTCATCGGCAAGTACTCCTTCCAGTTCGAGGCCCTCGAGCCCGTCGTGGCGGTCGCCGTCGCGGATCAACCGGCGCACCAGTCGGCCCCGTCGGCCGCAGCCATGCCCGACATGACGTTCCGCCTCGACCGCAAGGAGATCGATCGCATCATGGGCATGTCGGCCCGTGGTGCCGCGCCGCAACTGGTGCAGCTCACTCCCGAGAAGGAGAAGAAGCAACTCCTCCTCGAGAAGGGCTACTACGTGGTCGGCGCCGGCGAGACGGCCGAGATCAAGACGCCCGGGCTCTTCGCCCCGGCAATCGCCGGCGTGCTTGTCCGGACGGACCAGGGCTGGCGCGCTCTCTGCCTCTCGCGCAAGCTGAAGGTCAACGCCAAGCACGTGGCGGACGCACCGCTCCAGGACGGCGACCTGATCGAACTCGGCGCGCGCCGGTTCCGGTTCTGCCAGGGCTAGCAGCCTGTCGGAGTAGTCGGTTGCAAGCTCGAGGGCGTCACCCGACAGGCTGCTAGCTTTACTGATCTCGCGGAGACCGATTTGGCGCGGAACCACGTCGCCGCCGCGGTCGTT
>JAIOPE010000074.1 GCA_021414065.1 Planctomycetota bacterium
GCTCGGGGTGGCCGGCGAGGTCCACGTAGGTCTGAACGGCGTGGACGCAACGGACTCCGTGGACGTCCTGCGCTCCGTCGAAGACACCGGTGTCGCGCGGTGACACCAGCCAGACGTTGGCCCCGGACTCGACCCGCCGCCCCCCGAGGGACTCGATCATCTCGTCGGTGACGGGTGCATCGAGGTAGACCGTTGCGACACGGAACATCGCGAACGGCGCTTGCACCCAGGCAGCGGCAAGTCCCGTGAACGCGTGCGCCGTTCCTCCGCGCCGCAACCCCTCCGCGAGTTTGCTCAGCGTCTCCTCTCCACCACGCGCCGCGACGTGGATGCGCTCGACCTGCTCACGCGCGAACGGGTTCTCGGCGCGCCAGCCGTCAAGCAACGCGCGGGGAGCGGCCACTCGAATCGCTCCATCGGTGCCGCGCGCGACGAACCCCGCCTCGACGAGCCGCTTGACGATCCGGCTCACGTAGCCCGGGTCGAGCCCGGTCTCCTGCGCGAGATCCTGCTGGCGGACGAGCCGTCCGGGTCCGGCGAGAAGCGCGCGGGCGATGCGCGAGGACTTCGGCGCGAAGACGCTCGGCGGTCGGCCGCGTCGTCGATGCAGGTTCGGGCGGCCCTTGACCTCGACGAGGAGTCCCGGAGCTGCGATGTCCGCGTTGCCCGAGAGGTCGAACCAGGACACACCCTCGCGCGCGCACAGCTCGGCGGACGCGGGAGGCATGTGGGGAACCCCGAGAAGCGCAAGCGCCTTGCGCCCCTGCACGCCCTGACGCAGTTGTTCGATCGCGCGGTGGACGGTCGCGTACTGCGCGTTCGACTTGAGCTGGACGTGGAAGACGCTCTTGCCCGCGGTGAGTACGAAGTCCACGCCCAGATCGCGCGCGCGCGCGGGATGCCCCAGCTTCAGCGGCTTGAAGCTGCGGAAGAGATGTTCTCGAATGCGCCGCTCGGCCTCTGCGACCAGGAGCCGCTCGGTACGGTGGATGGTGGACGACTTCATGGCCGTTGCCAATATCGGCAACCCGCCCTTTTTAGTCAACTCCGATCCCGCGACCGCCGCGCTTGGCCGCCCGAAGGTCGCCCGCCATGCCGCTGGCAACCGAGTCGGATTCCGAACTCATCCAACGCACCGATCTTGTTCCATCGAGCGCAGACCGCGTGACGAGCAGCGACTACGAGCGTCCATGGGGTCGTGGCGGACGCGACCGTTGGTGTCCGCGGCCCGCGCGCCCCCGCCGCGCTCACCACCGGCCGGCCGCGACGCGACCGCGGACCTCGCGTACGATGCGCGTATCCGCCCGACCCGGGCGCCCCGTCTCGCAGAAGGGACCTCCGATGCGACTCCTCATCCTCGGCGGAACGATGTTCCTCGGGCCGCACCTCATCGACGCCGCGGCCGCCCGCGGGCACTCGGTGACGATCTTCCACCGCGGCAAGCACGCGCTCGACGATCGGCCCTCCGTCGAACGGACCGCCGTCGAACGGATTGCAGGAGATCGCAAGGTCGCGGCCGATCTCGCGGCGCTCGCTGCGCGCGGACCGTTCGACGCCGTCATCGACACCTGCGGATACGTCCCCCGCCAGGTCCGCGAGTCCGCGACGGCGCTCCGCGGCGTCGCCGCGAAGTACGTGTTCGTCTCGTCGATCTCCGCGCACGCCGAGCCGTTCTCGGCCGCGGACGAGGACGCGCCGCTCGCCGCGCCGGTCGGCGCGGACGTCGAAGCGGTGACCGGCGAGACGTACGGCCCACTCAAGGCGGGGTGCGAAGCCGCGGCGCGCGAGGCCTTCGGCGACGGCGCGTTCGTCGTGCGCCCGGGCCTCATCGTCGGCCCCCTCGATCCGACGGACCGTTACACGTACTGGGTCCGCCGCCTCGGCCGCCCGGGCCCCGTCCTCGCGCCGGGCGACGGCTCCCGTCTCGTCCAGTTCGTGGACGTGCGCGACCTCGCGGAGTTCACGGTGAGACTGCTCGACCGCGCAAGCGGCGGCACGTGGAACGTCACCGGCACATCGATCCGCTTCGATGCGTTCCTGGCGGGGATCGCGTCCGTGGCCGGAACGTCGCCCGACGTCCGGTGGACGCCCGAGGACCGCCTCCTCGCCGCGGGCGCGCAGCCGTGGTCCGAGGTCCCCCTCTGGATCGGTCCCGACCACCAGACCACCGGCATCGCCCGCGCCCTCGCCGACGGCCTCCGTCTCCGCGATCCGGTCGAGACCGCCCGGGACACGCTCGCCTGGGACCGCACCCGCGACGCGTCCCGCCCGATGGGTGCCGGGATGACGCCGGAGCGCGAGGCGGAGGTGTTCGCGAAGTCGTAGACGTCGCGCGGGCTACGCCCGCTGGAAGCCGCCGCCGAACACCGCGCGGCCGCGGCCGCCCTTGGTGATCCCCCGCAGTTCCAGCTTGATCTCGTCGGGGGAGTCGGACGCCGCAATGGCCTCCGTCTCGGAGATCAGGTTCTCGCGGACGAGACCGGCGAGGGACTGGTTGAAGGTCATCGTGCCGAAGTGCTCGGCGCCCTCGCGGATCGCGCCGCGGAGCTCGCCGGTGCGGCCCTGGGCAAGCATCTCGCGGATCGTCGGCGTGGCAAGGAGAAGCTCGACCGCGAGGACGCGACCGCCGCTGCCGTCGCGCTGGAGGAGCCGCTGGCTGATGACGCCCTCGAGCAGCATCGAGAGCTGCGAGCGCACGAGCGCGTGCTGCTCCGACGGGAAGAACGAGAGTATGCGTTCTACGGTCTGACTCGCATTCACCGTGTGCAGCGTGGAAAGGACGAGGTGCCCCGTCTCGGCGGCGCGGATCGCGGCCTCCACGGTCTCCCGGTCGCGCATCTCGCCGACGATGATCACGTCGGGGGACTGCCGCACGATGTGCTTCAGAGCGGTCGCGAACGAGACTGTGTCCACGCCCACCTCCCGCTGGTGGATCGTGCACAGCTTGCCCTCGAACAGGAACTCGACCGGGTCCTCGAGGGTGACGATGTGACGCGCTTGGTTGCGGTTCAGCCAGTGCACGATCCCGGCCAAGGTGGTGGACTTGCCGCTGCCCGCGGTGCCGGTCACGATCACCAGTCCGCGGCGCATCTGCGCGAGCCGGATGATCTGCTCGGCCGGGAGCAGGAGTTCGCTCAGTTCGGGGAGCTTCGCCTTCAGGTGACGGAAGACGAACCCGAGGAGCCCGCGGTGGCTGAACACGTTGGCGCGGAACCGCCCGACGCCGGCGATGACCACGGCCGCGTCCACCTCGCCGCCGCGCGTGAACGCCTCCTGCTGGTGCTCGTTCAGGATGGCCGCGAACAACTCCTGGGCCTGGTCGGCCGTCGTTGGCCCGTCGGCCAGGATGCGCACGTGCCCGTCGATCCGGATCGACGGCGGAGCGTCCACCTGCACGAACAGGTCGGAGCCGTTGCATCGGACGAGTTGGACGAACAGCCGCTCGAGGCCGCCGAGGGCCGGTGCTGCAGAGGTGTGCGCCAAAGTGATCGGTTCCTTCGGAGTGGATGCCAGGTCCGGCCGCTTCCGGTTCCACCCTCCCCATCGGATTTGCATCGTCCCAGGCACGAGCGGCCTCAGATTCGCAACGCTGTCCGGTCGGAGTCCGCCCGCAACTGCGGCGTCCGCCCGAACGTCGCCTAGAACGTCAACCCGCACGCCAACTCACGCCCGGAGACCCCGCCCCATGCACCAGACACCGACCGACCTCGTCCGGTCCGTCTATCTCGACTTCTCCCGCGCCGACCTGCCGTCGATGCTCTCGAAGCTCGCCCCCGACGCATCGTGGCGCAGCGCCGGGCCCCGCGGCTGGCCGTGCACCGGCGAGTTCCGGGGGCCGACCGGCGCGCGCGCGTTCTTCGACGCGCTGTTCGCGACGGTGCGTCTGACCGCGGTCGATGCGTCCGCGTTCCTCGCCGACGGCGAGACCGTCGTCGTGCTCGGGAAGGACCTCGGCGTCGTCCACGCGACCGGCGCCGAGTACGAGGCCGACTGGGTCCACGTCTGGACCGTCCGCGGCGGCAAGGTCGCCGGCTGGCACGAGTTCCTCGACGTCCGCAAGGGCGTCTAACTCCGCGCCGATCACCCCCAACGGGCGCCGTGCCAGCCCCACTCGCCCAGTTCGCGCTGGACGTCGAGATGGTCCACGCCGTCGAGCTGACGCAGGTCGATGCGCGTGCGCGGGTGGCCGAGTGAGCGGAGCGACTGCAAGGCCGCGACGTGCGGCCCGACGCTCGCCACAACCGGAGAGTTGACGATGGCGAGGAGCGACGGCACGGCGCGCGTCACCCCCGCGAGGCGAGCGAGGTGGATCGCGCCGAGGAAGAGGCCGTCGCGGTCGTCGGCGTGGGACAACTCGCGGAGCACGGCCTCCTCCACAGCCGCCGTGCCGCCGCCGGCCGCGAGCACGGCCAACGCGTGATCCCCGGCAGTCGCACGTGCGAACGGGTCGGCGAGAGCGGCCCACGCGGCGTCGAGGAAACGCGGGTCGATGTCGTCCGGGCGGTCGAGAACGGCGACGAACGCCGCGCGGCGGACGACGGCCTCGCGGTCGAGAGCGAGCGCACCGAGAGCGTCCACGCCGCCGGTGGCCGCAAGCGGCCGGGCGGCCATCTGACGCAGCGCCCAATTGGGCGACGTCGCGCAGTCGAGCAGGATCTCTCGCCCGCGGCGGCCGGTCCGGACCCAGGAACGCCGCATGAGCAACTCGCGCTGCACGCTCGGCGGCGTGTCGGCGTCGGGCAGCGCGCGCGCCGCGATGTCGAGGTCCACGCGGGGCGGCGTGCGACGACCGGCGGGCGGCGCGTCGGAGCCCGCGTCGGGTTCGGCTCCCGCCGGGTCGCCTGCCGCGGCGGTGCGGGCCTCGGTCGCCTGCCGCACGACCCGTCCGATCGCGGGCGTCAACAGCCAGGCCACGGGTCCGGCCCACCGGTCCAGCCGCCGCCTCGCGCCCGCCGACGCACCCTCGAACGCGGTCACGATCCTCCGTGCGAGCACGTTCAGCACGGACTCGGCCGGCGCCGGGTCGTCCGACGACGAGCGCGCGTCGGCGAGGGCCAGGAGCACGGAGATCCGCGGAAACCACTCGAGCGCGTCGAACGCCGCGGCGCGGACGACGACCGACGGGTCGGAGAGCGCGCGAAGCAGATCCCACGAGCACTCCAGCGGTTCGTCGAACAGCGCCACGCGGCACGCGACCTCGCGCACCGCCGCGTCGTCGTCGCGGAGCGCCCGCCGGAGCGCGGCGACCAGAGTGGGCGTTCGGACGAGGCTGCCCATCGACTCCGTGGCGACGCGGCGGACCATCGCTTCGGGGTCGGCGACGGCCGCGGCGATCAGATGACCGTCCGGTGCGTCGAGGAGTTGCAGGCCCATCGCCCGGACGAACGGGTCGTGGCTCGTCGCCCATCCGACCGCCGTCGCGTGGTCCGGGTCGTCGGCCGGCAGCGCCGCCAGCACGTCGAGTGCGGCGCCGCGGGCGTCGGCTCCGCACTTCGGGTCGAGAACGGCCGAACGGAGCGCCGGGGCGCAGCGTGGGTCCTCGAGCGCGAGGAGGACGTCCGCGACGTCGCCGATGCGATCCCCGTCGATGCCGCCGCCGTCACCTCCGCCGCCGCCGCCACGAGCGGTCATCAGCTCGACCAGCGCCGCCGTCTGCGAGCGATCCTCTTCGTCGCGAATGGTCTCGAGCCGCGCGAGCAGACTCCTCGACGCCGCGGGGCGACGCTTTCGGGCGGGTTCATCGGCCACGCCCCCGAATCTACGGACGGCGGCGACGTGAGCCGTTCACGCCGGCACCGGCGCTCGCGGCGGCCGCGCGGACGCGGTCACGACGAGCGTCGCTCCGAGGCGCAGCACGGTGGACACCGCGAACAGCGCCACGTATCCGCCCTGGTCCGCCCCGAACGTCGCCAGCAACTCGCCGCCGACGACCGACCCGAGCGCCGCTGCCAGCGCGTTCGCGAAGAAGAACGCGGTGATCACGCTCGTCCGTTCGCGGTGCGGGACGGCCTCGAAGAACGCGAGGAAGTTGCCGAGCTCGAGGGCGCCCCAGGCGAACCCCGCCGCGAGCTGGACCACCGCGATCCACGCGGGATGGTCGAAGGCCGTCCACAGCATCGCCACGGGGCAGAGGCCGAGCGCGCTGATCCAGAGCAGGCGCCCCGAGCCGTGGCGCTTGGCCATCCGCCCCGCGATCGGCAATGCGATGATGCGGCCGAGGAACGCCGCCGCCACCAGGACGAGGTAGTCGCGGTAGCCGAGATGGAGTTTGCGGAGCGAGTACGGCGCCAGGAACGGCTCCGCCATCTGCACGGCGAACTGGAGCGGGACGATGCAGAAGAGCTGCCGGAGCCCGGGCTCACGCGGAATGCGCCGGACGAGCTCGCCGAGCCCCACGTGGCGGACGTCGTCGGGCAGCGGCACCGGCTCGGACTGCGTGGTGAGCACCCCCACCGACACCAACCGGGCCAGACACGAGACGATGAACAGCACGGCGAACGCGCGAAGCGTCCAACCGCCGGTGTGCGCGGCATCGAGCAGTTCGCCCGCGGCGATCAGCGCGACGAACACAGCCGCCTGGCAGACCGCTTGGCGCCGCCCGAAGAACCGCTCCCGCAGCGCCGCAGGGACGATCGTCTCGACCCAGGACGTCCACGCCGGGCCGGCGCCGAGTCCCACCGCCCAGTAGAGCGTGGCGATTGCGAACAACGGGACGACGCCGAGGGAGCCCGTCCACGCGCCGAGCGCGAGCGGAAGCCAGCAGAGCGCCTGCACGATCGACGTCAGGATGACCCAGCGCTTCTGGGAGCCCAGGTGAACGACGGCCCACGGCGCCGCAAGCTGGAGGAACGCGCCGCCGACCATCGGGAGCGTGGCGATCAGGCCGCCCACGACGTCGGTGTGCCCGAGCGCGAGAGCGAACGCCTGGAGGTAGTTCTGGCCCGCGCCGACCATCACGCAGAAGGCGGCCCCGTCCCACGTGATGGCGCGGAGATCGTTCCGCGTGGTCCGCCGGGGGCGGGCGCCCGGGGGCGCAGGATCGGGCGGTACCGCGGAGGTGGGCATCGAAGGAGCGGGCGAGTCTCCGGCACACGGCCCGGCACGCGAAGGACGGTGCGGGAGGCCCCCGGCGGCGCGTTCGCCGTGCCGCCCCGTCGCCCCCGGGTGGTACCGTTTCGGGACGATGCGCACGCGGATCATCGCAGTGCTGAACCAGAAGGGCGGCGTCGGCAAGACGACGACCTGTGTGAACCTAGGCGCAGCCTTGGCTCGCCGCGGCAAGCGCGTGCTCCTGATCGACATGGACCCCCAGGCCAACATGACGGTCCACCTGGGGGCCGATTTCCGCCACCTGAAGAAGTCCACCTACTCGCTTTTGCTCGGCGAGCACCCTCTGGCGGCCGCCGTTCTGACGACGGACGACCCCAACCTGCGCTACGTGCCGTCCACGCTCGCGCTCGCGAACGCCGAGATCCAGCTCGCGTCGGCCGTGGGCCGCGAGCTGCTCCTCCGCGAGGCGATCGAGGTCTGGCTCGAGGACGACCAGGCCGGCGAGGCGCTCCCCCGCGTGGACTACGTCTTCATCGACTGCCCGCCATCGCTCGGCATCCTCACGATGAACGCGCTCTGCGCGGCCGGCGAGGTCCTGCTCCCGATCCAGTGCGAGTTCTTCGCGCTCCAGGGCGTCGCGGGAATCCTCGAGTCGCTGAAGGCCGTGCAGCGGCTGAACCGCGGTCTCGAGCTGTCGATGGTCGTCCCGTGCATGGTGGACAAACGCAAGACGCTCGCGCGCGACGTCATCGAAGAGGTCGAGAAGTACTTCGGCCGCCTCGTCACCAAGACCCGCATCCGCAACAACGTGAAGCTCGCGGAGGCGCCGAGCCACGGGCTGACGATCTTCGGGTACGACGCGGCGAGCAACGGCGCGAAGGACTACGAGTCGCTCGCCCGCGAGGTGCTGGGCGAGTCGATCGACGAAGTGGTGGCCGCCGAGCCAGCGGAGCCCGCGGAGGTCACCGCACCGACGAAGCCGAGTCGCAGGGCGACGGGTGCCGCTGCGGTCGAGGAGCCCGTCGTCGTCGCCACGGCGGTCGCGGCGGAAGTCGTCACGGAAGTCGCCGCTGAGGTCGCCACGGAAGTCGCCGCTGACGTCGCCACGGAAGTCGCCGCTGACGTCACCACGGAAATCGCCACGGAGGTCGCCGCGGACGTTCCTGCGGAAGTTGCTGCGGAAGTTCCCGTCAGCGAGGCCGTCACCGCCCCCGTCGCTTGCGGAGTGGAGCCATCCTCCGCGCCCGTGACCGGCGACGCGCCCCTTCCGCCCCTCACCGAGGAACCGACGCCGTTCTGCGCCATCGACACCCCTGACGGAGCGGACGTCGCGGAGGCCGACGAGACCCCTGCCGTGTCCCCCGCGCCGGCTTCCGCCTGCGTTGCACTGCCGGTGGATCTCGGCGCGGACGCTGCCGCGGATCCGTCGGTTCCGCCTGACATCGTCGCGTCACACGACGCAAGCGCCGAGTCGTGCTCCGTGTCAGATGCGCCGTGCGTCGCTTACGCAACGCCGTGCATGGACGAGACGCCGGTGCGGTCTTGCGAAGCCGAGGACGTTGTCGAGACCGCGGTGGTGGAAGTCGCCGCCGTCACGGAGGCCCATGTGCCGTGCGCCGCACCGTCCGCGCCGTCCGCGCCGGTTGACGTCTCGGACGCCAACGAGGGCTCGAACGAAATCTCCAACGAGAACTCGAACGAGACCGCCAACGAGAACGCCAACGACGACGCTGCCGCGGCAGCGCTGGCCGAATCGATCCGCATGTTCCAGTGCGCCGGCATCCCGGACAGCGCGGACGTGAACATGGACGTGAACATGGACGCGCCCGTTCCGACCGACGTCGCGCCAGCGACCGTCGTGTGCGACGGGCACGCCCCGAACGAATGCGACGCCGCGGTCGGCTCCGCCGCCACCGCAGGCAACGACGACGCCCCGCGCGCGATCTGAGCGGGCGCGGTTGAACGCGCTGGGGCCCGGTCTCACGGGTTGCGGTCAAGGTCCGTCCTGCCGAAACGTCGCCCGGGCGCCCGTGCCACGACGGGCTCTCAATTCGAGAACCCCGCTGTTCCGATAGTCCCTCCGCGAGTCTCCCGCACCGGACACTGCCGTTCGGCACGCGGAACCGCACCGGAGTGACGTCTTGGCCCAGTTCGAGATCCTGGTGACACGCGGACCCGCCGAGGGTCAGATCGTCCCGCTGGACGCCAGCGTCGCGGTCACGATCGGCCGCAGCGGCGGAAACCTACTCCCCCTTCGGGACGAGAAAGTCAGCTCGCACCATGCCCGCGTGGAAGCGAGTCATGGCGGAATCGTCATCACGGATCTCGGCTCGAAGAACGGCACGTTCGTCGGCGGTCAGGCACTCGCCGGTTCTCTCGCCTTGCCGTTGAACGCAGAAGTCGTGCTCGGCGGCTCGGCGTTCATCGTGCGACCCGCCGGAGCCACCGGCGACGTGAAGCTGCCGTCGGTCGGGAAGAGCGACGACGGCGGGCTGCGCGTGACCGCCCAGAGCATCTCGCCGAGTTCGCTGCGCCGCAGTGCCGGCGAGCCTGCGCGCGACCTCGTGCTGCAGCCGGCAATGCACCCGTCGCAACGCAACCTGACGAAAGCTCAGCGCAACTTGGCCGTGCTCGCGGAGGTCGGCGACCTCCTCGCGAGCGAGCGCGACGCCGATCGGTTCCTCACCCGCCTGATGGACCTCATCTTCGAAGTGCTCCCGGCCGACCGGGGCTGTCTGATCATGCTCGAGGACGACGACCGCCCCGTCCCTCGCGTCACGCGCATCTCCGAGCGTGCCGGCTCCGAGGAGATCCACGTCTCCCGCACGATCCTGTCAAAGGTCCTCGGGGGCGCGTCCATCCTCACGGCCGACGCCGGTTCGGACTCGCGCCTCTCGCAAGGCGCGTCGATCATCGCGCAGAATGTCCGGTCGGCGATGTGCGTGCCGATCCGCGGGCGGCGCAAGTCGATCGGGACGATCTACGTGGACACGGTGCTCACGATCGGCGTGTTCGGGAAGGACGACCTCGAAATGCTCTCGACGGTCGGCGTGCTCACCGGCACCGCCCTCGAGAACATCCAACTCTTCCGCGAGAACCTGCAGCACGAGCGCATGGCGGCCATCGGCAACGTCGTGGCGGGACTTGGTCACGACATCCGGAACATGCTCACGGCGCTCCGCGGCGGCATGTACCTGATCGACGAGTTCCTGAAGGACTCGAACGACGAGAACCTGGGCACCGCGTGGGGCGTGGTCCGCCACGGACACGAGTCGATCGTGAACCTCGTCCAGGACATGGTGAGCTACAGCAAGCCGCGTGATCCCGACTGGCGCATGAGCGACATCAACCAGTGCGTCTCGAACGCAGTCGCGTTCGCCCGCGAACGGGCCACGCAGAAGAACGCTCACGTCACGGAACTGACCGACCCGACGATCCCGCCGTTCTGGTTCGACGGTGCTGCGATCGAGCGCGCCGTTCTGAACCTGATGACGAACGCGATCGACGCCGTGGCCGCCGACACCGGCCAGGTGTCGGTCCTCACGCGCCCCGACGACGAGAAGGGTACGGTCCTCATCACCGTTCAGGACAACGGCGAGGGCATCGCGCCGGACCACCGCGAGAAGGTCTTCGACCTCCTCTTCTCGACGAAGGGCAGTCGCGGCACCGGCTTCGGTCTCGCGATCACCAAGAAGCTCGTACAGGAGCACTCCGGCCGCGTCTGGTTCCACTCCGAGGTCGGCAAGGGCACGACCTTCTTCCTGGAACTCCCCCTCCGCGTGCAGCGCCCCGCCGCCGTCCTCGTCTGAGTACCGAGGCGGGACAATTTTTGTGGCTCCTCGCTGTTGGGAATGGGTAGCAGCCGGAGGAGCGTCGTCGGTGCTGCGTAGCTTCGGTGGATGTACACAACGAAGCTGTTCGAGGCCGCGCTGGGCGTGATGTCGCCGTGGCGCGTGGTGGGGATCGAGTTCGAGGCGGGCGCGAAGGACGGTCGGGGCCGGCTGGACATCCGGCTGGACTTCGAGCGCGGCGGCGAGCTGCCGTGCCCCGAGTGCAAGCAGCCGTGCAAGGAGCGCGGACTTCAAAGAGCCGGCCATCCGACGCGTCTGCGGGGCGGCGCATCTCGTAACGAAACAGCCCATCCACTGCGCGGCCCCATCCAGCGTACTCGCCGAACCCGCCCCGGCATCTCACGAGCGGGCCGCGAAGGACTGCGAACGTCACGGGCTTACCGTCGTCCGCTCGGATCGTCCCGGTGACCTGCGTATCCACCGGGTCCGATTCAGGTACGAACCACTCGAGCGCGGCGGGATGCCACGGGGCCGTCACTGCGCCGTGGCTCGGCGCGTCAGGGTACGTTCCGCGCTCTGCGCGCGGGACGGCTACGTCGGGCTCGTTCGACTCAGCCTGATGCTCGGAGCTGGGCGAAGTCACGGGCCTCGCGACGCGGCGGGGTCGGAGTGCATTCCGCGGCGCATCCGCTCCGGGCAGTGCCCCAACGTCATCCGTGCTGCGTCGGCCCAACTCGCAGCGGACTACGAGAACGACGGTCGCCATCGCGATCACACAGGCAGCGACCATCCTCATCGACGACATGGTTGCATTTCAGCATGGAGCGCGCCAAGTGGGAGCCGAGGCAGCGACGGCCGTAGGCGCTCCCGGATGGGAACGCTCCGTCGATGTCGCGGAGCTCAGTGGGCGGCTCTCAACCTCGTGTGGACGGCCGCACTCCACTGCGGGGAGCCCGTCCCCAGTTCGAGGAGGATTGCACGTACTCACCAAACTCTCGGGTTCGGAGCCGAGAGTCCGGCGCGGGGCGGGGAGCGCGCTGAAGTAGCGGCGTGGGAGTGGGTTACGCGCGTCGGCCGGAATGCGCGCTCGGAGGGCGCGAGCGTTAACCAACGGGGCGTCGCGTTCCGACGCCGGACGAGCTGGCTCCCCAATGCCAACCCTCGTACGAACCACTCGCAGGTTCGCAGGCTCAGGATCGACCGCGACGGAACGATGTCCGAGCCGGAGGCGAGGGCCTGGACCCGCCTCGTCTCCGGTTCACACGATCTTCCATTGGGCGAAGTTCAGACCGCTCGGCCCGTCAACGAACAACTCGGCCTCCTCGGCAGACAGCAGGAGCTTGAGGAAGGGGTGAGGGCCAAATGTTGCGAGGAGGCTGCGCCGCTCGCGGAGCCACACGCGGGGGACCGCCAGCACGCAGTAGCCATTTCCGTCTCGACGCTCGCTCACGATCAGAAGCGGCCCCTCGTCGTCACCGTCGAGAGCCGACAGCGGGATCTTGTGCCACCATGACCAACGGGCGGTCCACGATGAACCCGGCTCGTAGATCGTCGATGTGAACACGGTGTTGCCGGAACGATGCCTCACCGACAGGCGAAGCGCCTCCGCGAGTTCCGCGTGACTGCGTGCGCAACGCTGCATCCAGGCCAGAGCGACGTGACGACCGCTCATCTCGCGACCCGAGTGCGGAACCGCCAGTTGTCAGCGCGCGCGGCGCCGGCCACCGCGCTAGAAGAAACCAGAAAGTAGCACATCCTTCTCCACTGGATCCTTCGCGGTCAGCATGCCGCGGACGTGGTTGACAAAGCGCACGAAGATGTCGCGCCGGAGCGGGTTCGCCTTCAGGAACTTGATGTACTCGTCCCGCTGCTTCGCCCGGCCCGATGCCGTGCCGAACCCGCTGCGCACGTTCGAGTTCATTCGCTTAGCCCCTCGAAGTATCAGCACCTCATCGATGTCAGTCGTTGCCGTACTGATCGGGGTCATGTCGAGCCACTCGCACAGCAGGTAATAGCGCGAGCCCGGGACCGCAGTCTTCACGTCGTGCGCAGTGGCGCATGCCTCCTGGAACATCGTCTTGTCCAGGTTGGTCTTGATCTCTGCCGCCACGTAGGCGATGTCCGTCGCCGCGTCGCCGTAGTCCTTGAAGTCGGGCGTCAACGATGTGCGCAGGTAGACCCGGCGGCTGATCGAGAAGTCCTGGTCCTTCGAACGCAACCGGAGGCCCGCTCCCTTCCCTGCGTCTGCGAGGCTCGATTCGAAGTACACGGCTGAGAAACACGACGACGGACCGACGCCCAGCCCCGCGCTAAGTTCCGGGATCACGGCAGGCTGGATGAGCCAAGGAATAAACTCTTCAACGATACTGTTGTCGAGCTTGAGCTGGCCTTTCTGGCGATACAGGAAGTCATTCGGGCTGTCGAACACGAGATCGACATCCACGCGCAGCCTGTACTGATTGAGTTGATCGACCAGCGCGCAGACGACCTCGTCCGGAGTGCCCTTGACGGCCCGTAGACCAGCGATCCACTCGTGGTACTGGGCAATGGCCGTCTCGATCCGGGGGCGGTCCTCAACTGGCAGCTTCTCGTTGCTGCGAGTTGCCATGAGCTTCTCAAGGTGCGGTGTCGGAGGCGGCATACGTGATTGGTCCCTATCGCCTGCTTGTGGGCTCGACAGATTTCGGCGAAGTGCTGCGGGCTGCGTTGAGATCGAAGTACGGCGACGGTCGAACACTCGCGACCCCCCTGATGGCGGCGTCGAGGTCCGCTCGCGACTCGTCAGGAGCCCGATTCGTCGCGTCGATGAGCGCTTCCAGTCCGATCTGACGCGCCTTGCTTTCCCAGGCTGGCGTGGCGGCCGAAGCGACCTCGAGGTGGAGCAGGTCCTCGTAGATGCGTTCGCCGAACTTGTTCACGAACGAGCGTTCCTGCTTGAGCACCACGGACATCCCGGAGCACTGAATGGCCAGCGCCTCTACGAGGCTGCCGTTGTAGAACGGTGTCTTGCGAACCCGCGACTCGCGACCCAGGACGAGAATCAAGCGTGCGGAGCGACGACACACGCGGCGAAGCTCGTTGAGTGATTGCGCCATGTCGAGGCAGTACTGCGTGACGGTGAGGAATCGGTTTGCGCGGTGCTTTCGGTTGGAGCCGATCTCCGCGCGCGCGACCGCGAGCAGATCCCACGAGAGCGCCTCCATGGACGCACGATACTGCTGGTGGTAGTTGAAGACGTTGATGTAGGGCGGCGACGTGATCACAAGGTCGATGGACTGGTCGGGGAGCGTGAGCCGCCGGGCGTCCCCCAACTCGACCCGAACCGCTGCGTCGGAATGCGGAAGAGCCCGAACGAGGTCGGCGAGGTGATTCCAGGTGTCGGCCAGATCGTCGGTCGTGACTGGACCGGAGTAGAAGTCGGCGAGGGTGATCAACGACTCCAGCAGCGTCTTCTTGCGCCCAGCGCGGAGGCGCCGATGGAGCGCGACCAGCTCGTTACGTACGTCAGCGCGGGCAGGTGCCGGTCGAGATAGCAGTGGGAGCCCGGTTGCGATCAGAGTCCCGAGGTCCACGGAGAGGTCGAGGATCGCACTCTCGCGGGATTGCTGGCTCAAGTTGATGAAACCGTACGTTCGCGCAAGCGTAGCTGCGGCGGGGTTGATCTCTGCCCCGACCGACGAGAGACCAAGGCGTCCGGATTCGCATAGCACCGTGCCGCTCCCGACGAAGGGATCGAGAACCGCGGCATCCGCTCTCGCGTAGTTCCGAAGCAGCGACTCAACCAACTGTGGCGAGAACTGGCCGCGCCACGGAAGCAGGTTGCTTCGCGTCTTGTCTTGGATGTTGAGGGCGGCTTGAGGTAGCGCCGCAGCGTCGGAGACGACGCGCGACGGTGCAGGGGCGGTGGTGCGGGACGTGTCCTGATCGAGCTTCATCTGGGAGCTGTCTCTGGGGGAGCGTTTCGAGTTCCTGTGATCCTACCGGCGGCCACGGACACGATCCGCTGGCTGGTGGTCCGCGCGCCGCCGAGTCCATCTGTCAGGGTGCCAAGACGCAGGTGCCGTGCAGTTTCCGGACGACGCCGTCATCTCCCGCGCGATAGAACGCCACCGTTGAGCGAGCGAAGCGCGGCGACGCATCACGTCGCGGCAGCCTTCACTTGCCGCGGTCCCCCGACGATCCTCGCCGAGCTGCGCGACATGTGTCGCTACGGTCCACGACCGGCAGTGTGACATCCGGCGCGTCGCATTCCTCACGGCGACGGGGACTCGACTCCGGTCGCCGGACGACCCAGACACGGTTCGTGCCCCGAACCGGCCCGATCTAGCGGGCCAGTGGCCTCGTCCACGAGTTTGTGCACGCCCTCGATCGCCGTAGCCGCCTCGTCCGCTGCACGTCGCGCCTGCTCCACGAGCGGGTCAGGGGCCGACGGCGCGCTGCCAGACATCCAGCGCGTTACCACGATCGGCGCGGCGACGGCTGCGACGTCGCGGCGGAGAAGCACCTGCTGTCCCCACAGTCGCGTCAGTTCGTCCCATGCGTCGTGCGCGCACTTGAGTGGGATCGACCCGCTCACCGCGCCTGGGGTTTGCGACGGCGTGTGCGGGCCGACCTGGGCTGCCAGTCGCTCTGCGTCCCTCCGGATCTCGTCACGGCGTTGCATGATCCGAAGCACACGTGGACCGAACGCGCTCGCAGCGTCGAGGCCGACCACGGCAAGTTCCGCTCGCCTAATCGCATCAACCGGCGCGAGTCGGCCGAGCGTGACATCTCTGCGAAGTTCCGCCAACGCATTCGCGAGACCAGCGCTGCGTTCCTCGCCGGCAAGCCGCACCAAGAGGAACATCGCCACCGCGAGCAAGCCACCAAGTCTCAGGGCCGACGCTGCCGCGACTCGGTCTGTCATCGGGAAGGCAGTCGCGAAGTCGACTGCGATCGCGATCATGAGGATCAGCGGTACCCAGACGAAGAGGATGATCAAGATCGGGCGCATCGCCGCGCCGCTTGCGGTCAGCTCCTCGGGGTCCCGCCGCGACATCCACCAGCCGAACGGTCCGTGCGCGAGCGGCGCAATCATGACGAACCAGACGACCCACGCCGGACTCCACAACTGGCCATCATGGACACGCAGTGCGGTCCACGCGACCGCTGCCGAACGCGCGAAGCGCGCCACTGCCTCGGCGCGCGCGGGGACGATGTGCCGTTGCAGCCTGCGCAGGCTCGTTGGAACTTCCAGAGTCCAGCTCGCATGCCTCGACGCTTCTCCTTGTCGGAGACGTCGATGCGGTTGTCCAAGTCAGCACGGTTCTCCGACGCGGTGTCCAACACTGCGTGCCTCAACGAGAACTCGTTGTCAGGGATGGTTGCCTGGGCCAACTTGAGCCAGTCCTCTGAGAGTCGGTAGTTCGCGGACTTGGACTCGATGAAGTACGACAGCCGGTCATCCCAGTGCGCCACGAGCGACCAGACGGATAGCACCAACTGAAAGGTCCCGAGTACGCCAGCAATCCCGATCAGCACCCCGAGTGCTTCCGCCTTCATCGAGAACGACGCCACAACACTACCCAGCGCGGCGGGGACTGCGATGCCGAGGAACGTCAGCGCCTGGATCTTCCACCGGATCGCCGCTGCGCGCTTCTCAAAGATGTACGCCGTGCCGTAGCACTTCAGCGCAGCGTCGCTAGACTGGCTTCGCTCTACCACAGGAATGGGCATCGGGTTCTGCAAGCTCCCTTCAGCATCCAAGCTAGGCACGCGGGTCAGGTATGGGAAGCGAATCCGCCGTGTGTGTTTCGTCCCCATCGCCTGCCAATGGACCCTCAGCGCGAACGTCGCCAGGCCGCCCGCTGTGGCCCTGCTGCGGCCCGCGGCGACAAGGCAGATCGCCCAACCGCTCGAACCCGGCATCGGGCGACCATGGCGCGATGAACACCGACCTCGTGAGCGCGTGGGTGTCCCAGCAGGCCGCCGACCTCGGCATCGAGCCCGAGGACCCCTCCTACCTCTCCGCCGTCGAAGCGTGGCGCGAGGCGTGGCGGCCGGAGCGCGTGCGCGTCCTGCTCGTCGCCGAGAGTCGTGCGAAGCGGCACAGCTACGTGTCGCTCTGGGACCGGCGCAAGCCCGAGCGGGCTGCCACTTACCCGCGCCGCTGGTGCAACTGGGTACTCCGCGTCGCGAAGCGCCCGAAGGACCCGGCCGAGACGCGGGTCCTGGAGGCGATGCACCGCACGGCGCTGACGCTCCGCGACAACTCGCACGGCATCCTGAACTACTTCCGGCTGCGGATGACCTCGGGCGTCATCGAGTCCGTGAACAGTCTCGCCCAGGCCGCGCGCGCGCCCGCGGGTACCGCAACGCGGACACCTTCATCACGATGATCTACCTGATCGCCAGCCGCCTGCGGTTTGACCTACCCGCCCTCACCCATTCGCGATAGCGAGGAGCCCCATTTTTTGTCCCGCGCAATTCGTTAACCCG